>JBGOUY010000217.1:0-7773 GCA_041477795.1 bacterium
CCAGCGCATCCTGCGCGGCCCGACGCACCTGCGGAAAGATCGAGTTGGCGGCAAAGTAGGTCAGCGCATCGCGGGCCAGCGCGCCGCCGATCCGGCCCAGCGCGGTCGCGGCCGCCTGCCGCACCTCGATGGCGGAGTCCACCTGCAGCGTGCGCGCGAGGCCGGCGGCGACCGGTTCGCGTTTGCGCTTGCCCATCGTCTCGGCGACCGTGCGCCGCACGCCGCGGTCGCGCTCCTCCAGCAGCGCGGCCAGCAGCGCCTTGTCCACCGCCTCGCCATCCACCACGGCCATCGTGATGGCCACGGTGCTGCGCACCTGCGGGGCCGGGTCGTCGTGCAGGGACTTGGCCAGGGCGTTGACCGCCTCCTTGGCCTTCAGGCGGGCGATGGCCTCGGCGGCCTGGATGCGCACCTCGCTGCGGCCGTCGTTGAGGAGTTGCACGGACAGCGCGCGGGCCGCGGCGCTCGTCGGGGACAGCTCCCCCAGTGCCATGGCCGCGGCGGCCCGCACGGGCCACGAGGGGTCCTTCTGCAGCGCCACCGCGAGCGGGGTCACCGCGTCCCGCGCCCGGATGGCGCCCAGCGCCTGGGCGGCCGACTCGCGCACCAGCTCGCGCTTGTCATCGGCCAGCGCCTTGGTGAGCGGCTCCACGGCGTTGATCGTGCCGATGCGCCCGAGGGCCTGCGCGGCGTAGATGCGCACGAACTCCCCATCGTCCTGGGCCAGGGCGGTGGCCAGCACGGGGATCGCCGCCGGGTCGCCCTGCTCCCCGAGCAGCTGGGCGGCCAGCTCGCGCAGGGGGCGCGTCTCGCCGAAGCGTAGTTGCGCCATGCAGGTGGGGACGGTGAGGCAGCTCGCCGTTTGCGCCGGCAAGGGGCTGGCCAACGCTGCGGCGAGCAGCAGCCATGCCGCCATCCGGGCGATCGGTGCGATCGGTGGCAATCGAAGGGTCATCGCAGGGCCTGCATCCAGAATAGGGTCGCGTCCGTCCAGCACCTGCGGGGCGTCGGGCCGTGCGCCGCCCCCTCCGGCCGGGCCACGGGGGCCGCTCGCCGTTGCAGGTAGTCCCCGCTGGCAATGGGCCGCAGGGCGCCGATCGGCCGGTTGTACAAGTAGATCCAGGCGGAGACGGCCGGCCCCGCCTCCTGCACTACGATCCGCCGCTCCCGGCGGTATTCCGCGGCGGGATCATTGCGATCCGTGCAACCTTCATACCGATCCAGCAGGGGCAGCAGCGCGTGCGGATCGGGCAGGCGGTACAGCTCGCCCCGCACGGGCGGATGGGCGGCCGCGTCGGGCACGGCGCCGGGATAGCGGCCCAGGTCGAACAGGCGGCCGGCAAAGCAGGCCAGGCCCGCCGGCTGGGCGTGTTCCGCCAGCAGCCGCTGCAGGGGATGGGCGCAGGCGCGGCGCAGCGTGCCGTAGACGAAAAGCCAGTCGCTCATGGGCGGCACGGCGGCGGGGTGGGGCGGCGCCCCCGTTGACGAAAGGGTCCATTTTCTTCTACTCTAACGCATCACCAAGCGCGTGTCCGGCCATTCTCACCGCGCGGGCTGCTCTGCCTTGCGAAATGGCCGCTGCCTTGAATCTGCGGGCCACGGATGCCCGTCGACACCCCCTTTTCTTGGGCGGCCCCGCCCCTGTATTGCGAAACTCAGCCCGGCACGGAGGCCGGCTCGCACGAGGCGCGCCATCCGTTAGCCGTCCCTGGTTCGGACCCAGGGGGGCTGCTTGCTGCACAGGGCTACGCGGTGGGTTGCACGGCTGGCTGTCCGCTTCTACCTGCTCCAACAGTGCCGCGGGATGACGGTGAGCAAGATTCTGATCGCCGACGACGACCTGCCCATCCGCATCATGCTCTCCCGCATGATCGAGTCCCTTCACCACGAGGTCTACTTCGCCGAGGACGGCGCGATGGCGCTGGACATCGTGCGCCGGGCGGGGATCGATCTGATCATTTCCGACCTGATGATGCCCCGCATGGACGGCCTCGAGCTGCTGCGGCACCTGCGGCAGGAGGGCTACGACTGCGCCTTCATCATCCTGACCGGTTTCGGCGACCTGCCGCAGGCGCTGTCCGCCCGCGAGAACTACAACATCTCCAACTTCCTGGTGAAGCCGATCCACAACATGGATCAGTTTCTCTTCGACGTGGAGTCGGCCCTCTCGCGCCGGATGCTGGAGCGGGAGAACCGCCAGCTCCTGGAGCGGCTGCAGAACGTCAACGCGGAACTGGAGGACAAGGTGCGCAAGCGCACGCAGGAGCTGGAGGACAAGAACCAGGAACTGGCGCGCGTCTCGCGCTTCCGGGCCGATGCGCTGCGGGTGCTGGGCCACGAGCTGCGCACGCCGCTCTCGCTCCTGTCGGGCTTCCACTCGCTCACGCTGGGCGGCGGGCAGGAGACGCGCGCCTCCCTCGCGCAGCACATGGGCGCGTCGATCGAGCGGCTGCAGCAGATCGTGGAGCGGGCGCTGCTGCTGCTGCGGGCGAGCGAGACCACGGAGTTCCCGCTGGAGCTGCGGGCCGTGATCCCCAGCGAGCTGTGCCGGCGCGTGGCCGAGCGCCTGCGCCCCTTCGTCGCCAAGCGGCGCCTGGAGATCGTCGTATGGCCCGGGTGTGCCGATCCGGAGGCGTGCCTGTGGGACGTGGAGAAGATCGAAGGGGTGGTGGAGGAGCTGCTGATCAATGCCATCAAGGCCAGCCCCGATGGCTCCCGCATCGACGTGTGGCTCGATCGGCGCGACAAGGGGATCGAGCTGGTGATCCAGGACATGGGCGTCGGCGTGCCGGAGGGCCAATACGAGCGGATGTTCGAGCCCTTCGTCACGCTGCGCGATACCCTGCACCACGGCAGCGGCCTGTTCGACTTCGGCGGGGAGGGCGTCGGGATCGGGCTTTCCACGGCCCGGCTGTGGGTGGAGCGGCACGGGGGCACCCTCGTCGCACGGCCCAATGAGGGGCAACCCGGCACGACGCTCACCGTGTGGCTGCCGCGCAGCGCGGCGGAGCCCGCCGCCGAGCGCCCCGGCTCCCTGGCAGGAGACGCGCCCGCCGAAGGCCAGGCGTAGCAGCGGCCCGGCCCGGGCTCGGCCCGCCCCCCGGCTAGTGTGATGTCCCGCAAGTTTCTTGGTAATTTCACGGCCGGGCGCTATCGCCTCGCTGGGACCCCACCCCGGCCCGCTCGCGCGGGCCAGCCCCTCCCCGCTAAGCAGGGAGGGGCGCGGGTTTGCGAACCCTTTCGCGGCGACCAGGCCCCTTCCCTGCCTAGCGGGGAAGGGGTTGGGGGATGGGGTCCAACGCGATGCCGCTGCCCATTTATTATGTAAGTTACTTCAGGGACACAACGCTAGCGGCCGGAAGGCGGCGCGCAGGCCGCGTGCAGCCAGTGCCGGTGCGGCGCCTCCAGCCGCGGGGCGAGGTTGCGCTCCACCCAGGCGTGGTAGTCCGTCAGCCACTGGCGCTCCTCGGGCGCCAGGCGCGGCCAGTCGATCAGCCTGCGGTCGAAGGGAAGCGCCGTGAGGGGGGACAGACGCAGCCAGCGCTTGCCGCCCGGATGGCCGGGCAGCCCCAGCGCCTCCTCCACCACGTACAGGTTCTCCAGGCGGATGCCGCCCCACCCGGCGCGGTAGTAGCCCGGCTCGTTGGAGACGATCATGCCCGGCTCCAGCGGGACGCTGCCCCGGCTGCTGATGCTCTGCGGGCCCTCGTGCACGTTCAGGTAGGCGCCCACGCCGTGGCCGGTGCCGTGCCCGAAGTCCAGGCCCTCGTTCCACAGCGGCGAGCGCGCCAGGGCATCGAGCATCTGCCCCGTCGTGCCCTCCGGGAAGATCTGCAGCGCCAGCCGGATGTGCCCGCGCAGCACCGTCGTGTAGCGCTCGCGCTGCCTGGCATCGGGTGTGCCGATGGCGATGGTGCGCGTGTCGTCCGTGGTGGCGCCCACGATCTGCACGCCGGAATCCACCAGCAGCATGCCGCCCCCGCTCAACACGGCGTCGGGATCGGGCGTGCCGTAGTGCACGATGGCGCCGTTGGCCCCGAAGGCGGCGATGGTGTTGAAGCTCAGCTCGGTGTAGCCCTCCTCCCGCGCGTATTCCTCCTCCAGCAGCCGGGCCACGTCCGCCTCGCTGGTGCGCTCACCCTCCAGCAGGCGCGCCGCCAGGTCGGCCAAGCAGCGCACCTTGGCGCTGCCGGAGCGCAGGTGCGCCTCGCGGCTGACGGTGATCTCCACCGGGTTCTTGATGGCCTTCATGGCCGCCACCGGGTTGGGCGAGCGGCCGAGCACCTGGGCGCCCTCGGCCAGCAGTTGCAGGCCCTGGGTGGTGCCGGCCGGGTCCAGCCAGAGCCGCCGGCCTTGCGCGGCCAGGGCGCGCACCGCCTCGCCCAGCGCGCCGTAGGGCGCGAAGGCGATGCGCCCCTCCAGCGTCTGGCGCAGCGCGGGCGGCACGGGATTGTCCGTGAAGCACGTGGCGCGCTCGGCCTCCAGCACCCCGTAGGCCTGGAAGACCGGGTTGTAGGGAACGTCGTGGCCGCGCAGGTTGGTGAGCCAGGCCACCTCGTCCAGCTTGGTCAGCACCAGCGCGTCCGCGCCGGCCTCGGCCATGGCGGCGCGCACGCGGGCCAGCTTGTCCGCGACGCTCTCCCCGGCCAGCGCATCGGGCAGGGCGAAGACGGCGGAGGCCGACGCCTGCGGGCGGCCCTCCCACACCGCGTCGATCCAGTTGCCGGGGATGGGCACGAGCCGCGAGCCCTCGCGCTTGAGCGCCGCGGCGAGCCGCTCCGCGCCGCGCACGCTGAGCAGGAACGGATCGTAGCCCACCTGCAGCGGCCCCTGCGCGGCCTCGTGGGCGCTCAGCCACTCGGCCAGCTCCAGCTCCCCCGCCAGGCCGAAGCGGTGCACCTGGAAGAGCGCCGCATCCACCTCCAGCCCGGCCTGCATGTGGTAGCGCGAATCCACGAACAGGTGCGCGCTGTCCGCGCTGACGGCCACGTCGCCGGCGGAGCCGGTGAAGCCGCTGATCGCCTCGCGGCGCCGCTTGTGGGGGGACAGGGACTCGTTTTGGTGCTCGTCGGCCGAGGGCACCAGGTACACGTCGATGTGCTGGGCGGCCATGCGCTCGCGCAGGGCGGCCAGCCGGCGGGCGATGGCATCGGTGGCGGCGGAGGGCATGTGGGCTCTGGCGTGTGGACGGTGCATGCGGAGGCGAGTGCGGGCGGGGCGGGCGGCGCCGCCCCCCAGCCTGCCCCGGCGCCCGGCGACTGGCCCGGGCGCGGGTGCTGGCTGCGCCCGGCTACTGCGCCGCGCGCGGGTTCTGGCTGCGCCGGGCTACTGCCCCGGGCGCGGGCTTTCGCTGCGCCCGGCTATTGGCCGGGCCGCAGGGGCCGCAGCACGCGGCCGGCGGTCCACAGCTCGGACTCGTCGATCACCTTGAGCTCCTTCTCGAGCTGCTCGCGGTAGTCGGCGCGGGAGTTGGTCTGGATGGCGATGGCCGTCTCCTTGCCTTCGCGCACGCGCTGGTAGACCTGCTCGATCACCGGCTCGAGCACCTGCTGGAACTTGGGCGCCCAGTCCAGCGCGCCGCGCTGCGCCGTGGCCGAGCAGTTGGCGTACATCCAGTCCATGCCGCGCTCGTTGATGAGCGGATACAGGCTCATGAGGGCCTCTTCCACCGTCTCGTTGAAGGCCTCGGAGGCCGAGTGCCCGTGGCGCCGCAGCACGTTGAACTGCGCGCGGAAGGCGCCTTCGATCAGACCCATCAGCACGCAGCGCTCGCCGGTGAGGTCGCTGTACACCTCGTGCTCGAAGGTCGTCTCGAAGATGTGCGCCGAGCCGATGGCGAAGGCCGTGGCCAGACAGCGCTCGCGCGCGCGCCCGGTGTAGTCCTAGTACACGCCATAGGAGGAGTTGATGCCCTGGCCCGCCTCGAACAGCCGCCGCAGGGAAAGCCCGCTGCCCTTGGGCGCCACCATGATCACGTCCACGTTGTCCGGCGGGATGATGTTCGTCTGATCCTTGTAGACGATCCCGAAGCCGTGGGAGAAGTACAGCGCATCGCCTTCCTTCAGGTAGCTCTTCACCATGGGCCAGTTGGAAATCTGGCCGGCGTCGGAGATCAGGTATTGGATGATGGTGCCGCGCTCGGCGGCCTCTTCCATGCTCACCAGGTTCTTGCCCTCCTCCCAGCCATCTTCCAGCGCGCGCTCCCACGAGCGGCCCTTGCGCAGGCCGATCGTCACGTTGTAGCCCTGGTCGCGCATGTTGAGGCCCTGGCCGCGCCCCTGCGGGCCGTAGCCCAGGATCGTCGTGACCTCCTTGGCCAGGATGCGCTTGCACTTGGCCTGGGGATAGTCCGAGCGTTCGATGATGGTTTCCTTGTTGCCCTTGATGTCGATGGTCTTCATCGGCTGCTTGCTCCTGCGTCGTCGGGATGGCCGGTTGGCCGTTGCGGGTCGCGCGCTCGGCCAATGCCTGCGAGGACGGGCCGCATCGTCGTGGTGCATCCGGGAAAGGCGGTGTTTCCGGGCAAGGCAAGGTATAGCCCGATTCGCCCGCCTAGCTCAATGGGGGAGCGGCTGCGTTCCTTCCCATTTGATTTGCCCAAGGCTATGTTAAGAGCGCATGCCGCCGCACGGCGAGGGCCGCAACAGCGGGCCTCGCCGTGCAGGGAGCGCGTCCGGCCAAGGGCCGGCGGAGGGCGCTCCCGGCACGACCCCTGACACCCGGGGAGCCTCAGCCCCGGGCTGCACCGTCCCGTCCGACCGACCGCAGACCCCGAGAGAGCATATGGCGCACGCCGATCCGTTTCACGCCCGCGACACCCTCAAGACCGCCGCCGGAACCGTCTCCCTGTACCGCCTCGACGCGCTGGAAAAAGCCGGCCTGTGCACCCTGGCGCGGATTCCCTATTCGATCCGCATCCTGCTGGAATCGGTGCTGCGGCACGCCGGCAACGGCCTGGTGAGCGAGGAGGACGTGCGCTCCCTGGCCGCCTGGAGCGGCAAGGCGACCGCGCAGGGGGAAGTGCCGTTGATGGTGGGTCGCGTGCTGATGCAGGACTTCACGGGCGTGCCGGCCATCGTGGACCTGGCCGCCATGCGCGGGGCCATGAAGAGCCTGGGCGGCCGGCCCAAGCGCATCAATCCGCTCATCCCCACCGAGCTGGTGATCGACCACTCCGTGCAGATCGACTACTTCGGCAGCAAGGATGCCCTGGAGAAGAACGAGAAGCGCGAGTTCGAGCGCAACGGGGAGCGCTACGAGTTCCTCAAGTGGGGCCAGAAGGCCTTCGACAACCTGCTGGTCGTCCCGCCCTCCACCGGCATCGTGCACCAGGTGAATCTGGAATACCTGGCGCGCGTGGTGCAGACCGCGGCGGACGGCAAGCGGGGCAAGGTGGCGTTCCCGGATTCCGTGCTCGGCACGGACTCCCACACGACGATGGTCAACGGCATGGGCGTGCTGGGCTGGGGCGTGGGCGGCATCGAGGCGGAGGCCTCCATGCTGGGCCAGCCCTATTACATGCTGGCGCCGGAGGTGGTGGGCGTGCGGCTCTCCGGCCGGCTCAAGGACGGCGTGCTGGCCACGGACCTCGTGTTGCACGCCACGCAGGCGCTGCGCGAGCTGGGCGTGGTGGGCAAATTCGTCGAGTACTACGGCCCCGGCCTGCGCAGCCTGACCCTGGCCGACCGCACCACGCTGGCCAACATGGCGCCGGAGTACGGGGCCACGATGGGCTTTTTCCCCGTGGACGAGCGCACGCTGGCCTACCTCAAG
>JBGOUY010000249.1:0-6469 GCA_041477795.1 bacterium
CGCTCCCCCTTTGTTTTTGCGCGGCTGCATTGCAGCCGCGCAAATGCTTGATGTGAAAGGGGCACAGGGAGCGGTGCTCCATGCCGTGAGCCCCGCTCGCGGGGCGAACCGACAGCACGGGTTCGGGAGCGGCGCCCGCCCCAGCCCTAGCCCGGCGGCCCCGGTGCTGTCCGCTCTGCCACGGCAGCGGGCCGCGCGCCTCCCATCGCCTTTCCCGCGCGTCCGCTGTAGATTCGGTGACCTGCGTCCCTGCGGAGTTCCTGTGCGCTACCGTCCATCCGGGCTGCCGGCCACCCTGGCCGGCCTGTGTGCCGTCGGCTTCCTGGCGCGTGCCTCCTACGGGCTGGCGCGCACGCCGGTGCTGGCGCTGTTCGCCGCCGTGCTGGGGGCGGGGCCGGCGGAGGTGGGGCTGGCCGTGGCCATCTCCACGGTCACGGGCGTGTTCTTCAAGATGCCCGCCGGCGTGCTCTCGGACGTGTACGGGCGGGTGCGCGCGCTGTACGCGGGCCTGGCGGTGTTCGCCTTCGTGCCGCTGGCCTACCTGTGGGTCTCCTCGTATCCCGCGCTGATCCTCGTGCGCTTCCTGCACGGGTTCGCCACAGCCATCTACGGGCCGGTGGCCATGGCGGTGGTGGTGGCCGCGGCAGGCAGCCGGCGCGCGGAGCTGCTGTCCTGGTTCTCCTCCGTCACCGTGCTGGGCAACCTGATCGGGGCGCCGCTGGGCGGGCTGCTGCTCACGCTGCAGGGCGGCGCGGCCGGCGATGCGGACCTCACGCGCTTCCGCGTCATCTATGCCGTCGTGGCGGCGCTGGGCATGGCCGCGCTGGGCATCGCGCTGTGGGCGCTGCGCGGCCTGCCGCCGCCGGCGCCCTCGCCCGATCCGCCCACGCTGCGCGGCGCGGGACGCGCCTTCGCGCGGGCCGTGCGGCAGATCCTGCTGGACCGGCGCATCCTGCTCACGAGCAACATGGAGGGCGTGCAGAACCTCGCGCTGGGGGCGCTGGAGGCGTTCCTGCCCATCTACGTGGTCTACATTGCCGGCCTGACCGCCTTCCACGCCGGCCTGCTGTGGGCGGTGCAGGTGATCGTCGTGCTGGCGGCCAAGCCGGTGCTCGGCGGCCTGTCGGACCGGCACGGGCGGCCGGCGCTCATCTTCTGGGGCATCTTCGCCTGCGCCGTGCCCTTCGCACTGATCCCCTGGACGCACAGCTTCCCGGCGCTGCTGGCGCTGGCGATGGTGTTCGGCGGCGGGGAAGCGGTGGTGACTTCCTCCGCCTCGGCGCTGGTGGCGGACCTGTGCGACGAGCGGCACCTGGGCTCGGCCATGGGCGCCTTCGGCACCATCTTCGACGTGGGCCATGCCTCCGGGCCGCTGCTGGCCGGGCTGCTGATCGGCTGGTTCGGCGGGCAGGACTTCCGGGCGCCCTTCGCCCTCATTGCCGGCATCCTGGTGCTGTCCGCGCTGGCCTTCCGCATGGGCGTGCGGGAGGTGCGGCCTGCCGGACCGTGATCGGCGCGGGGCCGCAGGCGGGAAGCCTGGGGCTTGCCGAGCCGCGGCGGCCAGAGTAGTTGGTAGCGTAGCTGGTAACCGGATTCCCGCGGAGCGATCGGCCCCGCCGGGTCAACCGTGCCTTCACCCGTCCGCGCCTCCCGGCGCCACCGCATGCCTTCCGTCCACATCCGAGCGGCCACGCGACGCGACAGCGCCCGCATCGCGGCCATGGCCAATGCCCTGAATCGCCACCACGACATGGACGACACGCTGTTCACCGCCGAAGGCGTCGAGCGGGACGGCTTCGGTGCGCACCCCGCCTTCTCCTGCCTGCTGGCGGAGCTGGACGGCGCGGTGGTCGGCTACGCCATGTACCACGAGTGCTTCAATTCGGACCTGGCCGCGCGCGGCCTGTGGCTCGTGGACCTGTTCGTGGAGGAGCGCGTTCGTTCCCATGGCGTGGGGCGGCGGCTGATGGCCGCCCTGGCCCGCGAGTCGCTGGCGTGCGGAGCCGCCTCCCTGTGGTGGGGCGTGGATACGGGAAATGCCGCGGCGCGCCGCCTGTATGCGCAGCTCGGCGCGGACGACTACGACTACCGCCTGCTGGAAATGGACCGCGCCGCGCTGGAGCGCCTGGCTCGGCAGGATGCCGAGCCGGAATAGCAGCCCGCGCGGCAGGACGCCGAGCCGGACCAGTGTGACGTCCCCCCAGTTTCTTGGTCATTTCACGGCCGGGCGCGATCGCCTCGCTGGGACCCCACCCCGGCCCGCTCGCGCGGGCCGGCCCCTCCCCGCTAAGCAGGGAGGGGCGCGGGTTTGCGAACCCTTTCGCGGCGACCAGGCCCCTTCCCTGCCTAGCGGGGAAGGGGTTGGGGGATGGGGTCCAACGCGATGCCGCGGCCCATTTATGATGTGAGTTACTTCAGGGACACAACACCAGCAGCCGGCGCGGCAGGCCACGAAAAAGCGCGGCCTCCGCGCCCGCACGATGCTGCGGAGGCGAGGAGGCCGTGCGCCGCCGCGCAGCAAGCCGGGCGGCCGGGCGCTGCAGCCCAGCGCCGGTCAGGCGCCCAGGCCCAGCCAGCGTGCGAGCGCCAGGTCCACCGAAAAGGCGCCGCTGCCGAGGATCAGGATCGCCACGGCCATCGCGGCGGCCAGCAGGTGGAACTCGTAGCCCTCCCCCTTCTGCTGGCCCGTCCAGTTCATGAAGAAGCCGTTCTGGCGGTGCGCCATCAGCGCGGCCACGACCATGTTCGCCCCGACGCCCAGGGCGGCGACGCGCCCGAAGAGGCCCAGGATCAGCCCCAGCCCGCCGAAGAACTCGGCCAGGATCGCCAGCACCGCGAACCCGTAGGGGACGCCGAGGGTCTTCGTGAAGTAGCCCATCGTGCCCTTATAGCCGTACCCGCCGAACAGGCCCAGCAGCTTCTGCGCGCCGTGCGGGAAGATCATGATCCCCAGCGCCAGCCGCAGCACCAACCCGCTCCAGCCGGGATCGGTCGTGAAGATTGCCTGCCACATGCCACACCTCCTTCGTCTGTGATGAGAGAACCGTTCCGCCGCAGCGGTTGTCCGCCGCAAGCAGCGTGTATAGCTCCCAGTATGGCAGCGAACCTCATCCTATAAAACTATAAAGATTGCAGACTCTGCATCTATGAATTAGATGAACTGGCCCCGGCGGAGCCGCTGACCAGGCCGGTGGCTTGGCGGCGGCGCTCAAGCCTCGCCCTGCCCGCCTGTGGCGGGCTTCCCTCTCCATTGTCATGGAAAGGGATGGCAGCGTGCTGCAGCGGAACGGTGCGAAAATCCGCGGCCGGCTCCCCTTCTCCATGAGAATGGAGAAGGGGCTGGGGGATGAGGCGCAGGCACGTCGGCGGCCGGCGCTGCGGGGTTGGCGCGGCTCAGCGGTCGAGCTGGGCCATCCCTGGGGCGGGGTAGCGCTCGCCCGCCACGGCGCCCGGCGGCACGATGCGCGCCAGCTCGGCCAGCTCGGCCGGCGCGAGGCGGATCTCCGCGGCGGCGAGGTTCTCGTCCAGGTGATCGCGCCGGGACGTGCCGGCGACGGCGACGATGTCCGGCCCCTGAGCCAGCACCCAGGCCACGCAGAGCTGCGCCACGCTGCAGCCCTTCCGCGCCGCGAAGGCCCGCAGCGGCTCCAGCAGCGCCAGGTTGCGCGCCAGGTTGTCCCCAAGGAAGCGCGGCATGTGGCGGCGGATGTCGCGGGGCGTGCCGATCTGCGCCGGTGAGGCGATCGACCCGGCGAACAGTCCGCGCGAGAACGCGCCATAGCTGAGGATGCCGACGCCCAGCCGCCGCGTCATGGGCAGCACCGCGGCCTCGCTGTCCCGCGTGAAGAGCGAATACTCGATCTGCAGCGCGGAGACCGGGTGCACCCGCTGCGCGCGCTCCAGGGTCGCCGCGGACGCCTCCGAGAGCCCCACGTAGCGCACCTTGCCCTCCTGCACCAGGTCGGCCAGCGTGCCCACCGTGTCCTCGATGGGCACGGCCGCATCCACCCGCGCGGGGAAGTAGAAGTCGATCTCGCTCACCCCCAGCCGCACCAGGCTGTAGGCGAGGAAGTTGCGGATGGCGGCCGGACGGGTGTCCTGCCCGACGAACTGCCCATCGTAGTTGCGCATGGCGCCGAATTTCACGGAGAGCAGCACGCGGTCGCGCTTGCCGCGCAGGGCCTCGCGGAGGAGCAGCTCGTTGTGGCCCATGCCGTAGAAGTCGCCCGTATCCAGCAGCGTCACGCCGCGCTCGAGGGCGCGGTGGATGGTGGCGATGCTCTCGCGCTCGTCCGCCGGGCCATAGCTGCCCGACATGCCCATGCAGCCCAGCGCGATGGCCGAGCTGCGCAGGCCCTGCTTGCCCAGCTGCCGTTGTTCCATGGGGGGCCTGTCGCGTTGAAGGAGGCGGGAGCAGGGGTTGCCGCCGATCGGTTATTCTATTTCCATTTCATTCGTGAAAGCAGGGGCACGGCATGCCGTGCCGCTACGGTGCAGAAAATTTCACGAACGAATGCGAAATGGAATCAGAGCGTGGGCCGGGCGGGGCGGTTCCGTCAATCCGGGGCGTGCGGCCTGCGTCCGCTCCGCGCACCCGCTGCGGCGCGCCGCGCTTCAGGGTGCTTCGGCCAGCGCCTGCAGCAGCGCAGCGCCGAACTGCTCGGCCTTGTGCGGGCCGATGCCGTGCACCGCGAGCAGCTCGCTGGGCGTGCCCGGGCGCTGCTCCACCAGCGCGCGCAGGGTGCGGTCGCTGAAGACCAGGAACGCCGGCAGGTCGTGCTCCTTGGCGAAGCCCTGCCGCCAGGCGCGCAGGTGTTCGGCCAGCCCCGCCTCGGCCGTGCCCAGCTGGGCCGCCCAGCGCTCCTGGCGCGGCGGCCGGGCCTTGCGCCCCATGACGCGCGAAGGGGGCGGCTGGATGGCGCGGGGCGAGGCCGGGTCGCACACGTCGCAATGGCCGCAGCGCTCCAGGCGCCGGGCATCGCGGAAGTAGGTGAGGATGCCCGCGTGGCGGCAGGTCCAGCTCTCCGCAAAGGCGATCATGGCGTCGAGCGACGCCCAGCGCTTTTTGATCACCTCCGGCGGCGCGCCCGACTGGCGGATGAAGTACGTCTGCAGGCTGCGGTCCTTCCTGGCGTAGAGCAGCAGGCAGGTGGCCGGCGCGCCATCCCGCCCGGCGCGGCCCATCTCCTGGTAGGTGGCCTCCAGCGTGCCCGGCATCTGGTAGTGCACGACCAGCCGGATGTCCGGGTGATCGATCCCCATCCCGAAGGCGTTGGTGGCGGTGAGGATGCGCAGGCGGCCCGCGGCGAAGTCCTCCTGGATGCGCGTGCGCTCCTCCGCGGCGAGCCCCGCGTGGTAGTACCCCACGCCCGGGAACTGGCCCTCGAGCTGGGCCGCCACCTCTTCCGTGACCTTGCGCGTGCCGCAGTAGACGAGCACCCGCCCGCCGGGGGTCTGCCGCAGGGCCTGCGCCAGATAGGCCGCCTTGAGCTCCTCGTTGGCGGGGCGCACCACCTGATAGAACAGGTTGGGCCGGTAGAAGCCGTGGATGTGCCGCCCCGGCTCGCGCAGGTGCAGCGCCGCGATGATGTCCTCCACCACCTGCGGCGTCGCCGTGGCCGTGAGCGCCAGGATCGGCACCTCCGGGCGCAGTTCGCGCAACCGCTCCAGCCGCTGGTAGTCGGGCCGGAAGTCGTGGCCCCACTGCGAGACGCAGTGCGCCTCGTCGATGGCGAAGAGCAGCGGGCGGCGCGCCTGCAGCCAGCGGGCGAAGCCGTCCTTCTGCGCCCGCTCCGGCGAAAGATACAGCACGAAGGGCCCGCCCACCTCCAGTGCGGCGAAGACGGCGCGCTTCTCCGCGGTGTCCTGGCCGGAGTGAATGCAGCCGGCCGGAATGCCCAGCGCGCGCAGGCCCGCCACCTGGTCGCGCATGAGGGAGATGAGCGGCGAGACGACGATCACCAGGCCGTCGCCCGTCACCGCCGGGAGCTGGAAGCAGAGCGATTTGCCCCCGCCCGTGGGCAGGATCGCCAGCGTATCGCGGCCGGCCAGCACCGAGTCGATGATGTCGCGCTGCCCCTCGCGGAAGGCCGTCAGCCCGAAGCGCGCGCGCAGGGCGGCGTCCAGGGCGGCGTCCGGGGTGGCGGGTCGGTGCGTCTGCTGCAGCTCCATGTCCAGCCGATGGATTGCGGGAAAGCCGGTGCCCCATCGACAGTGGGCGGATGCTGGCGGCGAGTCAAGCGCGGGGCGTGGCCGGCCCAGGGCAATCGCAAAGTCGACTGCCATGCGCCAACGGCTCGGCCGGCGCGGGACCTCATCCTCCCTGCAAGCCGCGCCTGCGGCGCAGCTTGCGTCCCTCCTGCCCCGCTAGGCAGGGCAGGAGGGACTTTTCGCCACGGCCGGGTCTCCAGCGCGCTTGAGAAGCCCCTCCCTGCCGTGAGCCCCGCTTGCGGGGCGAACCAATAGCTCA
>JBGOUY010000105.1:0-13393 GCA_041477795.1 bacterium
CATCTCCAAGCACCTCAAGGTGCTGGAGCGCGCGCACCTGATCTCGCGCGGCCGCGATGCGCAGCGCCGGCCCTGCCGCATCGAGGGCAAGCCGCTCGCCGCCGCCAGTGGATGGCTGGAGGGCTACCGCCAGTTCTGGGAGGACAGCTTCCAACGCCTCGACGCCCTGCTGGAGGAGCTGCAACCCCAGGCAAGAAAGGCGCGCACCCGCAGCACCAGAGGAAAACGCCCATGAAGAACTCAGGAAACCTGAAGCTGACGACACCGACCGACCTCGAGATCGTCTTGACGCGGGTCTTTGACGCCCCGCGCAGCCGGGTCTTCGACGCCTTGACCCGGCCCGAGCTGGTCGAACGCTGGCTCGGACTGCGCACCTGGTCCATGGTGGTGTGCGAAATCGACCTGCGCGTGGGCGGCCGCTACCGCTACGTCCAGCGTGGCCCCGACGACAAGAAGTTGGCATGGGGCGGCGTGTATCGCGAAATCGTGCGGCCCGAGCGCATCGTCTGTACCGAGCACTTCGACGAGCCCTGGTATCCGAGCGAAGCGCTGGTGACCAGCGTGCTGACCGAGCAGGGCGGCAAAACCACGCTCACGAGCACCGAGCGCTTCGAGTCGCGAGAGATCCGCGATGCGGTGCTCAAGTCTGGCATGGAGCGCGGGGCCAACGAGAGCTTCGACCGGCTGGCCGAACTGCTGGCATCGACCCAGGCGCAGGCACGCTCACAGTCCGGCGCCTGAACGCGGTGACAACTCGCATTCGCCCGGCGACCGCTCGCATCCGGCGGCCGCGGAAATTGCGCCGACCATCCATGCAATGGAACTTCGATGGCAAATCAACCGACGCGCGCAGGAACGCACCCCCGGCGGCTTGCGCGAAGCGCGCTGGCCGTGTTCCTGGGACTGGTCGCGGTCTTCGTGCTTTCGCTCGGCTCCGACCAGGTGCTGCACGTGCTGCACGTCTATCCGCCCTGGGGCCAGCCGATGTACGACCCGGGCCAGAATCTGCTCGCACTGGCCTATCGCTGCGTCTACGGAGTCGTTGGAAGCTACCTGGCCGCAAGGCTCGCGCCCCACGCTCCGATGCGCCACGCCTTGGCGCTGGGATTCGTCGGTCTCTTGCTGAGCACTGCCGGCGCGATCGCCGCGATCGCCGTGGTGGACCTGGGGCCGAGCTGGTACCCCATCGCGCTCGTGCTCACGGCCCTGCCCTGCGCCTGGCTGGGCGGGGTGCTGCACCGCAGGACCCAGGCCGCGGCCTGAGCCGCGGGCTTGTGCCGTGGGGCGCGGGCGTCAATGCGGAAAGCCAGGCGCAGACAATGGCGGCAGCCGCAGGATGCACCGCGTGGCCGACGTTCAGTGCGCATGCGTTTCGCCAGCCAAGCCCTCGCGCCCCTCCTTGAGCAACCAGGGCACCATGGCCAGCGCGGCGAGGGGGTCCATCCACCACCAGCCCAGTAGCGCGTGCGCCCCCAGGCCGAGCAGCAGAACAGCAGAGAGATAGGCGCAGGCGAGGGTCTCCTTAGCCTCGGCGCGCAGGGCCGCGCTGCCCAGCCGCTCCGCCGTGCGCAGCTTGGCCCAGGCCACCGCCGGCATGATGACCAGCGAGGCCAGCGCCAGCACGATGCCGGGTAGGCTGGTCTCCGGCGCGGCCCGGGCGTAGAGCGTCCAGCCGGCACTGGCGCCAACGTACAGCGCCAGGGCCACGAAGGTGCCGCCGATGAAGCGATGCACCCGACGCTCGCTGCGCTCGATGGCCTCCTCGTCCGCCCCGGACCCCTCGCGGGACAGCCGCCAGAACAGCGCGAGCGCCGCCGCCAGCTCGATTCCGCTGTCCAACCCGAAGCCCAGCAGAGAGATGCTCTCCGCCACCTCGCCGGCCCAGAGGGCCACGATGGCCTCCACGGCGTTGTAGGCCATCGTGGCGCCCACCAGCCACTGCGCGGTGCGCAGCCAGCGCTGCGTGGCGGCAGCCGGGGCGGCGGGTGCGGCGGAGTCCGCGTCGGCGTGAAGGGCGGGAGGGCTCATGCCCACGGATTGGCTCGGCTCCTGCTCATCGCGCGAGGCGCCGACGGCGCTTGAACACGGCGTAGAGGAACGCCAGGGAGGGGAACAGCACGAGCGCCCCCAACCCCAGCACGGCCAGCAGCGGCGCCAGCACGGCGCGGGGCGCGGCGGCGCTGGAGATCGTGAGGTCCGGCGCGACGAGGAAGGGGTACTGCGCCAGGCCCCAGCCCCACAGGAGCAGCACGGCCTCGGCGACGGCCGCGACGCGGGCCCACCCGTAGCGGCGGCGCCACAGCGCGGCGACCGCGCCAGCGGCGGCCAGGGCCGCGGCCGCCTGCAGCGGCAGCCCCCACCAGGCCGTGGCGAGGCCGTAGCCGATCATGGGCGCCCGCGAGTCGGCCAGCAGCAGGCTCAGCAGCGCCAGCAGCACCAGCGCCGCCTGCGCCGCCAGGGCCCGGGCGCGGAAGTCGTCCTGCAAGTCCCGCTGGTCGCTCTCCAGGGTCAGGTACACCGCCGCCAGGAAGGCGAAGAGCGCCAGCGCGAAGCCGCCCACGGCGAAGGGATAGAGCCCGAGCCACGCGGAGAAGTAGTCCGCGGGGACGTCGCCCGTGGCCAGGTCCACGCGGATCGCGCCGGAGGACACGGCGCCCACGAGGACACCCAGCATGACGGGCGAGACGACGCTGGAGCCCGCGAAGAGCACCGTCCAGCGGCGCTGCGCGGGGCCCGGGCGCAGGTCGTAGGTGCGGAACACGAAGGCCGCGCCGCGCATCACGATGCCCAGCATCAGCAGCACGAGCGGGATGTGCAGGGCGATGGAGATCGCCGCGAAGGCGCGCGGGAAGCCCACGAACAGCAGCACGATGACGAGCACGAGCCAGACGTGGTTGGCCTCCCAGATCGGGGCGATGGCGTGGGCGATCAGGTCGCGCTGGGCCTGGCGGCGCGGGCCACGGGCGAGGATGTCCCACACGCCGCCGCCGAAGTCCGCCCCGCCCGTGAGGACGTAGAGCGTGAGCCCGCTGAACAGGACGGCCGCGGTGAGGGTTTCCAGGCTGGGCATGGCGCGGCGCTCCGCTCAATCGTCCTGCCAGGCCCGCGCGGATGGGCTCTGGAAGACCTGTTGACGCATCAGCGCGATCACGATGACCCCCAGGAACCCGTACATCGCCACGAACAGCACCAGCCGCAGCGGCAGCCAGGGCACGGGCGTGACGGCCTGGGCCGTGCGCATGAGGCCATAGATGATCCAGGGCTGGCGGCCCACTTCTGTCACGGTCCAGCCCGCCTCGACGGCCAGGAAGCCCAGCGGCCCGCAGAGCACCACCGCCCACAGGTACCAGCGCGCCAGGGGCGGGCCCCGCGTGCGCCACCATTGCCACGCGCCCAGCAGGGCCACGATGGCGAGGGCCGTGCCGCAGCCCACCATCACGTCGAAGGCGAGGTGCGTGACGGCCACGGGCGGCCGGTCGCCGGGGGGCCATTCCTTCAGGCCGCGCACCGTGGCGAAGGGATCGTTGTGGGCCAGCAGGCTGAGGGCGTAGGGCACGGGAATCGCGCCGAGGGTGCGCTCGGCGGCCTCGTCCGGCCAGCCGCCCAGCAGCAGCGTGGCGCCGGCTTGCGTCTCCCAGTGCGCCTCCATCGCCGCCAGCTTGAGGGGCTGGCGCTGTGCCACGTCCTTGGCGCTGAAGTCCCCGCTGAGCGGCCCCAGCAGGGCCGCCAGGCCGCCCACCGCCAGCGCGATGGCGTAGGCGCGGCGGTGGAACTCGTTGTGCGGCTGGCGCAGCAGCATGCGCGCGTGCACCGCGGCCACGGCGAAGCCCAGGGCGATGAAGGTCGCCACCACCATGTGCTGCACCTGGCTGAGCGCAGCGGCATTGAACATGGCCGCGAAGGGTTGCACGTCCTCCACGCGCCCCTGCACTATCGTGAAGCCGGCGGGGGCGTTCATCCAGGCGTTGGCCAGCACCACGAAGCCGCCGGAAAGCACGCTGCTCAGCATGATCACCCAGCCCGCGAACCAGTGCAGGCGCGGCGACACGCGCTCCCAGCCGTAGAGGTAGATGCCCAGGAAGATCGCCTCCAGGAAGAACGCGAACCCCTCCAGGGAGAACGGCATGCCGATGAGCGGACCGGCGAAGCGCATGAAGTACGGCCAGAGCAGCCCCAGCTCGAAGGAGAGCACCGTGCCCGAAACGGCGCCCACGGCGAACAGGATCGCCGTGCCCTTGCTCCAGCGGCGGGTCAGCTCCAGGTACACGGGCCGGCGCGTGCGCAGCCACAGCCCTTCCGCGATCACCATCAGCAGCGGCATGCCGATGCCCACCACCGCGAAGACGATGTGGAAGCCCAGCGAGATGCCCATCAGCAGGCGGGCCGCCATCAGGTCGCTCACGACCGCGCTCCCGTGAGAAGGTGGAATCTCCAGTATGCCACGGTGTGCGGCTGGCGCAAACCGCGCCGCTAGCGCTCCAGCCAGCGCGCGCACTCGGGCGGCGGAACGAAGGCGGGGTCGCTCAGCAGCGCAAAGAGGGTGGCGCGCAGTGGCAGCGGCGCCTCGCGCGCCGGCGGCCCGCCCGACAGCAGCGCCTGCGGGGCGAGCCCGAGGCCCCCGTACCAGAGGAAGGCCGTCAGCCAGACCGGCGCGGTCTCGTCCGGCTCCAGCGCCCGGCCGTCGCTGACGCGGTAAAGCTCCGTCAGCTCGGAGCCCTCCTCCGGCAGGGTGACGCGCAGGCCGCCCGGCCAGAGCACGACCGGGGCGGGCACGCGCCAGCCCCGCAACTGGCGCACGTAGCCATCCAGCAGCAGCGCGATCTGGCGCCCGGTCAGGCGGCCCTGCACCAGCGTCTCATCGAAGCGAATCCAGCGCAGGAGGTGCGCCCGCCGCAGCGGGCCGTCGATCTCTGCCGGGGCCGGGCGCCAATAATGCCAGCGCATGGGCAGCAGGGAGAGCACGCGTGCCGCGTCCTCGCCGCTCTGGGCGACGGCCACCGCATGGGAGAGCGCGCCGGCGCAGCGATAGAACTCCGCCTTGCGCGGCACGCGGCGCAGGCGCACGCGCGTGGGCTCGGCGAGCCAGGCCTGCGTGCGCTGCAGCGGCTCGGCCAGCGCCGCCAGCAGGCCAGGCTCCGGCGCGGCCGCGGCGGGCAGGGTGCGCCGCTCGACGCCCGTCACCGCCCAGCGGCCGCCCCGTTCGCGCAGGCGCAGCGTGGCGAGCGCCAGGCCGTTGCCGAAGGCCCCCGGCTCCAGCACGGGCGTGCCGTAAGGCGTGTCGCCGTCGCTGGGCTGGCGGGGGGAGAGGCGCTGCGCGTCGCCGGCCACGATCAGGTCGAAGCCCAATCCCGCCTCCGCGATGCGGCCGGCCGCGGCGAAGAGCGGCAGGCCGGAGCGCAGGGCGGCGTCCCGCGCGAAGGGGTCGTCCAGGCCGCTGTGGAAGAGGCCGATCAGCACGTCCACGCGCTCCACCTGGCGCAGGATCGGCACCCAGCGCCGCGCGGCCGCCTCCAGGTCCGTGAATGCGACCTCTCCCAGGGCACGCGGATCGCGCCCCAGCGCCGCCGCGGGCGTCGTCAGGCCCAGCACGCCCACGCGCACGCCGTCGCGCTCCAGCACTGCGTAGGGGGCCAACGCCGTGCCGCCATCCGGCTGCACCGCGTTGGCCGAGAGCCAGGGGAAGTCCGCGGCCGCCCGTGCGCGGGCCAATGCGGGCCAGCCCAGCCCGAGGTCCACGTTGCCCAGCGTCATCGCGTCGTAGCGCAGCCGGTTCATGGCGGCGACGATGGGCGGCACGGCCCCCTCGGCGGCGGCCAGGGCCGCGGAGGGAGCGCCCAGCAGGGCGTCGCCCGCGTCCAGCAGGATCAGGCTGGGCTGCTCCGCGCGCAGATCGGCGATGCGCGGCGCGAGGAAGGCCAGGCCCTCGCCCCGGCTGCGCGGGTATAGAGTCGCCTGCGTCAGCCAGCCCTTGAGGTCACCGGTGGCGACGACGGTGAGCGTGCGTTCGGCAGCGGGGGGTGCGAGGATCGGCGCACGCTGGGCGATGCGCAGCCCGCCCAGCCGGCCCGCCGCGGCCAGGTGCAGCACGCGCTCCCGTTCCGCGCCGGTCCGCTCGCACGCAGCCAATCCCAGCACGCACGCAGCCAATGTCAGCGTGCACGCAGCCTGGGCCAGCGCGCAGGCGGCCCGCAGCGCCGCCGCGCGCCAGGTGGTGGCGGCTCGCACGACCGGGCTGCGCGGGCTGCGCACGCGCCGCTGGAACGGACGGAGGGCCATGAAGCTCCCGGTGTTTCCCCTTGCCAGGATGGAGCGCATTTTCTAGCATGAATTCCCATCCAGGCGGGTTTCCAAGGCTCCTGTAGTTAAACTGGATATAACGGCGGATTCCGATTCCGCTATTCCGGGTTCGAGTCCTGGCAGGAGCACTTGTAATAACGCGGGTTTGCGCGCCTGTCGATAGCTGAAGTGGTCCCCAAAAATCGGACAAGGGGTTAAGCTCTGAGCCACTCACGGAAAGGAGTGTGCATCATGAGCAGGAAGCGCAAGCACTACAGCGCCGAGTTCAAGGCGCAGGTGGCCTTGGCGGCGGTGCGGGGAGAACAGACGCAGGCCGAGCTGGCGGCCAAGTTCGAGGTGCATCCGTGGTCCCATCGAAATCCGGCTCCGATCCGCGACCTTCCCGCGCCGGCATTCCACAGGCCAGACCGTGCCCGCCAACTTTCCGCCCCACGGCGCTGAGCCGTCCCCGCCGGCGCGCCCGCACCTTCTTCGCCAGGGGGATGATTGCGGGTGCCGACGTCCGGCGGGGACGGCCGCTGCCGTGTCGGGCGCCGACCGGAAGGAGCGATCTCCCCTGGAGGGTCGGCATCCTCGCTTGCGCCTGTGGCGGGCCCGCCGTCCGCGCTCCCAGGGATCGTAGGCCATTCAACAAAGGAATCCGCTCATGAAAGGAATGCTGACGTTGGAAGAGCTGACGCAGCAGATCGAGGCAGGAACGATTGACACGGTGCTGGTGGCCTTCCCGGACCTGCAAGGCCGGCTGATCGGCAAGCGCGTCACCGGCCACTACTTCGTCGAAGAGGGCGCCCGTGAGCTGCACGTGTGCGATTACCTCCTCGCCGTGGACATGGACATGGAGCCGGTGCCCGGTTACAAGGTCGCCTCCTGGAACCTGGGTTACGGGGATATGGCAATCCGACCGGTGCTCTCCACCCTGCGCCGCATTCCCTGGCTGCCCGCCACGGCGCTGGTGCTGGCCGATTGCGTGGATCACCACGGGAATGACCTGCCGCATGCCCCGCGATCGATCCTCAAGCGCCAGGTGGAACGAGCCAGGAAGATGGGCTACGTCGCCAAGTTCGCATCCGAATTGGAGTTCTACGCCTTCGACGAGTCCTATCGCTCCATCGAGCAAAAATACTTCCGCAACCTGTTGACCGCCGGGAGTTACATCCAGGACTACCACATCCTGCAGACCACCAAGGAGGAGGAGCTGATCCGCGCCATCCGCAACGGCCTCGATGGGGCCGGCATTCCGGTGGAGTTCTCCAAGGGCGAGTGGGGCCCCGGCCAGGAGGAAATCAACGTGCGCTATGCCGAGGTGGTGGAGATGGCCGACCGCCACGTGATATACAAGAACGGGGCGAAGGAGATCGCCCATCAGCAGGGTAAGGCCATCACCTTCATGGCCAAATGGCGCTACGATCTGGCCGGGAGCAGTTGCCACGTCCACTCCTCCCTCTGGGATGGCAAGACCGGCGGCTCGGCTTTTGAAGACAAGGAGAGGCCCGACGAAGGAACGGCCATTTTTCGTCACTACCTGGCCGGGCAGGTCGCGCTCGCCCGCGAAATGGCCTATTTCCTGGCGCCCTATATCAACTCCTACAAGCGCTTCCAGGTCGGCACATTTGCCCCCACCAAGGCCATCTGGAGTCGGGACAACCGCACCGCCGGCTTTCGGGTGGTGGGCAGCGGCTCATCCCTGCGCGTGGAATGCCGCATCCCGGGTGCGGACGCCAACGTCTATCTGGCCTTCGCCGCCCTGCTGGCCGCGGGTCTCTACGGCATCGAGCAGAAGCTGGAGCCCGAGCCGCCCTACCAGGGCAATGCCTACGAGAACCCGGCGTTGCGCGAGGTGCCCAAGACCCTGCGCGAGGCGCTGGCGCTGCTGGACGGCTCCAAGGTGCTGCGTGCGGCCCTGGGCGACGAAGTCGTGGAGCACTACCTGCACACGGGGCGCTGGGAGCAGCACGAGTATGACCGCCGCGTCACCGATTGGGAATTGCAGCGCAACTTCGAACGAGTCTAGCTCCCGGCCCTCCAAGCACATCCAACCGCCCACTGGCTAGCGCGCGCCACACGCAGCCCCGCCGAGCTGGGACTGCCAGGGTATCTGTGACTGAAACCGACGTATGACCTCCATTCAGAAGACCGTAACCCCTCTCGACGGCAGCATCTACGTCGAACGGCCACTGGCCGACTCCAGGACCATCGCCCGCGCCCTGGCCGGGGCCCGCGCGGCCCAGGGGGTCTGGCGCAAGGTGCCGCTCGCATAGCGGGCGCGGCTCTGTGGCCGCGCCGTGGATGCCTTCCTGGCCCGCAAGTCGGCCGTGGCCGAGGAGATCACCTGGCAGATGGGCCGCCCGCTGCGCTACACGCCCCTGGAAGTGGAGCGCCTGGAAGAGCGGGCGCGGCACATGATCTCCATCGCCGCCGGGGCGCTGGCGGACGTGCAGGTGGAGCCGCGTGTCGGGTTCACGCGTTTCATCCGGCGCGATCCGCTGGGCTTGGTGTTCACCATCGCCCCGTGGAATTACCCCTACCTGACCTCGGTGAACTCGATCATCCCGGCGCTGATGGCCGGCAATGCGGTGCTGCTCAAGCACTCGGCCCAGACCCCCTTGTGTGCGGAGCGCTACTTGGAATCATTTGCGGAGGCGGGCCTGCCCGACGGCGTGTTCCAATACCTGCACCTGAGCCATGCGGACACCGAGCGCATCATTGCCGCGCCGGAAGTGGACTTTGTGGCTTTTACCGGCTCGGTGCCCGGCGGCCGCATGGTCGAGCAGGCCGCGGTGGGCCGCTTCATCGGCCTAGGCCTGGAGCTGGGCGGCAAGGATCCGGCCTACGTCCGCCCTGACGCGAACCTGGATCATGCCGTGGAAAACCTGGTGGACGGGAGCTTCTTCAACTCCGGGCAATCGTGCTGCGGCGTGGAGCGCATCTATGTGCACGCCTCCATTGCCAAGCGCTTCGTGGATGCCTTCGTGGCCCTCACCCGGCAATACCGGCTGGGCAATCCGCTCGATCCGGAAACGACGCTGGGCCCGATGGTGCGCACCTCGGCCGCAGACCTGGTGCGCGAGCACATCGCCGAAGCCGTGCGGATGGGCGCGCGCGCTCTGATCGACCCCAAGGAGTTCCCCGCCAACCGGGACGGCACGCCCTACCTTGCACCGCAGGTGCTGGTGGACGTGAACCACTCCATGCGCGTGATGACCGAGGAATCCTTCGGGCCGGTGGTGGGGATCATGCCCGTCACCTCCGACGAGGAGGCCGTACGGCTCATGAACGACAGCCCCTATGGCCTCACCGCGTCGGTTTGGACCCGCGACGAGGAGGCCGCCATCGCCCTGGGCGACCAGGTGCGCACCGGCACGTGTTTCATGAACCGCTGCGATTACCTCGACCCGGCGCTGGCCTGGACCGGCGTGAAGGATTCCGGCCGCGGATGCAGCCTGTCCACACTGGGCTATGAGCAACTGACGCGGCCAAAGTCCTTCCACCTGCGCACGGCCCTGTGAACCGGAACCACGGCCTCCGGGCGCCGGGCGCCGGCCGCGACCACCGGACGCCAGGCACCCCCATCCTCCGAGCACGAACCCCATGAGCGACGAGACTGCCGCGCCCGTCGGCAACTGGAACTACCCCACCCGCGTGCGCTTCGGCGCCGGGCGCATCGCCGAGCTGCCCGCGGCCTGCAAGGAGTTGGGTCTGCACCGGCCCCTGCTCGTCACCGATGCCCAGTTGGCCGCCCATGCCATGGTGCGGGACGCCGTGACCGCCAACGAGCGCGCCGGCGTCCCCACGGCAGTGTTCAGCGATCTCAAGTCCAATCCGCTGGGACGCAACGTGGACGATGGTGTGCGCGCCTACCGGGCCGGGGCCCACGACGGCGTGATCGCGTTCGGCGGCGGGAGCGCCCTGGACGTGGGCAAGGCCATCGCCTTCATGATCGCGCAGACCCGCCCGATCTGGGATTTCGAGGACATCGGGGACTGGTGGACGCGCGCCAACGCGGAAGGCATCGCCCCGGTGATCGCCGTGCCGACGACCTCCGGCACGGGCTCCGAAGTGGGCCGCGCTTCTGCCCTCATCAACGAGGCCAGTCACACGAAGAAGATCATTTTCCACCCGCGCATGATGCCGGTCTTGGTGATCGCGGACCCGGCGCTGACCGTGGGCCTGCCCCCAAACCTGACGGCCGCCACGGGCATGGACGCGATGGCGCATTGCCTGGAAGCCTACTGTTCTCCCGGTTATCACCCGCTCGCCGATGGCGTGGCGGTGGAGGGGCTGCGCCTGATCCACCGCTGGCTTCCCGTCGCTGTGAAGGATGGCCACAACCTCGCCGCCCGCGCGCACATGATGGCGGCCGCGGCCATGGGTGCGACGGCCTTCCAGAAAGGGCTGGGCGCCGTGCATGCCCTCAGCCATCCGGTCGGCGCACTCTACGATACGCACCATGGGCTCACCAATGCCGTGTTCATGCCCTACGTGCTGGCGTTCAACCGCCCGGCGATCCAGGACAAGCTCAAGCGCCTGGCCGCCTACCTGGGGCTGGCCCGCCCGGGATTCAAGGCGGTGCTGGACTGGACCCTCGAGCTGCGGCGGCAGTTGGCCGTGCCGCACACGCTGCGTGAGCTGGGCGTGGACGATTCGCGCATCGACGAGATGGCGCAAATGGCCGCGCTGGACCCCACCGCCGGCGGCAACCCGCTCCCGGTCGGCGTCAAGGAGCTGACGAGGCTTTTCCGGAACGCCCTGGACGGTCGGCTCTGAGCGCAGCCGCCCGACGCGGCCAGGCCTGGGCCGGGCGCCCGCGTCAGCCCTCCGGCGGACGCCGCGCCAGGCCCCGCGCCGCGCATACCCATTTGGGTTGTGGCGCATTGAAGACTTGAATTTGGCCGGCATCCCGCAATTTGGGACACCGGTCGGACCCGGCTGGTTTGCACCCGGCCCTCACGCAGTGCCCGGCGCGCGGCCTCGCGAACGAATCGCGGGGCCCCCTGTCGCGCACGATCCCCAGCGAGCGCTACCATGACTGCTTCTCTGACATCCCCGCCCGGTTGGAAGGACAAGGCGCTTTACACGCCCGGGCCGCTTACCACGAGTCGCACGGTCAAGCAGGCCATGCTGCGCGACCTGGGCTCGCGCGACACCGAGTTCATCGACTCGGTGCGCTACGTGCGCTCCGCGCTGCTACAGGTCGGCGGCGTGGCGGGTAAGGGTTACGAATGCGTGCTCATGCAGGGCAGCGGCACGTTCGCCATCGAGTCCGTGCTGTCTTCGGTGACCCCGCCGGACGGCCACTGGCTGATCGTTATCAACGGGGCCTACGGTCGGCGCATGGTGGAAATCAACCGCGTGCTGAAGATCGCCACCACGGCCCTCGAAGGGCCGGAGGACGAGCCGCCCGATCCCGCGGCAGTGGACGCGGCACTGGCCGGGGACCCTTCTATTACCCACGTGGCGGTCGTGCACTGCGAGACCACCACGGGCATCTTCAACCCGGTGGAGGCGATCGGCCGCGTCGTGCGGCAGCGGGGCCGCTGCTACTTCGTGGACGCGATGAGCAGCTTCGGCGCGGTGCCACTGGACCTGGAGGCTGCGGGTGTCGACTACCTGGTGTCCTCCGCCAACAAGTGCGTGGAGGGCGTGCCCGGCTTTGCATTCGCGCTCGCGCGCCGCGAGGCGCTGCTGGCCACCGCGAGCTATGCCCGCAGCCTCAGCCTGGATCTGCTCGCCCAATGGAAGGGGCTGGAGGCCAACGGCCAGTTCCGCTTCACCCCGCCCACGCACGCTTTGCTGGCCTACGCGCAGGCGCTGCGCGAGCTGGAGGCCGAAGGCGGCGTGTCCGGCCGCGCGGCCCGCTACCGCGGCAACTACGAGATCGTGGCCGCAGGCATGCGCGAACTGGGCTTCCGCGAATACCTGCAGCCGCGGCACCAGGGCTACATCATCAACTCCTACCTCTACCCAGCGCACCCGCGCTTCGTTTTCGCGGAGTTCTACCGGCGGCTCAGCGACAAGGGCTTCGTCATCTATCCGGGCAAGCTCAGCCACGCCGACTGCTTCCGCATTGGCAACATCGGGCGGCTGTTTCCGGCGGACATGCACGCCATCCTCGCCGCCATCCGCGAGACGCTGGCCGAGATGGGCGTGGCGCTGCGCGACTGAACCCCGCCGGCACCGCGGCCCGTGGTGGTGACGGGTGCGGGAGCGGGGGATGGGAGCGCCACCGCGACCGGTCCGCTCAGGGCCGCTCGCCCCGCGCCAGGCGGCGCTCGATGTCCTCGATGCACGGCATCAGGTCGGCGATGGAATCGACCACGTAGTGCGCGCCGCTCTGGTTCAGGCGCCCATAGGCGCGGGCGCGCCGGGCATCCCGCTCGGCGGCCGGCAGCGCCCGGTATGCCTCCAGGGGCAGCCCCACCTCGTTGCCGCTCACGGCGAGCCCCACTGTCCACATGCCCGCGTTCAATCCTTCCTCCACGCCCGGCACGGTGTCGTCCACCTTGACGCAGGCCTCCATGGGCGACACCTGCAGATTGATCACGTTCTGCAGGCACATGAACGGCAGCGGGCGCCCGGCAGGCACGTCGCCAGCGCACACGGTGGAGTCGGGGTCATAGCCCTGCTCCTTGGCGTCCTTGAGGTTGATCTCCATCATATTGCGCAGGTAACCCGTGGTGGAGCCGATCTTGATGCCCTTGGCCCGCAACTGGCCGACCACCTCCAGCGTGCCCGGAATCAGCTTGGAATACTGCGACAGGCACTCGAGCTGCAGCGGCACGAACTCGGCGAACATGGCGTCCACGTCCTTCTCGTTGGGTTCGCGTCCGTGCGCCTGCTTCCAGCGGGCGCGCACGGAATCCTGCTCGGTGATGCGCTGGATGTGCACGCGCTTGTGGGCGCCCATCGGCGCGCGGGCCTCCTCCATGGAGATCGGGACTTTCTTGCGCTTGAACACCTCCACGAATACCACGGCGGGCGCCATGCACCCGTAGTCCATCGTGGTGCCGGCCCAGTCCAGCAGCACGGCCTCGATCGGCCCGTGGTAGACGCGTCGGTAGCTCCAACTCATGTGACGGATCCTTTCGTGGGGCGAGTC
>JBGOUY010000066.1:0-16651 GCA_041477795.1 bacterium
CATCCCGCTGGCGGCCCCGTTGGCACGACCCCCGCCGGGCGCCTGGAAGCCGTCGCAAGCCAGGTTCGATCGGCCTGCCGCGGGGCACGTCATCTCCCCAGCCCCGATCTCGGCAAACGGAGAAGGATGCGCTGGATCCGCCAGCAGGGCGGCTGTGCGCCCCGTCTCCGCCGTGAGCCCCGCTCGCGGGGCGAACCAACAGCGTCGCGGAGACGGGCTGGCCCGCGCGAACTTGCCGGGGTGAGGTGCCGCGCCCAGCTTGGTTTTGAGTCCGCTTCTAGTAGTCAGGCACGTCTTAAATTGCGGGTAGAGTGCCCAGGTGGCTTCGGGCTTATCGACCCCAGAACGGTGTAGGGGCATAGCATGCTATGCCCCTACCCTCCTCCACGTACCCGAATCCCAAGGAGTGGCGCACTACTAGCCCAGCGTGAGCATGGCCGGGGCCCCTGCGCCGGTGCCGTCCCACTGCAGCCGCGCCAGGCGCCCCAGCGGCAGCGCGCGGTTGCGGGCGCCGTGCCCGGCGAGCAGCCCGGTGGCCACGGGATAGGCGGCATTGCCGAACAGATCGCGCAACACGTCCGCCAGCAGGCCGGGCGGCTCGCTGTCGCAATCCTGCAGATGGCCGAAGACGACCGCCGCCACGCCATCCAGCCGGCCCGCCGCGCGGAACTGGGTCAGGTAGCGGTCCACGCGGTAGGGCTTCTCGTTCACATCCTCCAGGAACAGGATGCAGCCCTCCGTGCGCAGGGCCCAGGGCGTGCCGCAGAGGCTCGCCAGGACGGCCAGGCCGCCTCCCACGAGACGGCCGGTTGCCTCGCGGGCGCCCGCGCCGGAGTGCAGCACCGTGCAGGGATGGGCCGTGGGCCGCCCCGGCTGGAAGAGCAGCGCCTGCAGGTCGCTCAGGTTCTCCGCCTCGTGGGGCGAGCCCGTGGAGCCGGATGCGGCCAGGCAGGGCCCGTGCACGGCGCCCACGCCGGCCACGGCATCCAGGTAGGCGAAAAGCGCCACCACGTCGCTCATGCCCACCACCGCCTTGGGCGGCGCGGCGGCGATGCGGGCGGCATCCAGGTGCGGCAGCATGCGCGCGGCCCCGTAGCCGCCCCGCGTGGCAAACAGCGCCGCAATTGCCGGGTCGCAGTACAGGCGCTGGAACTCCTCCGCCCGCCGCGCATCCGTGCCCGCCAGGTAGAGGTGGCGGGGCTGGGCGTCGGGAAGGGCCCGCGGCTCCAGGCCCCAGCCGCGCAGGATGGCCTGGGCATGCTCGAACGAGGCGGACCCGTTGCGGCCGGAGTGCGAGCTGGGGGAGAACAGCGCCACGGCGTCGCCACGCGCCAGCGGTGGCGGCTGCTGCAACGAGGTGGCCCCGGCGGCCAGCGGGGAGTCGCGGCGGCCCCTCACCATGTGCGTTCCAGTGCGTCGTCCACGGTCACCTTGGGCTCCGCCGGCTCGGATTCGGAGCGCAGCGGCGGCGTGCATTTGAGGTAGGTCACGCCCTGCGCGGCGATCGCGGTAACGGAGTGGTTGCCCAGCGTGGCCGGCAGCAGGTAGGCCCCCTCGGGCTCCATCGGGAAGGCTCGGCCGTCCGGCAGCCGCAGTTCGCCCTTGCCCTGGGTCACCACGAGGAGCTGGTACTGGTTGTGGCCTTCCGTGCTCGTCTGCAGCGTCCGGTTCAGCTCCAGCGCGACGCGATCCACCGCAAATTGCGGGAAGTCCACGATGCGCTCCACGGACCGCCCGTCCTCGCGGGTCAGTACCTCGGGCGTGGGCGCCTCGTAGGGGGCCATTTCCATGAGCGCCACCGCATCCTGCACGTCCCAGTGCGGCTGCGTGAGCACCTTCTGGGCGAACATGGCGATCAGCCGCTCGTAGGTGGGGGTCTGGAATTCGATCACCTTGATGCCGTGCTGCAGCGAGTGCAGCACGCCGGGCGGCAGGGTCACCACCGAGCCGGGGCGCAGCGGCACCTGGCCAATGAAGCGCTCCACGGCGGCGCGGCGCCGCTCCTCCTCGGCGCGCAGGTCCGCGGGCACCTCGGCGAGCAGCTCGCGGTGCCGCTCCGGCGGGACGGGCTCCTGGGGGTTCTCCCCGTGTTCGCGCAGGGCGGCGTCCAGCCGCTCATCGATGCGGCGGCGCACCTGCTCGTAGTCGCGGATGGCCTGCGTCAGGTCGGTGGCGAGACGACGCTCCCATTGCGCGCCGTCCCGCGCGCGGTAGGTATCCATCACTTCGGGATCCAGGCCGGCGCGGAGCCGCCCCGCGCCATCCGGCCACGCGTCCGGGTGCACCTCCAGCACCACGTAAGTTTCCCACTTCTCCCGGTGCACCTCCAGGTACAGGTCGCCATAGACCGGCTGCGGCAGCGGCTCCAGCGTCTTGACGAGGATCGGCGGATCCTGCTTTTCCCCGCTGATCGGCACCGGAAACATTCCCAGCGCGTAGGGCAGCGCCGTCGAGCCGGTGGCGGAGCGCACGCGGGAGACGCCGCGCTTCTCGATGCCGGTGTACCAGCCCTCGCGGCCCCAGGGCTTGGGGATATAGCAGATCTCCAGGCGGATCGGCTCGCGATTGCTGACGACGGCGGCGTCCATGCGCCGCGCCGCCCACTCGATCAGCGCGAGCGGCTCGTACTCGAAGGCCTGCAACACTTCGTCCCGGCTCAACGGCGTGCCCTGGGTGCACACGCCCCGGTAGATGCCCCCGTCGGCCCCGCGCTCCCAGTGCACGATCTCCTGGTAGGTCACCAGCTTGTCCGGCTGCACGCTCCAGGGCTCGCGGCGCTTGCGCTCGGTGAGCAGGAAGACGTGCTGCACGCCTTGCTCCTCCAGGTAGGGCGTCAGCCCCCGCAGCAGGCGCCCGGAGGGCGGATTGACGCCCAGCCCCGTCATCTCCAGGAGCATGGACTCGTGCGCGCCCCGCACGGCAAAGGTGGGCGGCGTGGCTGCAAGGCTGGGCTTCGCAAAAGGGGTGGCCATCCGTTGTCTGCGGATCGGGTTCCGGACGAAGATCCTCGGGCGGATGCGGACGGCAGGTGCTGCCGAGAGAGCGTCATTGTAATGCGGCGCAGACCCGATTTCAAGGCGCGCAGCCCGCCCCAGGCAAGTTCCCGCGCGGCGCTCCAGGGGGGTAGGGTCGCCGCCGCGGCTCCCTGACCGGGGAATGTCGCAGGGGAGCGCGCGCTGGGATCGCCGGCCGCGGCCGGCGGATCGGGCCGCGGCGTGCGGCTCCAGTTTGCGGTTGGCAGCTTGCTCCGGCAGTAGGTAGTATGGCCAGGAGATCGTGAGGCTCACTGCGGATGCGTGCGACGCTCCGCCCCAGCGGACTTAAGGACGGGATGAGCAATCTGCAGCACTGGTCGATCGCCGACGCCATGGAACTCTATGCGGTGCAAGGGTGGGGGCGCGGCTACTTCGGCATCAATGAAGCGGGGCACATGGTCGCCTACCCGCGCCGCGACCCCGCCCGGGGCATCGACCTGAAGGAGCTGCTGGACGATGCGCAGGCCCAGGGCCTCTCCCTGCCGCTGCTGATCCGCTTCTCCGACACCCTGGAGGATCGCCTGGAGCATCTGCAGCGCTGCTTCGCCAACGCCATCTCCGAATACGACTACGAGGGGCGCTACCTCGCCGTCTACCCCATCAAGGTGAATCAGCAGCGCCAGGTGGTGGAGGAGGTCGTCGGCTACGGCGCCCGCTACCAGATGGGGCTGGAGGTGGGCTCCAAGCCGGAGCTGCACGCGGCCCTGGCCACACTGGAAACCCCCGGCGCCCTCATCGTCTGCAACGGATTCAAGGACCCCGCCTACATCCGGCTGGCCTTGCTGGCGCAGCGGTTGGGCAAGACCGTGTTCCTGGTGGTGGAGAAGCTCAACGAACTGCCGCAGATCCTGCGCATCGCCGAGGAGGAGCGGCTGAGGCCCCGCCTCGGCATCCGCATCAAGCTGGTCACCACCGGTTCGGGCAAGTGGGAGGATTCCGGCGGGGACTACTCCAAGTTCGGCCTCGTCTCCTGGGAGCTGATGGAGGCGATCGAGACCCTGCGCCGGGCGGACTGCCTGGACTGCTTCCAGCTCATCCACGCGCATCTGGGCAGCCAGATCAACAACATCCGGCGCGTGAAGGAGGCGATGCAGGAGGTGGCGCGCTACTACGTGGAGCTCCACCGGCTGGGCTGCTCCATCGACCACGTGGACGTGGGCGGCGGGCTGGGCGTGGACTACGACGGCACACGCAGCACCTCCGGCTTCAGCGTCAACTACAACGAAGAGGAGTACGCCCGCGATATCGTCTCCATGCTGGCCGAGACCTGCCAGGCGGAAAAGCTGCCCCATCCGCACATCATCTCCGAGTCCGGCCGGGCGCTGACCGCCCACCACGCCATGCTGGCGCTCAACGTGATGGAGTGCACCTCGCTGGACAATCACCTGGTGGAGCTGGAACCGCAGCAGGATGAGCCGGAACAGGTGGGCAAGCTGGAGGAGATGCTCAGCGAGCTGAGCGCCAGTTCCCTCAACAGCCAGTGGTCCGATGCGCTGCACATCCGCACGGAAGCCAACAAGCTGTTCGAGCTGGGGTTGCTCTCTCTGCGGCACCGGGCTCGCATCGATCAGGCCTTCTGGGCCATTGCGCGGCGCGTGGAGCGTCTGGCTGCCAAGATGAAGCGCGTGCCGGAGGAGTTCGTGGAGCTGGAAGCCCTGCTGGCGGACAAGTACTTCTGCAACTTCTCGGTGTTCCAGTCCCTGCCGGATTCCTGGGCCATCGGCCAGGAGTTCCCTGTGGCGCCGTTGCACCGCCTGGACGAGCGGCCCACGCGCAATGGCACGGTGCAGGACATCACCTGCGATTCGGACGGGCGCCTGCTGAGCTACATCAGCGGCTTCGAAAAGCGGTCGAGCCTGCCGCTGCACAGCCTGCGCAAGGGCGAGCCGTACTACATCGGCGTGTTTCTCACCGGCGCCTACCAGGAGATCCTGGGCGATCTGCACAACCTGTTCGGCGACACCAATGCCATCCACGTCGCGCTCTCGGAGGACGGCTGGCACTACGAGCAGGTGATCCACGGCGAGACGGTGGGCGACGTGCTGAATTCCGTGCAGTTCCAGCCGGACATGCTGGTGGATCGCCTGGAGCGGCAGGTGCAGGCCGCCGTGCGCGCCGGCCACCTGTCGCCGCTGGAAGGCAAGGCCTTCCGCAACCTGTACGTGGAGGGCCTGGAGGGCATCACGTACCTGGATAGCGAAGCGCCGCGCCAATCCCGGCCCCGGCCCGTGCGCAAAGCGCAGCTGGGCTGAGGGCGTCCCGGCCCAGCGCAGCGCGCCCCAGCGCATTCCTCATGTCCACTCCGCCGGTTCCCCCGTTCTGCGGCGACGACGCCCAGCCCTGCAGCTACGAGCAGGCGCGCGTCGCCGTGCTGCCCGTTCCGTACGAGGGCACCGTCTCCTACGGTCACGGCGCGGCGCAGGGCCCGCACGCGATCCTCGCCGCGTCCGCGCAGCTGGAGATGTACGACGAGGAGCTGGACTGGTGTGTCGACAGCGTGGGCCTGCACACGCTGGAGCCCGTGGACTGCAGCACGGGCACGCCCGAGCAGGTCATGGCGCGCATCCACGCCGCGGCATTGCCGCCCCTGCGCGATGGCAAGTTCCTCGTGACGCTGGGAGGCGAGCATTCCATCAGCTACGGCGTTTTCACGGCCCAGCAGGCCGTGCGGCAGCGGCCGTTTTCCCTGCTGCAGCTCGATGCGCACGCGGACCTGCGCCAGAGCTACGGCGGCACGCCGCACAGCCACGCCTGCATCATGGCGCGCGCGCATGACCTGGGCCTGCCCTTCGTGCAGGTGGGCATCCGCGCCGTGTGCCAGCAGGAGCGCGACTTCCTGCGCGACACGGGGCTGGAGCGCAACGTGTTCTGGGCCCACGCGATCGCGGAGCGCGACGAGCGCTGGATGGACGAGGTGGTGGAACGCCTGGGCGAGGACGTCTACGTGACGCTGGACCTGGACGGCCTGGACCCCACCCTCATGCCGGCCACGGGCACGCCGGTACCCGGCGGGCTTGGCTGGTACCAGACGCTGCGCCTGCTGCGGCGGGTGGCCCAGCGCCGGCACATCGTGGGCTTCGACGTCACCGAGCTGGCGCCGATGAAGGGGCTGCACGCACCGGATTTCCTGGCGGCGCGGCTGACCTACAAGCTGATCGGGTATGCGCTGAGAAGCGAGCGACGCTGACTGGCGACCGCCTGCGCGGGGCAAGAGGTGCCGCCCCGCAGGGGGCGGCGTCGCTCTAAGACGGAATAGCTACTACTGCTTCGGCTTGGCCGGAGCTTCTTCTTTCTTTTCCATGCCTTCAGCTTTGGCGGCCTTCTTCTTGGCAGCCTTCTTCTTGGCCGGCTTGGCTGCTTTTTTCACAGCTTTCTTGGCAGGCTTCGGCGCATCGGCTGGTTTTTCAGTCGACTGGGCCGGTGCAGCGGGGGCGGTTTGGGCCTGGGCCATGGACGACACGGCTGCAAACGAGACGGCTACAAGCATGACCAGGCCGACGAGCGCCATGCGCCGCAATGAGTGGGTCATCTTATCTGTATCTCCCCAGGATAAGGGAATGGCACCGCCAAGGGCCGGGTTAGCCCGGAAAACCCCGAAAATAGCGGCTCTCCGCAACACTTAGACCTTCTGGGGAAAACTGCAAGGAGAATTTTTGTACGCCCGCGCGCCGGTCCCCCAGGAATTCGCAGGCGCTGCCAAGACAATCCCACGCCGCTGCGGAGGAAAATCTTCGCCACGGCATCAGGCATCCGGCACTTGCCAGCGTTCCTGCCGCCAAGCCATCTCCCAGAACAGATACTCCCAGCGGCTGCTGGCGTGGAAGATGCGCTTGAGCCGCTCCACCTGTGCGCCGGAAAGGCCCGCTGCGAGCGCCTCCAGCCGCTCCCGCAGCCACCTGCCGTAGGCCTCGAATTCCGGCGAGGCATACAGCTCGATCCACTTGCGGTAGCGGGGCTCGGCCGGCAAGCCCTGCTCGCGCAGGTGCCGCGCAATTTCCGCATAGCCCCATTGGCAGGGCAGCACGGCCGCGCAGATTTCCGCGATGCCGCCGGCGAGGGCGACCTGCAGCAGGTGCCCGGTGTAGCCGACGGTCGTCGGCGCGGGCTCGGCGGCCTCCAGGTGCGCCGGCGTGATGCCGAATTCCGCGCAGTAGGAACGGTGCAGCGCCATTTCTCCATTGAGCGTGTCCGAGCAGAGCTGGGCGAAGTAGGCCATCGTCTCGACCTCCGTTGCGCGCGTGGCCGCCAGCGCGAACACCTTGGCGTAGTCGATCAGGAACAGGTAGTCCTGCTCCAGATAGAAGCGGAAGCGCTCGGCGGGAAGGCTGCCATCGCCCAGGCCGCGCACGAACGGGTGCGCCTTCTCCCGCTCCCAGATGCCCTGGGAGACTCGCATCAGCTCCTCGCACAATGCCATGGCGCGTGGCTCCTCCCGCAGCGCAAGCCTCAGGCGATCTCCAGGGCCAGCGGCCCGAACTGGTGATTGAGCGCCACGGCCTTGCCCACGGGCAGGCCCTGGGCCAGCGTCTGGCGCAGGTATTCGCGGCCTTCGCTCATGGCGTCCACGGCGTCGTAGCCTCGCATCAGGTACACGGCAATGGCGGCCGAGAGCGTACAGCCCGTGCCGTGAGTGTTGATGCCGTGCATGAAGGGCGCGCGGTACTCATAGACGTCCCGCCCGTCGAAGCAGCAGTCCACCACCTCCTCCACGCCCTTCAGGTGCCCGCCCTTGACCAGCACGGCCACGCCGCACCGGTCATAGATGGCGCGGGCGGCGGGCTCCAGGTCCTCCTCCGTTTCCACGCGGCGTCCGCTGAGGATGGCGGCCTCGTCCATGTTGGGCGTGATCACGGTTGCGAGCGGCAGGATGTGCCGCTCCAGCGCGCCGATCGCATCGTCGTTGAGCAGCTTGGCGCCACTGGTCGCCACCATCACCGGATCGACCACCAAGGGCGGCACCCGCCGGCCGCCCGGCGCGTCCGGGGAAGTGCGCAGCGACTGATAGGCCGCCGCCGCCGCCTCGATGATCTCCACGGAGAAGAGCATGCCGGTCTTGGCCGCGCCCACCGCGAAGTAGTCGCCAATGGCCGCGATCTGCGCCGCCACGACGGGCGCGTCGATGGCCTGGATCGCCGTCACGCCGTCCGGGTTCTGGGCGGTGATGGCGGTGATGGCGGTGGTGCCGAAGGTGCCCAGCGCGCAAAAGGTCTTCAGGTCCGCCTGGATGCCCGCGCCGCCGCCACTGTCCGAGCCGGCGATGCTCAGCATCACCGGCAGGCTCTTGTAGGTGATCGCCATGATGCCCGGTCCTCTACGGCGTGAGGTTGGTGAAGAGGTCTGCGCTGGGCGGCACGGCCTTGATGACGCCCTGCGCCTGGGCGAAGCGCGCGAAGCGCTCCCACTTCTCCGCGGATTGCACCTGGCTGTGTGCGAACTGGCCTTGCACGCGGTTGAAGGCGAGCGTGTCCAGCTCCTTGCGCACTTCCGGGTTCGCCTTCAAGTACAGGGCCAGCGCCTCCTCCGGCTTGCTGCGGGTGAAGTCCAGCGCGTCCTGCAGGCCCAGCACCAGCCGGCGGGCCGCATCGCGGTGCTCCGCGACGAAGCGGTCGTTGGAGATCGCCACCAGCTCGTAGTAGTCCGGCACGCCATAGTCGGCCAGGGCGAAGTAGGCCCCCGGCACGCCCTCCAACTCCAGCTCCGCCAGCTCGTAGTTCCAATAGGCGCCGATCACCGCATCCACCTGCCCGCTCAGCAGCGAGCTGGTGAGGTTGAAGTTCACGTTGACCGTGGTGTAGTCGTCCGGCTTCAGCCCGCCCGCGGCGGCCAGCCCGCGCAGCAGCGCCAGCTCCAGGTCCTGCACGGAATACCCGATGCGCTTGCCCTTCAGGTCCGCCGGGGTGCGGATACCGCTCTTCTTCAGGAAGGCGAGTGAGGAGAGCGGATGCTCTACCAGCACGCCGATGGAGCGCACCGGCAGTCCCTGGCTGCGCGCGATCGTGACGTTGGGCTGGTAGTTGATGGCGAAGTCCGCCCGCCCAGCGGCGACCAGCTTGAGCGGATCGTTGGGGTCCGCCGGCGCGATGAGCTGGATATCCAGGCCTTGCTTGGCCCAGAAGCCGCCATCGCGTGCCACGTAGAGCGGGACGTGATCCGCGTTGGGAAACCAGTCCAGGATCAGTTGGTGCCGCTCCGCGGCAGCGAGAGGCAGGGCCAGCAGCAGGGTCCCGGCCAGCAGCAATAGGGTTCGCATAGGATTGAGTAAGCCGCTAGGGTTCGGACTGGGTGAGCGCGAAGTCATCGCGCGAGAGATACTGCCAGGGCAACAGCCGGCGCTCCAGCCACGTCACGAGGCCCAGCAGGCCCAGGCCGATGGGCGTGAGGCAGAGGATGGCGCCGAAGACGGTGGCGATGCGGAGCTGGGCATTGGCCGAGAGCATCAGGTAGCCCAGGCCCGCGCCGGCCCCCACCCACTCGCCGATCACCGCGCCGATGGTGGAATACACGGCGCTCAGCTTGAGTCCGGCGAAGAGCGCCGGGAGCGCCGTGGGCAGGCGCAGCTTCCACAGCATCTGGGCGGGCGTGGCGCCCATCGTGCGGAACAGGCGCAGCAGGTCCGGGTCGGTGCGCTGCAGGCCGTTCAGCATGGCCAGGGCGATCGGGAAGAACACGATGATCGCCGCCATCACGACCTTGGACCACAGCCCGTAGCCGAACCAGACCACCAGCAGGGGCGCGATGGCGAAGACCGGCACGTTCTGCGAAGCGATCAGCAGGGGGTAGAGTGCCTTTTCCAGCGCGGGCGAAAAGTACAGCGCCAGGCCCAGCAGCAGGCCCACCGCCACGCCCAGGGCGCCCCCGGCGAGCACCTCCAGCGTGGTGATGGCCGTGTGGCGGGCAAAGACGGCGCGCTGCTCCACCAGCGTGGCCAGCACCTCGCTGGGGGCGGGCAGGATGTAGTGCGGCACCGCCAGCGCGCGCACGCCCAGCTCCCACAGGCCCGTCATGAGGGCGAGGAGCAGCAGCGGATAGAGCCAGCGCTCGTAGCGCGCGCGGCGCCCGGCCCGCGTCGACGATCCGGCGGGCGGGTCCACGCCGGCCGGGCCGTGCGCCGGCCGCGGGAACTCAGGCGTCCGCATCGGGCCCCTCCAGCGTCTTGAGGATGCGCGAGCGCAGGCGCAGGGTCTCCGGCGCGTCGGGGCGCGCCTCGTGGGGGATCGGCACGGCGAATTCGGCCAGCACGCGCCCGGGCATGGCGGAGAGCACGATCACGCGGTGCGAGAGCAGCACCGCCTCCTCCACGTCGTGGGTCACCAGGAGCACCGTCTTGTCGAACTCGCGCCACACGCGCAGCAGCAGCTTCTGCAGCCGCCCGCGCGTGATAGCGTCCAGCGCGCCGAAGGGCTCGTCCAGCAGCAGGATCGGCTGCTCGCACAGCAGCGTGCGCAGCAGCGCCGCGCGCTGGCGCATGCCGCCGGAGAGCTGCGCCGGGAAGGCCCGCGTGAAGCGCTCCAGCTGGAATTCGCGCAGCAGCGCCCGCGCAGCCGACTCCAGGCGGCGCCGCTCCGCGCGCGAGCGCAACTCGGGCCCCAGCAGGATGTTGTCCCACAGGGTGCGCCAGGGCAGCAGCAGGTCCTTCTGCTGCATGTAGGCAATGGGTTGGCGGGGGCGGGGCGGGGCGCCTCGTGCGCTGCCGAGTCCGCCGCTCCGCAGCCCATGAATGCGCGCGCTGCCGGAATCCGGCTCGTCCAGCCCGGCGAGGATGTTCAGCAGCGTGGACTTGCCGCCGCCGGAGGGGCCCAGCAGGCTCACAAACTCGCCCGCCGCGATGGACAGCGTGACGCCATCCAGCACCTGGTAGCGGCCCTCCGCGCCGTCGAAGGACTTGCGCAGGGCATGCACATCGATGGCGGCTTGCGCCTGGACTGCTTTCAACCCGAATGCTTCCCGTCCGCGCGGTGTATGATGGTCGGGAAGTGGGAAGACCCTGCCTGGTGGGGGGATGCGGTCACCTTTCCTCCGCCGGTCCTAACCGGATCAGGTTCTACGGGTCCGCGACCTTCCGATCGCGTCTCAGCCGGTACTTCCAGCTCCCCGGGTGAATAGACTGGTCCGATGGGTAGCACGGGCCTGCGAAGTTGCGCAATAGCGCGGGCTGCGGGTAATGTGAATCGCGGGCCACGCGCTCTCATGCCCCGCGGGTCCGGACGGGACCTCCGCGTGGCGCAGGTCGAGCAGTGCGCCGGCCCGCAGACGATCGAAAGAGGCCTCGGCCGCCCGGGAGTCAGGAACGCATGGATACGGATCTGGACACCAGCAAGCACGTGCTCGTTGCGGAGGACAATCCCAACCTGCGCAAGGTCATCGTCAACATCGTCAAGAAGATCGGCTACCAGACCGTGATGGAGGCGGAGAATGGCGAAATCGCCTGGCAGTTCATCCAGCGCGGCGGCGTGGAGCTGGTGCTGACCGACTGGGCCATGCCCGAGCTGGACGGGATGCAACTCCTGCGCAAGATCCGCAAGGCCAACGCGCCGACCTGCGATATCCCGTTCCTGATTATCACGGCCGCCGACACCAAGAACGCGATCCTGGCCGCCGGCAAGGAGGGCGTGGATGCTTACATCATCAAGCCCTTCAGCGTGAATACGATCATGGAAAAGATCAAAGAAGCGGTGCAGAAACGGGCCCAAGCGTGACCGATCGTCCCGACGTCTGGACGCCCCATTCCCTGCTCAACTGGACCGAAGAGTACTTCGACGGCAAAGGCGTCCCCTCCCCCCGCCTGGATGCGGAATTGTTGCTGGCCCACGTGCTGGGCTGCCGCCGCATCGACCTGTATCTGCAATTCGACCGGCCCCTCGCCGACGCAGAGCTGACCCGCTTCCGTGAGCTGGTGCGCGCGCGCGGTCAGCGCCGCCCGCTGGCCTACCTGGTGGGCGAGGCGGACTTCTGGTCGCTCACGCTGGCCGTGCGCGAGGGCATCCTCATTCCAAGTCCGGATACCGAGACGCTGGTGGAAGGCATCCTGGCCGCCATCGCGGCGCTGCGCCAGGAGCAGCCGGAACGGCCCCTGCAGGCGCTGGAGCTGGGCACCGGCAGCGCGGCCATCCCGCTGGCCGTCTGCTCGGAGGTGCAGGGCGTGCGCTGGTTGGCCGTGGAGCGCTCCCCGGCCGCCATGGCCGTCGCCGTGGAGAACCGCCGCCGCCACGCGGGCCTGCTCGAGCCGCGCGGCAATGCCCTGCGGCTGGTGCTGGGGGACCGCTTCGAGGCCATCGCGGCGACGTTCCGTCCGCACCTGGTGGCGGGCAATCCGCCCTATATCCCGCGCGGCACCATTGACCGGCTGATGCCCGAGGTCTCCCAGGCCGAGCCGCGCCTGGCCCTGGATGGCGGGTTGGACGGCGGGGACTTCCAGCGCTACATGCTCGCCTATGCGGAGCGCGCGCTGGCCCCGGGCGGGCACGTGCTGCTGGAAATGGGCTCCGACCAGGAGCGCCGTCTGCGCGGCGAGCTGGCCCAGCAGGCCGGGCTGCGCCTGGTCGAGGTGCGCAACGACGCGGCGGGTCACCCGCGCGTCCTGCACGCGGAGCGCGCGCAGGACGCCGCGGCGTAGCGCGCGCGGCAGGGCGCAGCGCCTCAGCCGCGCGAGAGCAGGCGCTCGACGGCCAGGCTCAGCACGCCGCAGGCGGCGATGACGGCGGCCATGGGCACCGCCGTGCCGTTGTGGAGCTGGCCCACCAGCGTGCCCGCCACCGCGCCCAGCGTGAACTGGGCGGCGCCGAACAGCGCGGCGGCCGTCCCGGCCGTGTGAGGGAAGTGCTGCAGGGTGCGCGCGATGGCGTTGGCCGAGATCAGGTTCAGCGCGCCCACGTAGAAGAACAGCGGCACCACGATCCCCAGCAGCCCGCCCGTGCCCGTCCAGGCCAGCGCCAGCAGCAGCAGGCCCGCGCCGCAGACGATGCCCGTGCCCAGCGAGAGCAGGAAGGCGGAGCCGAGCCGGGTCACCAGCCGGCTGTTAAGGTACGCCCCACCCATCATCCCCACGATGTTCAGCCCGAACAGCAGGCCGTAGAGCTGCGGCGGGACGTGGAAGATCTCGATGTAGATGAAGGGCGTGCCGGAGATGTAGGCGAACATGCCCGCCAGCGCCAGGCTGCCGACCAGGATCGAACCGGACGCCTGGCGATGGCGCAGCACGCGCAGGTAGGCCCCCCGCACCGCCGCCAGGGGCAGCGGGTGGCGCCGCTGCGGCGGGTTCGTTTCCGGGATGGCTCGCGCCACCGCCAGCAGGCAGGCCGCGCCGAAGGCCGCCAGCACCCAGAAGATGGCGCGCCAGCCCAGCCAGTACAGGAGCTGGCCGCCCAGCAGGGGCGCGACCAGCGGCGCCACGGACATGACGAGCATCATCAGCGACATCACCTGCGCGGCGCGGTCGGCAGCGAACAGATCGCGGACGATGGCGCGGGACACCACCGTGCCTGCGCCGCCGCCCAGCGCCTGCAAGCCGCGCGCGGCGATCATGAAGCCAATGCCCGCGCTGAGTGCGCAGGCGGCGCTGGTGAGCACGTACAAGCCGATGCCGGCCAGCAGCACGGGACGCCGCCCAAAGCGGTCCGAAAGCGGCCCGTAAACGAGCTGGCCCGCCGCGAAGCCCAGGAAGAAAGCGCTCAGCGTGAGCTGGACGCTGCTTGTCGGCGCGGCGAACTCCGCGGCGATGTCGGGCAGGCTCGGCAGGTACATGTCCACCGACATGGGGCCGAAGGCCGCCAGCGCGCCCAGCACCAGAATCAGCCGCTCGGGTCGGGGCAGCCCGGCAATGAGGCCGGCGGACGGCGATCGGTCAGGAGGGGTGGCCATAGGGGCTCCGGTGCGGCGGGGCGCGATCGGTCAGGCCGCCAGGTGCAGCGTGAGGCGCGGCGTCAGGTGCAGCGGCGGCGCGTGCCGGTGCCGGGCGGCATGGGGGCGACACTGGGCGATGCGCTCAGTCCGGCGCGGGCAGGCCCAGCCGCGCGCGGAGTTCCACGGCGGCCTCCGCAGCGCCGGTGAAGGCCACAGTCTGCCAGCCCGCGCTGGCGGCGCTGGCCAGGGCCGCGGGACTGTCGTCCACCAGCAGCAGAGCCGCCTCCGCGTGACCCAGCCGCCGGGCGGCCTCACGGAAGAGTTCCGGCTGTGCCTTCAGCCGCCCGAACTCGCAGGAGAACAGCAGGCGGTCGAACGCCTGTGCCACCTGCGGCAGATGGTCGGGCAGCGCGTCCCGCAGCAGCGGGCCGTTGTCCGTCAGCAGCAGCGTGGGCACCTGGCTCCGCACCTCCCCGACCAGCCGCAACACGGCGGGATCGGGCGCAAAGGCGAGCGCCCAGCAGCGCCGGGCGGCCAGGGCATCCAGGCGGCAGCCGAGCCGCGCGTTGATGCCGGCCAGCATGGCGGCGCTGTCGTGGCGGCCCTCGTCGCACTCGCGGTCGAAGCCGGAGTCCCACAGCCGTTCCTGAACGGCGGCCTCGCTCAGGCCCGCCGCCCGCGCCAGGGCGGCCCGGCGCCGCTCCGGGCGGAAGCGACACACCACGCCGCCCAGGTCGAACGCGACCGCCAGCGGCCGTGCGTGCGGCGCCTGGGCGGCGCGAGGCGAAGACCGCCGGAGGGTCACGGGGTGGACGGCACGGGATGGGAGCGGACGGCGCGGGCGCGCTCAGAGCTTCTCCGCATCCTGGTAGATGCGGCTGCCCGTCGGCCGGCGCTGGCCCTGGTACTTGCCCTGGTAGGGCAGCGTCGCCGCCCGGTCCATGCGCGCGAAGACGAGCTGGCAGACGCGCCGCCCGGATTGCAGGCGAATCGGCTGGCGGTTGGCGTTGAACAACTCCAGGGTCAGCTCCCCTTCGAAACCGGGATCCACCCAGCCCGCGTTCTGCACGAACAGGCCGATGCGGCCAATGGAACTGCGCCCCTCCACGAACGCGGTCACGTTGTTGGGCAGGCGGATGTACTCCATGGTCGAGGCCAGCATGAAGGAGCCGGGCGGGATGACGATCTCCTCCTTCTCCACCTCGATGTAGCTCACGGGGCGATCCAGGTAGATCGTGCCGATGCCGTCCTCATCCACCTTGAGGAAGTGGGTGCCGAGGCGCAAGTCGATGGAGGCCGGCTGGATGCAGTAGTCGGCGAGCGGGTCTACCCGCAGCTCGCCGCTGCGCAGCATTTCGCGGAGGGTGCCGTCGGAGAGAATCATGCGGGCCGGGTGGCGGCGCTGGCGGCTCCGCACGGGTGGGCGGGGCGGGGGAGCGCGATGGCTCAGGCGGGGCCGCGCAAGGCGCTGCGCCCCGGTTCAGCCGGACTGGTGCTTTTCCTCGTCCTGCTCCTGCTCGGACTTGCAGTTGATGCACAGCGTGGTCACGGGCCGCGCCTCCAGGCGGGCGAAACTGATCTCGCCCTCGCAGACCTCGCAGATTCCGAAGGTTCCGTCCTCGATGCGGGCGAGGGCGTCCTCGATCTTGTTCTTCAGCTTTCGCTCGCGGTCGCGGATGCGCAGGGTCAGGTTGCGCTCGGATTCCATGGTGGCGCGGTCAGCGGGGTCGGGAAAGGCCCCCCCGTCCTTGCGCATGCCGTCCAGCGTGGAGGAGACCTCGCTTTCCAGCTCTTCCAACATCCCGTGCAGCCTGGCGCGGATTCTGTCCAGTTGTTGCGCGTTCAAGGCACCCGCAGCGGTTGGTTGCCAGTGCGAAAGAAATCACCTTAAGCCCATATTTTTAGCAGATGGGACGGCTCGTGTCACCAGGGGACTGCAACAGGAAGAGACGCCGACAGGGGCAGGGCGGGGATACTGCAGCCGTCCCCGACTTCAAGGCGAAAGCTGGGGACGGCGGGGTACGCTACTTGCGGTTGACCATGTCCTTCAGGTTCTTGCCCGGGCGGAAGCGCGGCACCTTGGCGGCCGCAATGCGAATCTCGCTGCCGGTTTGCGGGTTGCGGCCCTTGCGGGCGGCCCGACGCGAAACGGAGAAGGTCCCGAAGCCGACCAGGGTCACCGAGTCGCCCTTGGCCAGAGCCTTACTCACGCCGTCAATGAGGCTGCTGAGCGCGTTGCCGGCCACCGCTTTGGATACCTTCGAGTCCTTAGCGATCTTGTCGATGAGTTCGGCTTTAGTCATAGAATCTCCTTTTGCAGTAAAAGGCTGAGTAGATTTCGCACGAGTGAGCTCAAACGCGGCGGAAGCGACGTCGTTTGCCAGCACCGGATTGCGCCTGCCGTTGGCGGGCCGAGACAGGGGTCGGAAAGCCGGCGCATTCCCTCGTTACTGAACCGATCTCCCGTACTTCTCTTGTACAAAATCGCTTCGCTTGTCAATGCAATTATCCACGGCAGAGGGCCGGGGAAGGCGCAATCGGCGGCCCCTGGCCCATCGCTTCACCGTGCAGAAGGCCGTCTGGCGGGCCATCGCACGCGCAGCGTTCTGCGGGGCGGCCCGCATGTTGCCGTGGGGAGCGGCTGCGCGGCGCATCGGGCGGCGCGTGCAAGGCGTGCCGCTCAGTGGCGCACGTGGAATCCGGAGCCAAGCGGAAGCTGCCCCGCATCGGCGCTGCGCACGTCGATCGCATCGACACGGGCCATGGGCGGCCCCTGC
>JBGOUY010000196.1:0-8454 GCA_041477795.1 bacterium
GCGCAATGGGGCGTTGGGCAAGCTGACGCGGCTGGAGCTGCCGAGCCGGGTGGAGGCGCGGCCGCTGCCCCCAGTGGCGGTGCTGGACCTGCGCTCCACTCCGCGCCAGGCCGGCTCCCACTTCTTCACCCTGCCGCTGGTCAACGCCCTGCGCGAAACCCTGGCGCGCGGCGAGCAGGCCCTGCTCTTCCTCAACCGGCGCGGCTACGCCAACCTGACCCGCTGCGGCACCTGCGGCGAGGTGCTGCTCTGCACCCAGTGCAGCATCGCGCTCACCTACCATCAGTCCGAGCGGCGCCTGCTCTGCCACCGCTGCGACTACAACCAGCCGCTGCCGGAGGCCTGCCCGGCCTGCGGGGCGGCGGCCCTGGCCATCGTGGGGCTGGGCACCGAGCGCATCGAGCAGGAGGTGGGCGTGATGTTCCCCAGCGCCCGCGTGCTGCGCATGGACAGCGACACCCTGCGCCGGCGCGGGGAGCTGGAACGCATGATGGAGGCCATCCGCGCCCGCCGCTACGACTTCATCATCGGCACGCAGGTGCTCAGCAAGGGGCACGACTTCCCCCTCATCACCCTGGTGGGGGCGGTGCTGGCGGACGTCTCGCTCAACATCGCGGACTTCCGCGCGCCGGAGCGCACCTTCCAGATTCTCACCCAGATGGCCGGGCGGGCCGGGCGCGGGGAGCGGCCGGGGCGCGTGCTGATCCAGACGTACAATCCCGCCCACTACGCCCTGGTGCACGTGCAGGGGCACGACACGCGCGCCTTCGCGGCGCAGGAGATGGAGATCCGCGAACGCAGCGGCAGCCCGCCGTACGCCAGCCAGACGCTGGTCTGGGTCAGTGCACCGGAGGCCGCCGCGGCCGAACGCCTGGCCGGCCAGCTCGCCGAGTGGCTGCGGCGGGCCGCCGGGCGCGTGGGGGCCGTGCGCGTGCTGGGCGCCGCCGAGGCCCCCATCCGCCGCCTGGCCGGCCGCTATCGCTGGATGATCGCCCTGCGCGCGGCGAGCAGCGCGCCCATCCACCGCGTGCTGCACGCCGTGCTGGACGACCCGGCGCTGCGCATCGGCGCGACCGAGCGCATCGCCGTGGACGTGGACGCCTACGATCTGCTGTAAAAGCGCGGCCGCCCCCGGCCCGCTGCCGCGGGCCCGCCCCCTCCCAAGGAGGGGGCAACCGTCGAGGCGTTGCGGCACTCCCGGCGGAACCCGTGCGGTTCCCCCCTCCATCGGAGGGGGGCCAGAGGGGAGGCCTCGCCGCCGTTGGATGGTTGCAGCTTACGAGCGCCCGCTGGCGTGCCGGTAGGCCTCTTCCACGATGCGGGGCAGGTCGTGCGTGAGCACGCGCTCCAGGCGCTCGCGGATGAGAGTTTCCAGCTCGCCGCGCAGGGCGGTCTTCACTTCGGCTTCGAGGGATTGCACGAGCGCTTCGCGGTCGATGCGCTCCAGGGCGTAGCGGGCGGCTTTGTCCGCCGTGAAGGCGACGGCATCGGCCGGGACGGCTGCGGGTCGGGCCAGCTTGGTAAAGTGCACGGGACGCTCCTTTTCCCGATCGATAATGGCGAGGAACTCGCGCACCGCGTCGTCCACGACGTGGTTGACGAGCACATACTGGTACTTCTCCGCGCGGGCGATCTCCTGCTCCGCCCGCGCCAGCCGCTTCTGCAGCACGTCCTCGGTTTCCGTGCCGCGGCCGCGCAGGCGGTCTTCCAGCGTGTCCAGGTCGGGCGGCTTGATGAACACGTAAACCGCCCCGCTGTAGGCGGCCTGGATCTGCAGCGCGCCCTGCGTGTCCACGTCCAGCAGGGCATGGCAGCCGGCGCCGTGGATGCGCGCGATCTCGCGCAGGCCCGTGCCGTAGTAGTTGTCGTAGCTGCGCGCCCACTCCAGGAAGCCCCCCGCGGCGATGGTGCGCTCGAAGGTGGCCACGTCCACGAAGTGGTAGTGCGTGCCGTCCACCTCGTTTGGGCGCGCCTTGCGGGTCGTGGTGGAGACTGACAGGCGGATCTCCGGCCGCTGCTCCAGCACCTTTTGGATGATGGAGGATTTGCCCACCCCGGAGGGGCCGGACACGATGAACACGCGCGAGAAGGCCATGGCAATGCCGGAGCCTGAGGGCTATTCGATGTTCTGCACCTGTTCGCGCAGCTTTTCGATCTCGGACTTCATCTCGACGACGAGCGCGCCGACCTGGGCGTCGCTGCTCTTGGAGCCCAGCGTGTTGGTTTCGCGGTTGAGCTCCTGCAGCAGGAACTCGAATTTGCGTCCAACGGGGCCGCCCTGCTCCAGCAGCCCGCGCAGGTGCTCCAGATGCGTGTGCAGCCGCGCGAACTCCTCGCTCACGTCGCAGCGGTCCGCAAAGAGCGAAATCTCCTGCAAGATGCGATCCTCGTCGGGCATGGGCCCGCTGGCAAGCTTGGCCAGGTTCTCGCGCAGGCGCCGGGCGTACTGCTGCGGCAGGTCCGCCGTGAGGGGTTGCGCCTGCTCGGCCAGGGCTTGCAGCGCGTCCGCACGGGCCAGCAGCGTGGCCTTGAGGGCGGCGCCCTCCGTCTCGCGCATGTGGAGCAGGCCGCGCAGGGCGCCCTCCAGGGCCTCCCGCACCAGCGCCTCCACCGGCTCGCGCTGCGCCTCCCAGCTCTGCTGCTGGATCAGCTCGCGGTTGGCGAGCAGGTCGCCCAGGGTCACCTGCACGGGCTGGCCCAGCACCTCGGCGATCTCCTGCAGGGCGCTGCGGTAGGCGCTCAGCAGGGGCCGGTTCACCGTCAGCGCGGGTGCGCCGCCCGCCTCCGGCAGCAGGATGACCGTGCCGTCGACGTTCCCCCGCTCGCAATCGGCCCGCACGCGCTTCTTGAGCGGCTCTTCCAGCGGGCCCAGCCCGGAGGGCAGGCGCAGCCGCACGTCCAGGTGGCGTCCATTGACCGAGCGCAGCTCGGCGGTGCAGCGCCAGCCGGCGGCGCTGCACTCCGCCTGGCCGAAGCCGGTCATGGAGCGGATCGGTGCACCCATCAGGCGCTGGCTCCCTTGCGGTCGCGCAGCTCGCGGTCGTAGCGCGAGCGGCTGTCCGCGTTGCTGAGCACCTGATAGGCCGCGGAGATGCGGCGGCTCATGCGCTCGGATTCCGCCCGCACCCAGTCGAACTCGGAGGCGGTGTGCAGGTCCGGGTGATACTGCTTGAGCAGCCGGTGATAGGCGGCCTTGATCTCGTCCAGGCTCGCGTCTGGCCGCAGCTGCAGCACCTCATAGTGGGTCGGCTCGCCATTGGGGGCGGCGCCCGGCGGCGAGCGGGGCGGGTCGCCCGGCTCCTGCTGGCGGGCTCCCTGGCGCTGCCCGTTACGATGCGGCTCCTGGCGGGCTTCGGCGCGGGACGATGCGCCGTGCGGCTTCACGCGCAGCTTGCGGAGCTGGGCCTGGATGGCCTTGAGGCGGCTGTGCAGCGGGCCCAGCTCCGCCATGGGGTCCACCACGCGCCGCGCGATGGCGCTCAGCTCGGCGGCGAATTCCATCAGCCGGGCCGTGTACTGCCCGAAGACGTCCGCCTCGCGAAGGCGGTGCAGCCGCTCCTCGGTCTCGTGGATGAGCTGCTCCAGCACCTTGCGGCGCGCGGGGCCGGCGGCCTGGCGGCGGGGCGGGGCGCGCCCGGGCGTGGGCCCGGCCCCGTATGCCGTGCGGGCGTGGGGCTGCGCGGCGGAGTGCGGCTCGGGCTGCGGGCGCGGCATCCCGCGCCCCAGCGGCGCAGGCACGGGCGGCTCCTCGTCCAGCCGCAGCTTGCGCAGGTAGGGCGCGAGCTGGCGCCGGAAGCGCAGCGCCAGGAAGCCCACCAGCAGCATCGCCAGCACCAGCCCGATCAGCGCCGCCACGAGCTGGCGCTCCGTGGCGCCGGAGCGGTCGTCGATCTCGTCCTTGAGTGCGAGCGCGGCCGGATTGTTCTTCTCCTTGCGCAGCGCCTCCTTCACGAGGGCCTCGGCCGCGGTGTAGTCGCGCAGATTGAGCTTCTCGCGCGCCTGGATCAGCGCGGTCTCCACCGAGCGCTTGGCCTCCGCCTGCCGGATCAGCTCCTGCGCCTCGGCGTAGTAGCGGCTGTCGTCCTGGATCTGGTTGAAGAGCAGCGAGATCGCCACGCGGTTCTGGCCGGCCCGGTAAGCCTCGCGCGCCTGTTGCAGCGTCTGCCCGTCCTGCACCTCGCGCAGGCGGCGCAGGGCGGCCACGGCGTCCGGGTGCTCGGGCTGCAGGGCCAGCACCTGCTCCGCCCAGTAGCGGATGCGCTCGCCGTCGTGCTCCTGCTCGGCCTGCTTCAGGTGCGCCAGGGCCTTCTGCAGCTCCTGCCCGGGGGGCTCGCGGCCCGCCTCATTGAGCAGGTCCGTGCGGAGCTGCGGGGAGATCGTGCGCTCGTCCAGCAGGCGCACGTAGCTCTGCGCCAGCTCGTAGGCCTTCAGGCGGCGCAACTGGCGCACGTAGGCGAGCGGCGAGGAAGGCAGCGCGAAGCCGTACAGGTGCAGCGTGCGGCCCTCCCCCGCCAGCACGTAGCGGCCCGTCGGGCTGACCGCCACGCGCTGCGGCCCGTCCGCGCGCAGCGTGGCCACGGGCCTAGCCGTGCGCTCGTCGATGGCCAGCGCGCGCCCGTCCTGCCCCAGCAGCAGCAGGTGGTGCTCGCCGAGCAGGGTGAAGCCGGCGGCACGGAAGCCCTCCGGCACCTGATCGAGGAAGGTGGTGGCCACCGCGCGCTCGTTGCCCTGCCACTGCACCAGGTTGTTGCCCGCATCCAGCGTCAGCAGGGGCCGCTCGGCGGAAAAGCGCGCCGCCAGCACCGGGAAGCGGTGGCCCTGCAGGCTGCGCTGGAGCTGGCCGCGGTTGAGGTCCAGCAGGTCCACCTCCTTGCGCTGCTTGTAGACCAGCGCCGCGCTGGCGCTCTCCGGATCGAAGCTGAAGTCGCTCAGCGGCGGGGCCTTTTCGCCCGGCTGCCAGAACGGCTTGCCGTCATAAGCCGCGCCCGTCTGGGTGCTGCGGCGGAACAGGTTGGCGCCCTGGCTCCAGTAGACGATTCCCGGCGGCGTGCCGAAGCGCGCCTCCGCGGCCGGCGCGGCCAGCTTGACCTCCCAGCGCCGGTGCTCCTCGGAGAGCGGCTGCTCGGGGTCGAGCGGCGCGATAGGCAGCTCCCAGAGCTGCAGCGCCTGGGCGCCCGCGACGAGCAGCAGGTCGTCCACGGGCGAGAAGCGCAGCCGGGGCGCCTCGCCCACCGCGGCCACGATCACGCCCAGCCGGGCGCGGCTGGGGCGGTCGAAGAGCTGCACGTTCCAGCGCCCGTCCAGGCCCGGCGTGGCGGCGGCCAGGATCGATTCGTCCGCGTTGATGGCCACCGCTCCGGCCGGCGCGGGCAGCGCCAGCTTGGCCTCCTCGCGCAGCAGCGGCGACGCCTTCTGCGCCCAGGCCGCGCCCAGTGGCAGCGCCAGCAGCGCCAGCGCCAGCAGGGCCCGCAGCGTGCCGCGCACAGGCCGGGAGGCAGCGCTCCGGGAAGCGGCGCGCCGGGAAGACGCGGGCCGCAGGGCGGCGTTCGGGGAGAGGGGAGCGATCGGCACGGTGCGGGTCCGTTCGTGCGCGCGGAGCGGGTCGCGGTCTAGCCGGCGACGGGCCGCCGCAGGCGCAGGCTGTACACGGGTTTGCGCTGGCCCTGGAACAGCAGCTCGAACTCCGTCGGCGCCTCGCCGGGGGCGGTCGCCTGGCGATGGTGATCGTTGCTGAACGCGGCGAGACGCAAGCCGGGCACCTCCCGCAACAACGACAGGACATGCAAGAAATATCCCGAATAGTCGGTCTTGAGGACGAATTCGCCGCCCGGCTCCAGCAGCCGCTCCAGCTCGTGCAGCAGGCGGCGGCTGACCAGGCGCTTCTTCCAGTCCGAGCGGCGCGGCCAGGGGTCGGGGAAGTTCACGTGCACGGCGTGCAGGCTGCCCGGCGCGAAGTAGTCCGCCAGGCGCTCGGCCGTCTCGCGCAGGAACCACACGTTGTGAAGGCCGGCGCGTTCCACCTTGCGCGCCGCCTTGACCAGCCGCTTGTAGCGCAGCTCGAAGCCGACGAAGCGCGCGTGGGGCTCGCGCCGGGCGCACTCGAGCAGGAAGTTGCCCGCGCCGCAGCCCAGATCCAGCACGATCGGCCCGGCGCCCGCCGCGAGGCGCTCGGCCAGGGCCGCCGGGCTGGGCTCGGCCAGCAGCACCGCCGGGTGCTCGTGCACCCAGCGCGTGTAGGGATTGATGTCCTCGGCCGCGAGCCGCGAGCCCGGCGTTCCCCGGGTGCCCGCGCGGCCGGCGCGCTCTTCTTCCCGCAGCATGGACGATCCGGAGGAACTCGGTTTACACTGTTCCCAACCACCGCAGGCCGTCCAAGGGGGCGCACCCCGCATGAATCAGGGCCACCACAAGACCTTCTACGATGTGCTCCAGGTGGATCGCCGCGCTTCCCAGGCGGTGATCCACGGGGCCTACCGCGCCCTGCTCAAGACCGCCCGCAACCATCCGGACCTGGGCGGCTCGGAGGCCGATGCACAGGCGATCAACGAGGCCTTCGGCGTCCTGAGCGACCCGGAGGCGCGGCGCGACTACGACCGCACGCTGCCCCCGCCGCACCCGGCGCTGGCCTTCCAGCCCCCCGTGGTGCGCACCCAATATATCCTCATTTGCCCGGCGTGTCGAAAACGCAACCAGATCGATGACGCCAGCGCGCTGGAGCGCAAGAAGTGCGGCGCCTGCGGCGCGCTGCTGCTGCCGCCGCGCCGCATGCCCATGGAGACCGACCACGCGCGGGCCTTCCGGCTGGGCATCTTCCTGTTCGACAAGGGGCTGATGGAGCGCTCGGTGCGCGAGTTCGAGTCCGCCGTGCGCCTGCAGCCCAAGACCGCCAAGTACCACTACTGGCTGGGGCGCGGGCTGTACCAGATGCACCAGCTCCCCCGCTCGCGCCACGCCTTCCAGTCCGCCGTCACGCTGAGCCCGGAGCGCTTCCACTTCCAGTTCTGGCTGGGGCAGATCAACTACGCGCTGGGCAACTTCCACGACGCGTCGCTCAGCTTCGCCGCGGCGCAGCGGGCGCGCCCGCGCCACGGCCCGACGCTGCTGCGGCTGGCCTCGTGCTACTTCCACCTGGGCGACTACCGCAAGGCGGCGCGCGTGCTGGAGCACGCCATCTCCCGCGAGCCCACGCGCCTGCAGCTCTACACGGTGCTGGGCGTGGTGTACCTGGCGAGCCGCAACCGCTCCGCGGCCCTGCAGGCCTTCCGCCACGCCGAGCAGATCAGCCCGGGCGACGCCACCACGCGCCGCTACCTGAACCTGATGCAGACGGATTAGGGCCCGGCAACATTCAGTTGCACCCGACGATTCCGGGTCGCGCGTTGACCCGAACCGGCAGGGTGTTACGATCGACGCAGCATGCCCCTCAGGCCAGGAGGTCTGCCCCGTGAAATCCTACGTATTCCGTGTCGTCATCGAAGAGGATGTGCAGGAAGACGGCAGCCGAGCCTACCACGGATATTGTCCGGCCCTGCCGGGCTGCCACACCTGGGGCCACACCGAGGACGAGGCGTTGGCGAGAACCCAGGAGGCGGTGTCCCTCTACGTGGAAGACCTGCTTGAGTCTGGCAAGTCCGTACCCGTCAACCTGGAACTGGGTGCGACGGAATACGCGGCACCCTCGGTGGTCGTCAATGTATGACCGCCCCGCCCAAGGGCATCACCGCACGCCGGTTCATCCGGGCGCTGACCGATGACGGCTTTTCCCTCTCCCGCACCCGCGGCAGTCACCGCATCTACCGACATCCCGACGGTCGCAGGGTTGTCGTGGCCTACCACAGGTTGAGCGACACGTCAGGGCAAGTGCAAAGTCGCTTGGTCTCGCCGTGGGGACCCCACCCCGCACGGCGCCGGGGGCGCCGCGCCGCCCCTCCCCGCTAGGCAGGGAGGGGCTGCAAGGCTCACTCCAAGCGGATCTGCGCAGCCAGGAAGCCCCCCTGCTCTGCCTAGCGGAGCAGGGGGGGGGTGGGGGGGATGAGGTCCTGCGCCGGCCGATCCGTTGCGGCGTGCGACGACTTTGCACTTGCCTTGAGCGACACGTTCCCCAGCGGAACGCTCCGGGGAATGATCGAAGACATCGGTTGGTCCGATGCTGATCTGAGGCGGCTCGCGTTGTCGGCTGGGTAAAGCTCCTACCCCACCACGCGCTCCTCGCGCAGGGCGGCGATGTCCTGGGCGCCGTAGCCGAGGGACGCGAGCACGGCGTCGGTGTGCTCGCCGCGATGGGGGGAAAGGCTGCGCACGCTGCCCGGCGTGTCGGAGAATTTGGGGCCGATGCCCACTTGGCGCACGGTGCCGAAGCGCGGGTGCTCCACCTCCACCACCATCTGCCGCGCGAGGTTGTGCGGGTCCGCCACGGCCTCGGCCAGGTCGTACACCGGCGCCGCGCAGATCTCC
>JBGOUY010000406.1:0-2997 GCA_041477795.1 bacterium
CGCCAGGGGGATGCGCTCCTGCGCCATCGTGTCCCGGTCCCGCACGGTGGCGGCTTGGTCGGTGAGGGTGTCGAAGTCCACCGTGACGCAATAGGGCGTGCCCACCTCGTCCTGGCGCCGGTAGCGCCTGCCGATGGAGCCCGCCTCGTCGTAGTCGCAGGGAAAGCGGTCGCGCAGGTCCTCGAACACCTTCATGGCCGGCTCGCCCAGTTGCTTGGAGAGCGGGAGCACGGCGCACTTCAGGGGGGCCAAGCGGGGGTGGAAGCCCAGCACGTTGCGCGTCTCGCCCCGCACCTCCTCGTCCCGGTAGGCGTCCAGCAGGATCGCCAGCGCCAGGCGGTCCACGCCGAGCGCGGGCTCCACCACGTGGGGCAGGAACTTCTCATTCGTTTCCGGGTCCACGTAGGCCAGCTCTTTCTTGGAGTGCTCCTGGTGCTGGGTCAGGTCAAAGTCGCCCCGGTGCGCGATGCCCCACAGCTCGCCCCAGCCGAACGGGAATTGGTACTCGATGTCCGAGGTGGCCTGGCTGTAGTGGGAGAGCTCCTCCCGGCTGTGGTCGCGCACGCGCACGTTCTCCGGCTTCATGCCCAGCTTGAGCAGCCACGCCATGCAGTAGTCCTTCCAGTGCGTGAACCACTCACCGGCCTGCTCGGCGCGGCAGAAGAACTCCAGCTCCATCTGCTCGAACTCCCGCGTGCGGAAAATGAAGTTGCCGGGGGTGATCTCATTGCGGAAGGACTTGCCGATCTGCCCGATGCCGAACGGCACGCGCTTGCGGCTCACCGTCTGCACGTTCTTGAAGTTGACGAAGATGCCCTGGGCCGTCTCCGGCCGCAGGTACACCTGGGAGGCGCTATCCTCCGTGACGCCCATGTACGTCTTGAACATCAGGTTGAACTGGCGGATGCCGGTGAAGTCCGCATTGCCACACTGGGGACACTTGATGCCGCGCTCACGGATGAAGTCCTCCATCTGCGGGGGCTTCATGGCAGCGGCCTGGCTGGGGTCCTCGCCCTTCTTCTCCAGGTACGCCTCGATCAGCTTGTCGGCGCGGTGACGCGTCTTGCAGACGCGGCAATCCAGCAGCGGGTCGGCAAATCCGCTCACGTGCCCGGAGGCTTCCCACACGTGCGGATTCATCAGGATCGCGCTGTCCAGCCCCACCACGTCCGGTCGCTCCTGCACGAAGTGTTTCCACCAGAGCTGCTTGATGTTGTTCTTCAGCTCCACGCCCAGCGGGCCGTAGTCCCACGCATTGGCCAGGCCCCCGTAGATCTCCGAGCCGGGATAGACGAAACCCCGCCGCTTGGCGAGGGAGACGAGCTGGTCCATCGTGACGGCCATCGGGCGGGCGGTCCTGGCAGGCGGTGGCTGCGGCCAGCCGACGCTCCCATGCGGCGGCCCGGCGCGCACTCAATCCGCCACCTTAGCACACGAGGGGGCAAAGGGGAGGGGGCGCATGCGGCGGGGCGGCTCCGCTCCCCGGCCCGCGTGCCCGCGGCAGGCCCGCGCGGCGGCCCTTCCTCGCAGGACGCGGGCGACGGGACGGGCGGGCTTCGCTTCCAGCGGGAGCCATCCCCCGCGCCAATCGCGTGTTGACAGGCGCCTCGCGTTTCGGCGAAACTACTTCTTTTCCAGGGACGCCGCCGGCGGGCCTGCACGGGCAGGCCGCACGAGGCGGCAGCATGGCACGGAGCGGTTCGGGAGCAGCGATGTACGCCATCATCAGGACGAGCGGCAGGCAGTACCAGGTGCAGCCGGAGACGGTGATCGAGGTCAATCGCCTGGCGTTGGAGCAGGGTGCGGAATTCGAGACGGATCAGGTGCTGCTGCTGCAGGAGGAAGGCGCAGCGCTGCAGATCGGCACGCCGCTGGTGAACGGCGCCCGCGTGAAAGGGCACGTGCTGGAGCACCTGCGCGGCCGCAAGGTGATCATCTTCAAGCAGAAGCGCCGCAAGAACTACCACCGCACGCGCGGACACCGGCAGGAGCTGACCCGCGTGCGGATCGAGGCCATCGAGCTGGGCGGCAAGCTGATCGCGGGCATGCTGGCGCCGGCCAAGCCGGTGCGCGCCAAGGCCAAGGCCCCCGCGGCAGCCGCGCCCGCCGCGGAGACCGCCGCCACCGGCACCGCCCCAGCCAAGGCTGCCGGCAAGGCCGTCGCCGGCAAGGCCGTCGCTGGCAAAGCCCCGGTCGGCAAGGCCAAGGCAGCGCCCAAGGCCGCTGCCAAGGCAGCCGCGAAGAAGCCTGGCGCCAGGAAGCCCGCGGCCAAGGCCGCTCCCAAGGTTGCTTCCAGGGCTGCGGCGCCGGGCAAGGCGGCCGGCGGCAAACGCGCGACGGGCAAGTCCGTCGGCCCATCCAGCGGCAAGTCCAGCGGCAAGTTCGGTGGCCAGTCCGGCGGCAGGTTCGGTCGCAAGTCCGGCGGCAAGGGCACGGGCAAGAAGAAGTAACGGCTCCAGGAGCAGACGAGCATGGCACACAAGAAGGCAGGCGGGAGCTCCCGCAACGGACGCGATTCCATCGGCAAGCGGCTGGGGCTCAAGCTCTTCGGCGGTCAGCAGATCCGCGCGGGCAACATCCTCGTGCGCCAGCGCGGCAGCAGCTACCATGCCGGCGCGAACGTGGGCACGGGCAAGGACTACACCCTCTTCGCCCTCACCGATGGCGTGGTGAAGTTCCACCGCGGCCGCAAGGACCGCCGCTTCATCAGCGTGCTACCCGCCTGACCGGCCCCCTCCTGCGGCATCCGGATGGCATTGCGCGCCCCTGCATGCGGGACGCAGCAAGCGTCCCGCGGCCGCGTAACTGCTTGATGTGAAAGGGGCAGGGGGCAGCGCCCCCGCGCGACCCGCTCGTCCCTTGCTCCGCAGCCTGCTAGCCCGGATATTTCACCACAGCGCCGGAATCGGCAAGGATCGCCAGCCGCAGGGGTGGCGGGGGATCAATCGTGCGGCAGAGGCCGGTTTTTCCGCATGGCGGACAGACCTCCCCCTTACC
>JBGOUY010000381.1:0-3430 GCA_041477795.1 bacterium
AGCGCGTCGCGCTTGGCCTGGGCGATGGCGATAGTGCGCGCGTCCTGCTGGGACAGGGCGCTGCCCATCACCTGCTTGATCTCCTTGCGGAACGTGCGCGGCTCGCTGGCTGGTTCGCCCCGCAAGCGGGGCTCAGCGGCCCGCGCGGAGGTGGCGCAGGCCGCCACCAGCAAGCACAGCAGCGCAACGGCGGCGCACCACAATGGTTTGTGCATGGCACCCCCTGTAGGTCCGGTGGCGCGCTGGCCTTGCGCGCCGCAGCCTCCTTGAGCACGTATACTCCGCGCAGAAGGGACGCGGCAAGACGACGCGCGGCGCCTGGGGCCTCCCCCTAACCCCCTCCGAAGGAGGGGGAATCCACAGCACCGCGTCAGCGCGAGCCCCCGCCTTGGGAGGGGGCAGTCCCGCCGCAGGCGGGACGGGGGCGGCTCCGCGTTGCGGGTTTCGTCGCCACTCGCCCCGACACTATGCTAGGATGGCGCACCGTTGCCGTCATCCAGACCCCGACCGTTCGCGTCCAGACCCGGTCCGCCATGAACACGCACAGCCCCGCCACGAGCCTCCACCTGATCGGCCCCGGCCAGCCCGCGCTGGCTCCCGGGGCCCTCGCCGCGCTGGGCAGCAAGGCCTGCAACCTGGCCGCCCTGGCCAGCCTGGGAGCGCCCGTGCCGCCCGGGCTGGTGCTGCCGGCCGGCCTGTGCGCGGCGGTGCTGGAAAACGGTGGCCACCTGAGCGAGGCCGCCCTCACCGAGCTGCGCCAGGGCCTGGCCCAGCTCGAAGAGCAGACCGGGCGCAAGTTCGGCCATGCCAGCAAGCCGCTGCTGCTGGCGCTGCGGGCGAGCCCGCCCGACTCGGTGCCGGGGCTGCTGGAAACGGTGGTCAACCTGGGCCTCAGCGAGAGCGCCGCGGCCGCCTATGGCAAGAAGGCCGGCGACGAGCGCGTGGGCTGGGATGCCTACCGGCGGCTGGTGGAAAGCTACGGGGTGCACGTGCTGGGCGTGGCGGCCGAGGGCTTCCACGACCTGTTGCACGAGACGCTGGAGTCCGCAGGCGTCGAGGCGGACCACGAGCTGAGCGCCGCGGCCCTGCAGGGGCTGGCGCAGGCCTACCGCGAGCACTGCGAGAAGGCGAGCGGCGCGAGCTGGCCCGCCGAGCCGATGCGGCAGCTCGTGACCGCGGTGGAGGCCGGCTTCCGCGCCTGGAACGGCGACACGGCGCGCGACCACCGCTACGAGGAGGGCCTGCAGGCCCTCTCCGGTACGGCGCAGGTGCTGCAGGCCATCGCCCTGGGCACCTGGAAGGAGGCCAGCGGGGCCGGGCGCCTGGTGACCCGCCTGCCCGCGACCGGCGAGCACAAGCCCCACGGACAGCTCCTGCTCGCGGCGCAGAGCAGCGACCTCACCGCGGGCTTGCGCATGACCGATCCCGTCACCGCGCTGGAAACCGCGCTGCCGGAGGTGTACCGCGAGCTGCTGGACTGGGCCGATCGGCTGGAGCGCCACTTCCACGACGCGCAGGAGCTGCACTTCGTGATCGAGCACGGGCAGCTCGCGCTGCTGCAGAGCCGGCCCGCCCCGCGCACGGCCAAGGCCAGCCTGCACATCGCGCTGGATCTGGAGGCCGCCGGCATCTGCGACCGCAAGCAGGCGCTCTGCCTGGTGCAGCCGCGCGTGATCGAGGAGTACCTGCACCCGGTGCTGGACAAGTCGCAGAACCCGCCCGTGCTGGCCAAGGGCATGCCCGCCTCACCCGGCTCCGCCGTCGGGCAGGTCGTGTTCTTCGCCGAGCACGCGGTGGAGCTGGCCGGCCAGGGCATCCCGACCATCCTCATCCGCCACGAGACCAGCCCGGAGGACATCGACGGGCTCAAGGTGGCGGCCGGCATCGTCACCGCCCACGGCGGCCTCACCTCCCACGCGGCCGTGGTGGCGCGCGGGATGGGTAAGTGCTGCATCGTGGGCGCGGGCGCGCTCAGCATCAACTACCTCGTCAACGAGCTGAACGTGGGCGACGTGGTGATCAAGCGCCGCGAGTGGATCAGCATCGACGGCAACACGGGCGAGATCTATCGCGGCCAGTTGCCGCAGGTGCAGCCGGCCCTGGAGGGCGGCGTCGCCAAGGTGCTGGAATGGGCGGACAGCTACCGCACGCTGGGCGTGTACGCCAACGCGGACACGGCCACGGACGCCCGGCACGCGGTGGAGAACGGGGCCGGCGGCATCGGCCTCTGCCGCACCGAGCACATGTTCTTCGATATCGACCGCATCCCGATCTTCCGCAAGATGATCCTGGCCAAGGAGACGGTGGGCCGCTCCGCCGCCCTGGCCGAGCTGCAGCCCCTGCAGCGGCGGGACTTCATGGAGATGTTCCGCGTCATGAATGGGCGGCCCGTGACGATCCGCCTGCTGGACCCGCCCCTCAACGAGTTCCTGCCCAAGGGCATCCGCTCCCAGACGCGCATGTCGCGGGCGATGGGCGTGTCCGTGGAGGAAATCCAGGCGCGCGTGGAGGCGCTGGACGAGAACAACCCCATGATGGGCCACCGCGGCTGCCGGCTGGCCGTGACCTATCCGGAAATCTACAACATGCAGGTGCGCGCCATCGTGGAGGCGGCCTGCATCGTGAAGAAGGAAGGCGTCGTGGTGCACCCGGAGATCATGGTGCCCCTGGTCAGCACGCCCCGCGAGCTGAGCCTGCTGCGCAAGCAGATCGAGGAGCTCGTGCGCGGCGTGATGGCGGAGATGAACGAGGAGCTGCTGTTCCGCATCGGCACCATGATCGAGACGCCGCGCGCGGCCATGTGCTCGGCCGCCATCGCGATCCACGCCGACTTCTACTCCTTCGGCACCAACGACCTGACGCAAATGACCTACGCCTTCTCGCGGGACGACGCCGGCGTGTTCCTGCCGCTCTACCTGGAAAAGCACATCCTGGACGAGGACCCGTTCGTGGAACTGGATCAGCAGGGCACGGGCCGCCTGGTGCAGATCGCCGTGAAGGAGGGGCGCGAGGCTAATCCGGGCATCAAGCTGGGCATCTGCGGGGAGCACGGGGGCGATCCGAACTCGGTCAAGTTCTTCCACCGGGTCGGGCTGGACTACGTGAGCTGCTCGCCCTTCCGGGTGCCCGTTGCGCGGCTGGCCGCTGGCCAGGCTGCCGTGGAGGCGCCCCGCGGCTAGGCTCTGTCTAGGAATCAGCGAGTGTCGTTAACTCACCGACTTTTGCCATTCCGAGGCCCGCAGCGCGGGCCGAGGAATCTGTTTCGTGTCAGGGCACAACAGATTCCACGCTGCGCTTGCTCCGTTGAAAACCTAACCGTGAATCATCTCAGGATGAGCAGGTTGTGAACGAGCACACGCAACAGAATTTCCGAGCGCCGCGTGGTTTCGCTGCGTGCGGTCAGGGCCGAGCCGAGCCGCCGTTTGTGGCG
>JBGOUY010000096.1:0-13835 GCA_041477795.1 bacterium
CCATGGCCGTGGCCTCGTCCCAGTCGGCCACCATCACCGCCGCGCCCTGTTCGGCGAGGAGCCTGGCGGTGGCGGCGCCGATCCCGCTGCCGCCGCCGGTGACCAGCGCGGCTTGATCGGTGAGCATGAGCGGGGCTCCTCTGCTGCGGTGGAAGTGGAAGAAGTGCGGCGCGGCCGAAGGACGCGGTGCCGGGCGATCGCCGCTCCTACAGGCGCGCCAGCCGCTGCATCGCCCCGCGGAACGCGGGCAGGGCCTGCGCCAGGCCCGCGGTCGTGTTGTGCAGCGAGAACGAGAGGCGGATCGAGGAGAGCGCCCGCTGCTGCTCCATCCCCACCGCCAGCAGCACGTGCGAAGGCTCGGGCTTGCGCGAGGAGCACGCGGAGCCGGTCGACACCAGCAGCCCCTCCTGCTCCAGGTGGTGCAGGATCACCTCGCCCGGCAGGGGCGGGCAGGCGAAGTGCACCACGAAGTCTGTCTGCGCCTCGGAACGGAAGAGCTGCAGGCGCGGCTGCTCGGCCAGGCAGCCCAGCCACGCCGCGTGGTAGTCGCTGCGCATGGCGCGCTGGGCGGCGTGCAGCGCGGCCGTGCGCTCGGCGGCGAGGGAGAAGGCCACGGCGCCGAAGGGATTCTCGGTGCCGCTGCGCAGACCATCCTCCTGCCCCCCGCCGTGGAGGAGCGGCTCGATGGGCAGCGGCCGGCAGCGCACCAGCGCGCCCACGCCCTTGGGTCCGTGCACCTTGTGCGCGCTGAGGGAGAGCAGGTCGATCCGCGCCGCGCGCCAGTCCAGCGCCTGCTTGGTGAATGCCTGCACCGCGTCCACGTGGAACACCGCCTTGGGCGCGCGGGCGGCGATGAGGCGGCCGATCGCCTCCAGCGGCTGGGCCGTGCCCAGCTCGTTGTTCACCGCCATGCAGGAGACCATCCGCACGTCCGCATCGAGCAGCCGCTCGAGCGCCGCCAGGTCCACGACGCCGCCCGGCGTCACCGGGATGCGCTGCACGCGCACGCCCTGGCGCTCCAGCCAGCGTGCCGTTTCCAGCACGGCCGGGTGCTCGATGGCCGAGACCAGCAGGCGCTCGCCCTTGAAGCGGTCGCTGCCGAAGACGCCCTTCAGCGCGGCGTTGTCGCTCTCCGTGCCGCCGCTGGTGAAGGTGATCGCCTGGGGCGGCACGCGCAGCAGCCGGCCCAGGCGCTCCCGCGCGCGCTTGAGCGCCCGCCGCGCATCCATGCCGTGGCTGTGCAGGGAGGAAGGGTTGCCGAAGCCCGGCCCCAGCAGCGGCAGGCATTCCTCCAGCACCTGCGGATGCAGGGCGGTGGTGGCCGCATTGTCCAGGTACAGCTCGAGATTCATGCCGTGTCTCGTTGCCGCTCGGGCGGCTGCGGCAGGAACATCCTGCCCGCGCTACGAGCCCCTTGAGTATAGCGACCCAGCAGCGGCCCGCGCAAACGCACGCGCGTTCGCAGGAGGGCAATTGACGAAAGCGGCGGCCGGCCTCAGACTGGGGCGACCCCGCTCCCCGCACCGGAGGCACACCGCCGTGAAGGCCCAGCCGCAGCACCCGCCACCCGCCGCACCGCCCGGCACCCCAGCCGAGCCGCACCGTGCGCAAGCCTGGGGGGTCGTGGCGGCCTCCTGCGTGCTGATGGGTTGGTCCTTCGGCACGCTGATTTCCATCTCGGTCTTCCTGCGCCCGCTGGAGGCGGAGTTCGGCTGGGACCGCAGCGTGACGAGCCTGGCCTACGCCAGCGCTTCGTTCATGACGGGCGTGATGGGCATCGGGATGGGCCGCCTCGTGGACCGCTTTTCGCCCCGCCCGATCGTCCTGACCGGTGCCATCGTGCTGGGGGCGGGGCACGTGCTGCTCTCCCGCCTGGACGGCCTGTGGCCGCTCTACGTGCTCTACGGGTTGATGGTGGGCGGCGTGGGTGGCGGCTGCTTTCTCGTGCCGCTGCTGACCAACGTGGGTTTCTGGTTCGAGCGCCACAAGGGCCTCGCCATCGGCACCGTCATGGCCGGGCAGAGCATCGGCGGCGCGCTGATACCCAACGTGTCGCGCTTCCTGCTGGCGCACCTGGCTTGGCGGGACGCCTACCTGGCGCTGGGCATCGCCACCTGGCTGCTGCTGATCCCCGTGGCCCTGCTGGTGCGGGCGCCGCCCCGCCTGGCCTTCCTGCGCCAGGAGACGCCGGCACGCGGCGCGCGGGGGGCCCCCATGACGCCCGCACGGCTCACCGCCACGCTGAGCCTGGCCATCGTAGGCTGCTGCATCTGCATGGCGATGGCGGTGGTGCACGCCTATCCGCTCGCGGTGGAGAGCGGCTTTTCCGCCGTGCAGGCGGGCACCGTGCTCAGCGCGCTGATGGCCTTCAGCATCGTGGGGCGGATCGGCATTGGCACGGTGGCGGACCATGTGGGCGGCATCCGCTCCCTGCTGCTCGCATCGGGCATCCAGACCGCCCTGATCTTCTGGTTCGCCCAGATGACCACGCTGCCCGGCATGCTGCTGATCGCCATCCTGTTCGGGATCGGATACGGCGGCGTCATCCCCAGCTACGCCATCATCCTGCGCGAACTGCTGCCGGCCCACCGCATGGGGCAGGCCATGGGAATCATTTTCTTCTTCGGCAACGTGGGGATGTCGCTGGGGGGATACCTGGGCGGCCTGCTGTACGACCTGAGCGGGGGCTATCCCGTCGCGTTCGCCAGCGGGGCCGTGGCGGGCGCGGCAAACCTGGTCATCGTGGGCTCGCTGCTGGTGGCCACGCGGGCCCGGCAGACCGCGGCGGCCCTCCCCGTCTGATGCCCCGGGCGCCGGGCCGGGCAAACGCCCAGCGCTCGTCGGTATTGCCTCCAGTTATTTCTTCCGGCCGGCGCGCTCGTCGGGTTCGGGCGGGCCCTCGGTCTTGCGGCGGTCCAGCTCCTTCACCATCACCAGCAGGTATTTGCCCTGCTCCTCCTCGGGGAACTTGCACTGCACGCGGTAGAGCGTGTGGGTGAGCTCCTGGTTCGCCTCCTCCAGCTTGCAGTACACCACCACCGCATCCACCGTGAACAGGTGGCCCACGGTGATGTTGAGCGGCTGGCCGATCTGCACCGGGAAGTTGGAGTGAAACGCCAGCCCCCCCACCGAGACGTCGATGGCGCTCACGTGCAGCTCCGCGCGCACAGTGAGCGTCGTGGCATCGGCGCGCAGACGGGGCGCCCGGCGGCGCTCCGAACCGGCGCCGTCCTCAAGCTCGCCGCGCTCGCGGCTCTCTTCCATGAGCTTCTGATAAAGCTCGTCGACGTCGTCCGTAGCCATTCGCGCTGTGCGCCCGAAGCAAAAGGTAGGGTTCCGCGCCAAAGGCGACCCGCGGCCGCATTGCGTTCGACACGGGACGGTCGACCCGCCGTCCGCGTGGAACGAATCACGACATTAGGATGGTGCCATCGAGCCAGAAGCCTACATGGAGGTAATGCAGATTGCGCCACAAATCAAGCCCGGAACGCGACGGGCGGGGCGCCCTGTTGGCGGCATGGCCGCCGCCCCGGAATCCGACGCTGGCCGGCCCGGCATCAGGCGATCTGCTTGCGGCGGCGGGCCAGGTAGTCCACCAGCAGGTACTTGCCCAGGTTGTGAGGCAGGCTGTAGAACGCGCGGCCGCGATTGACCCGCACCATCTCCTCCACGAACTTGGTGAGCACCGGGTTGTCGTCCAGCATGAACACGTTGATGACGACGTTCTCGCGCGTGCAATTGTCCACTTCCTTCAGGGTCTCCCGGTAGATGTCCGGCGGGATCGAACCCATGAAGCCCGGCCACTGCGCATTGGTGTAACCGTTGATGTGCGTGGCGGTGGGCTGGCCGTCGGTGATCACGATCACCTGCCGGTTGGTGGAGCGGTGCCGGCGGAAGATCTGCCGCGACAGCCAGAGCCCCTCCTGGATGTTCGTGAAGGGGTCGCTGGGGTCCCAGGTGGCCTCGGTGAGCTGCTCGGGGGTCAGCTCGCGGGCGCGCGTGGAAAATCCGATCGTATAGTAATGGTCGCGCGGGTAGGTGGTGCGGATCAGGTGATCCATCGCCAGCGCCACGCGCTTGGCCGCCGGGAAGCGCCCGTCGCGGGACATGGACCAGCTCATGTCCAGCATCAGCACGGTGGTGGACTGCGTCTCGTGATCTTCCTCGTAGACCTCGAAGTCCTCCGCCGCCAGGCGCAGCCGGCCGGAGCCATAGCCGCGCGAGATGGCGTGCTTCAGCGTCTTGACGATATCGACGTTGAAGGGCTTGCCGAACTCGTAGGGCGTCGTGCGCTCCGGATTGCTGGCCGAGACGCCCCGGCTCGCCTGCTCGTGCGGGCCGAAGGTGTCCTTGCGCAGGTCGCGGAAGATCTCGTTGAGGGCGTTCTGTCCGATCTTGCGGAAGCCCTTGGGCGTGAGGCGGATGCCCTCCTCCCCGCGCCGGATGTAGCCCGCATCCTCCAGCCGCGTGGCGAAGTCGCTCAGGATGATGAGCGACTGGATCGCGTCCTGCCCCATGTGCGCCTTGAAGTCCTCCAGGGAGATCTCGCGCAGGCGCCCCGATCGCAGCGCCTCGGCCAAGCTGGCCATTTGCTTGAAGCGCGCCATCATCTCCGCCGCCTGCTGGAATTCCAGCGACTCGGCACCCTGGAACTGCCGCCCGTAGCGCAGGATGAACTGCTCCAGCTCGGCGATGGTCTCCTGCAGGCGGCGCAGCTCATCGAAGAGGCGTTGCGCCTCGGCATCCAGGAAGCCCGGGCGCTCGTTGTACTCGGCGAGCTTTTCGATGGCTTCGCTGGCCTTGACGGGCAGGCCGCGCAGGAACTCCTCACGCCGGTGCAGCTCCGGGTGGATGCTCCCCAGCGCGTCGCGGGCGGTGCGCAGCTCCCGCTCCACGATCTCCTGCACCTTGTCCTGGATATCGTCCAGGGCGCTGTTGAAGTTGTACTGCTGGAAGGCGGCCTGGCGCTGCTTGCGGAGCTCCTGCAGCAGCTCGTCCGTGCCCATCACCCGGAGATTGAACTCGGGCAGCTTGATGCCCTGCCGGATCAGCCACTCCATGGCTTCCTGGGCCGACAGGCTCCAGTTCATGTAGTGGCTCAGCTCCCCGAAGAGCCGATCGGCCAGGGACTCGTCGTCGAGGTCAAGCCATCTCTGGGTTCCGTCCCATTGACTGTACTTTACTCGCTTCATTGTAGATCACCTTGCCGTCGACGACCTCTTTGTTCAGCTTGTTGTGGAGGTGCAGGCCCTCCAGGATGAACTCGATCGCCGCGGCCATCTCGCCGGGGGATTCGCCGATGTTCAGCTTCTCGATCCCCTGCCGCAGGCCCTTCAACTGGGTGAGGTAGTTGATGTAGTTCTGCGCCGGCATGTCGTCCGCCACCTCCGCCCACCAGCCCTCCTGGAAGCTTGCGACGAGGAGCTCCAGGTCGTTCACGTCGATGTACTCGTCGAACACGCTCAGCAGCGCCTTCTGGATCAGCTTGAGGATGATCTGCTCCTGCGTCTTGTCGCCCACGCCGTATTCCAGCTCCAGCTTGCCGTCCGTGGTGGCGATGATGGCGTCCAGGTCCGTGACGCGCGGCACGACCACCTGCTCGCGGGCACGGATGGCGCGCTTCTCCGCGTTGCTCACGAGGGCCTGCATGTTGTTGATGGACATGCGCACGCTGACCCCGGAGACCTGGTTCACGTCCGGCGACTTGCGCGCCTGGAACGTCAGCTCCGTCACCACCTCGCGCAGGAACTGCGGCACGATCACCTGCCGCCCGCCGCGCGGCTGCGTGCGCGTCTCCTGGTCGATGATGCCCAGCTCGATGTCGCGGGTGAGCGGGTAGTGCGTGCGGATGTGCGCGGAATAGCGGTCCTTGAGCGGGGTAATGATGCGGCCGCGGCTGGTGTAGTCCTCCGGGTTGGCCGTGGCCACCACCAGCACGTCCAGCGGCAAGCGGATCGTGTAGCCCTTGATCTGGATGTCCCGCTCTTCGAGGATGTTGAACAGGCTCACCTGCACCTTCTCCGCCAGGTCCGGCAGCTCGTTGATGGCGAAGATGCCCCGGTTGGCGCGCGGGATGAGGCCGTAATGGATCGTCAGCTCGTCGCTGAGGTAGCGGCCCTCGGCCACCTTGATCGGGTCGATCTCGCCGATCAGCTCGGCCGAGGTCGTATCGGGCGTGGCCAGCTTTTCCGAGTAGCGCCGCTCGCGGGGTACCCACTCGATCTCGGTGGCGTCGCCGTGCTGGGCGATCAACTCGGTGGCGTAGCGGCTGATGGGGGCGAGCGGGTTGTCGTGCACTTCGCTGCCCTTGACGACCGGGATCACCTCGTCCAGCAGCCGCACCAGCGCCCGGATGATGCGCGTCTTGCCCTGCCCGCGCTCGCCCAGGTAGATCATGTCGTGGCCGGAGAGGATGGCGTTCTCGATCTGCGGCAGCACCGTGTTCTCGTAGCCCATGATGTCGGGGAAGAGCGCCTCGCTGCGCTCAATGGCCCGCGTGAGGTTGCGGCGCATCTCTTCGCGTACGGTGTGGGGCTGGTAGCCGGATGCCTTCAGCTCGCCCAGGGTGCGCGGTCTCGCTTTCGTGTGAGCCATCGCCAACTCGAACGCAATCGGTCGCTAACGGAAGCTGCATGCAGCCGCGGACGCCTGCCGGCCTCTGCGCGCCGCCACACCTGCCAGGGTACGACAATCGGGCCGCCGCTGCACAGCCGGCGGCACGCGCCTGATCGACCTGTGAAAAACAACGGCTGCGAGGGAGCAAGCCCCCGCAAGCCAAAATGCCATTCGTCCCATGCCTGCTAGGCAAACTGCAGCGACAAGCGCCCCGCCGCCCACTGCTGCGCGGCGGCCGCGCGCCAGTCGGCGGCGCTGGGGCCGAGCGCCTCCTGCGGCGCCAGGCGGTGCATCTCCTGCAGAAACGGCGCCAGCCGCCGTTCGGTTTCCCCCGCCGCGTCCCGGAACCACGCGGCCACGGCCGCCTGCTCGGCGGCGCCCAGCCTGCGCTGGCCGAAGCGCGGCAGGATGCGATTCATGCGCCCCAGGACTCCGGCGTGGCTGCCGTAGGCCGCCAGGAACCCACTGGCCACGAAGCGCTCGACGAACCCGCGGAACGAGGCCGCATCGGCCGCCGGATGCCGCGCCACGAAGGTCGTCATCAGCTCCAGCGAGCCCGCCAGGTCGCGGTACAGCGCAGCGGCCAGGCCCGGGTCGCGCCGCAGCAGCAGGTGATCCAGGTACAGCTCGCACAGCACGTGCGCGGGCAGGAAGCGCTTGAGCCCGGGCTCGCGCGACGCGCCCAGCAGGGCCGCCTGGATGCCGTCGGCGCAGAAGCGGAAGAGCGGCGACTGATGGAAGCGCGCGTCCACCGCATGGTGGAACACGACCCCGGCCCGCAGCCCAGCCAGGTCCGGCGCGGCAGCGTCCTGCTCCCAGGCGCGCAGCAGGGCGCGCGGGCGCACGGCACGCCGGTACAGCGCGACCAGGTCCGGCAGCACCGCGCCGGCGCGCACCGGCGGCGAGGGCACCGCCGCGCAGGTGAAGTGGCCGATCAGGTTCATGCTGCATCCCGTGTGCTGGGGGTCGCCACCGGATGCCGCGTCCGGGGTCGGCAGATGGACGTCGGATGCGAGCCGTGGGGAGCCCCGGTGACGCGCCTGCCGGACCCGTCCAGCAGGCTCCCGGGTGAACGAGCCGAAGCAGCCGCTCGACGGGCGTACCGCGTGGCACCATTGTAGCAACCTGCCCCCGGCTTGCCAAGTTGAGCGCGCCGCGCCGCTGCATTGGCCCGCGCGGCCGCGGATGCTAGACTGCCCGCCGGGAGCGGCCGCGCTCGCCGCCCCTGCCCCCTCCCCGTTGCTCTGGCCGGCCCATGCGCATCGAATCCTATCTCGGCCTGCGCTTCCTGCGCTCCCCGCGCCAGACGCGCTCGGTCTCCGTGGTGACGTGGATCTCCGCCGCGGGCGTGATGCTCGGGGTGACCGCGCTGATCGTCACGATCTCCGTCATGAACGGCTTCCGCGAGAACCTGTTCCTCGCCGTGACGGGCACGATGGCCCACGTGCGCGTGCTGCCGCCCGAGGGCGACCTGGCGGCCGAGGCGCTGGCGTCCGTGCAGCGGCGGCTGGCGGCGCTGCCGCAGGTGGAGGCGAGCGCGCCGTATCTGTCGCGCCAGGCCTTCCTGCGCTCGGCGGACGAGTTTCGCGCCATCGTGCTGCGCGGGATCGACCCCGTGGCGGAAGCGCGCGTGGGCGAGCTGCAGCGCTTCGTGCTGGTGGGCGGCAGCGAGGGCGAGCGGGTGCGCCCCGCCCCCGGCCAGGCCCTGCGCGAGCTGGCGTACCCGCCGCCGGAAGGCAAGCGCGCCGGCATCCTGCTTGGCCGCCCGCTGGCCGCCGAGCTGCACCTGCACATCGGCGACGAGCTGGACGTCATCTCCACCACGCAGCGCATCACGCCCATCGGCCCGGTGCCGCTCATCAAGCGCTTCCGCCTCGTGGGCGTGTTCGAGACGGGCCTGGGCGGGGACGAGGTGACGGCCTACGTGGACCTGGGGATCGCGCAGAAGCTCTCGCGCCTGGAGGGCGTCGTGAGCGGGCTCAGCCTGCGCATGCGCGATCCGCAGGCGATCGACGCGGCCAAACTGCGCGCCGCCGTGCCCGGCTACCGCGTGCAGACCTGGGCCGAGGAGAACCGCAACATCTTCCAGGTGATGCGGCTGGAAAAGCTGGGCGTGTTCCTCATCCTCACGCTGATCATCGTGGTGGCGTTCTTCAACATCATCGCCTCGCTGGTGATGCTGGTGCTGGAGAAGCGCAAGGCCATCGCCGTGCTGAAGGCCCTGGGCGCCTCGGACGCCATGGTGCGCAGGGTGTTCTTCATGCAGGGGGTGTGGATCGGCAGCGTGGGCACGCTGGCCGGGCTGGGCCTGGGCCTGCTGGGCTGCTGGCTGCTGGCCACGTTCAACCTGGTGCCGCTGCCCGAAGGCGTGTTCCCGCTCGCCAGGCGCCTGCCCGTGCGCATCGAGTGGCTGGACCTGCTGCTCATCACGGGCAGCTCGTTCGGGATCTGCCTGCTGGTGACGCTCTATCCGGCCAGCGCCGCCGCCCGCACGCGCCCGGTGGAGAACCTACGCAACGAGTAGGGGCAGAGCACGCGATTGCCACGGGATTCGGTAGGGGCGCAGCATGCTGCGCCCCTACTGGCCGCTCCCCTCAGACCCAGGCCAGCCACAGCGTGCCCAGGACGCCGGCGAGCAGGGAGAGCGGCAGCCCCACGCGCAGGTACTCCCAGAAGCCGATGTGGATGCCCTCGGCGTGCGCCTTTTCGGCCACGATCAGGTTGGCGGCCGAGCCGACCAGGGTCAGGTTACCCGCGAAGGTGGAGGACAGCGCGAGGAGCTGCCAGAGCCGCTCGCCCCCGCCCAGCTCCACCACGAGCGGGTGCAGCAGGATCACCGCCGGCACGTTGCTGACCAGGTTGGAGAGCAGCGCCGTGAGCCCGGCCAGCCCCAGCAGCGAGACCGCATCGCGCCCGGCGAACCAGGGGCGCGCCCACGCCAGCAGGTGCGCCACGTAACCGGCCTTCTCGAAGGCGCCCATCACCACGAACAGCCCGGCGAAGAACAGCAGCAGCGTCCAGTCCACCTCCGCGAAGACGAGGCGCGGCGGCACGCGTCCGGCCAGCACCAGCACCGCCGCGCCCACCAGCGCCGCGAGCGGATAGGGCATGCCCGCCACGAACAGCGCCAGCACGAGGCCCAGCACCGCCAGCGCCTTGAGCGCCAGCGCGCGCTGCAGGGGCGCTTCGGCCGCGGCGGCTGCGGTGCTTGTACTGGCCAGGGGGAGCGGCCGGCCGTTGATCTCCCGCGCGTAGAGCAGGCGGATCGCGGCGTAGGTGCCCGCCAGCCCCAGCGCCACGGGCACGGCCATGCGCGCGAGGAACGGCAGGTAGGCCAGCCCGGCGTGGACGCCGATGAACATGTTTTGCGGATTGCCCGTCACGGTGAGCGCCGAGCCGAAGTTGGAGGCCAGCGCCACGGCGATCAGGTAGGGCACGGGATTGAGGCGCAGGTGCCGCGTCGCCCGCAGCAGGATCGGCGGAAAGAGCAGGCAGATCGTGTCGTTGACGAAGAACGCGGAGAGCAGCCCGGAGGCCAGCACGGTGCCCGCCAGCAGCCGCGCGGGGGTGCCGCTCACGCGCACCAGCCAGGCCGCCACGGCGCCGAAGAAGCCGCTGTATTCCAGGTAGCCCACCAGGATCAGCATGCCCAGCAGGAACAGCATCACGTCGCCGTCGACGAAGCCGTAGGCCTCCGGCAGGCCGATCAGGCCCGTCAGCAACAGCAGCGTCGCGCCGATCATTGCGCCCGAGGGGCGGTCGATGTGGATGCCCGGGATGCGCTGGATGGCGATGAAGACGTAGGTGAGCAGGAAGATGCCGAGGATCAGCGGCGAGGACGAAGAGGTCAGCAGCATAGCCTCCTGCGGGGGTGCACGGTAGCAAGGCGAGGGCGGGGCCGGGCGCAGCGGCGGGCACACCCGAGTAGGGGCATGGCATGCCATACCCCTACTCGGATCGGCTCAGATCAGCTTGGCGAAGAAGTCGTTGCCCTTGTCGTCGATGACGATGAAGGCCGGGAAGTCCTCCACCGTGATCTCCCAGACCGCCTCCATGCCCAAGTCGGCGAAGTCGAGCTGCTTGACCGACTTGATGTTGTCGTGGGCGAGCACCGCGGCGGGCCCGCCGATGGAGCCCAGGTAGAAGCCGCCGTGTTTCTTGCACGCGTCCACCACGGCCCGGGAGCGGTTGCCCTTGGCCAGCATGACCAGGGAGGCCCCGTGCGACTGGAATTCGTCCACATAGGGGTCCATGCGCGCGGCGGTGGTCGGGCCGAAGCTGCCCGAGGGCAGGCCCTTGGGCGTCTTGGCCGGGCCGGCGTAGTAGACCGGGTGCGCCTTGAAGTACTCCGGCAGCGCCTGGCCCTTGTCCACCATCTCCTTGAAGCGCGCGTGGGCGATGTCCCGCGCCACGATCATCTTGCCGTTGAGCATGACGCGCGTCGTGACCGGATAGCGCGACAGGTCGGCAAGGATCTCCTGCATGGGACGGTCCAGGTCGATCCGCACCATCGCGCCGGGCTTGACCGCCGCGGGCGCGGGCAGGAAGCGCGCGGGGTCCGTGTCGAGTTGCTCCACGGACACGCCCTCGGCCGTGATCTTGCCCAGGATGTTGCGGTCCGCGCTGCAGCTCACGCCCAGGCCCACGGGCAGGCTGGCGCCGTGGCGCGGCAGGCGGATCACGCGGGCGTCATGGGCGAAGTACTTGCCGCCGAACTGCGCGCCGATCCCGATGCGCCGCGAGATGTCCAGCACCATCCGCTCGCCTTCCAGGTCGCGGAAGGCGTGGCCGCTCTTGCTGCCCTTCGTCGGCAGACGGTCCAGGTAGCCCGCCGAGGCCAGCTTGAGCGTCTTCATGGTGCTCTCGGCCGATGTGCCGCCGATCACCAGCGCCAGGTGATAGGGCGGGCAGGCCGCCGTGCCCAGCATCGTCAGCTTCTGGGCGATCCACTTGGGCAGCGTGGTGGGATTGAGGATCGCCTTGGTCTCCTGGAACAGCAGCATCTTGTTGGCCGAGCCGCCGCCCTTGGCCAGGAAGAGGAACTTGTACTGGTCGCCCGGGGCGGCGTGGATGTCGATCTGCGCGGGCAGGTTGCTGCCCGTGTTCACCTCGTCGTAGAGCGTGAGCGGCGCGTTCTGCGAATAGCGCAGGTTCTCGTCCGCGTACGTGCGGAAGATGCCCGCGCTGAGCGCCTCCGCATCGTCGAAGTCCGTCCACACGCGCTGGCCCTTGGTGGCGTAGACCTTCGCCGTGCCCGTGTCCTGGCAGCTCGGCAGCACGCGATCGGCGGAGATGACCGCGTTCTTGAGCAGCGTGAGCGCCACGTAGCGGTCGTTGTCCGAGGCCTCCGGGTCGTCCAGGATGTTGCGCAAGGACTGCAGGTGCCGCGTGCGGTAGAGGTAGTTCACGTCGCTGAGGGCCTGGCGCGCCAGCTCCACGAGCGCCTCGCGTCGCACCTTGAGGACGGTCTGGCCCTCGAACTTGGCGGTCGAGACGTGCTTGTCGGTGAGCTTGCGGTACGCGGTGTCGTCCTTGCCCAGCGGGAAGAGCGGGGAATAGTCGAAGTCGGTCATGGCGTCATTCCTGCGGGGGTGGAGGCCGGGCCCACCGGCTGCCGGGCGCGGCGCCGGCCTTGGCACTGCCTCCAATCTAGCCCGGCGCGGGCATTTGGCCAAGCGCGGGTGCTCGCCCCTCGACTGCGCTCAGGACAGGCCCCGATTCGCCGGGACCTTTCCCCGCAGCGCTGCCGCGCTGCCGCCCCTCCCCCCGGTGCGGTGGGTTCGCCCCGCAAGCGGGGCTCCGGCGCTGTCGGTTCGCCCCGCAAGCGGGGCTCCGGCGGAGAAGGCGACTGCAACGGCAGCCTCACTCCCGCCCGGCTGGCGCCGGGCCTCCCCTCTCCATTGCATGAGACCTTCTCAAAACCAGTGCCGCGCTGTGGAGGGGTGACCTCAAGCGGGAGCAAGTTGTCAGGTGTCGGCTTCCCGGTGCGAATTTCGCCGTGGGCAGCTGCGTTTGTCTGGCAAGCAGCAGGCCCAGCCCTAGGCCAGCAGCAGGCCCAGCCCTAGGCCAGCAGCAGGCCCAGCCCTAGGCCAGCAGCACAACGGCCCGCCTTAGGTTGTACGCAATCGCCAACAGGCATAGGTCGACCGCATTGGTCCTGAGTGAGTAGAAACGGACGCGTGTATAGCGATAGCTGCGTTTGAGCGTGCCGAACACGTGCTCGACCTTGCGGCGGATCGGCTTGATCAACTCGTTGCGCCGTCGTTGCAAACGCGGAAGTTCTGACTGGTTCTTGTGGCTGCGGTGCAGGATGCGATCCTTGATACCCTGCTTCTTGAGCCGCCGACGCCTGTGCTTGTTCTCGTAGGCCTTGTCCGCGTACACGGCCTGCTCATCTCCACTGATCAGTTCGTCGGCCACTGCGCTCTCGTTGACATTGGCCGGTCTGAGTTCGGCTTTACGAATCAGGCTGGAGTCCTCATCCACGCCCAAGTGCGCCTGATAGCCGAAATGAAACTGGCCGTACTTCTTGGTCCACCTGGCATCCGGATCGACTGAGCTCACGCCAGCGGCCCCATCCTCCCCGCGCTTGGGCTTGGCGGCTTGGGCCTCAACCAAGGTCGCGTCGAGCAACGTGCCTTGCTTGAGCACCAGCTTGTGCCGGTCAAGCTGCCTGCCCGCCTCTGTCAGCAGTGCTTGTTCCAAGCCTCCTTCCGCCAGCAGCCTGCGAAACCGCCAGATCGTGTTGCGATCCGGAGTTTGCTCATCCAAGCCAAACCCGCAGAACCGCAGGAACGACAGCCGGTCCTGCAGCGCCTGCTCCAACCCCTCATCGGACAACTGGTGCCATTGTCCGAGCAGCAGCACCTTGACCATCACCAAGGGCGGATAGGACGGCCGCCCTTCTGCGGCGGTGTGCAGCTCGCCAACCATTGCTGCGATCCGACTCCAGTCCACCAGTTCACCGATCCGTTCCAAAGACTCATTGCGGCCCTTCTCTCCCACCATCGCATCCGCAAAGCTCAGCCCGCTGGTATCCCGATGCATCGCCGCCTCCCTGGCTGGCAATTCACTGCACCCTCGTTGTCCCCTTCACCCTCTCCCAAGCGCCCAGTTTTGAGAAGGTCTCGTTTCATGGAGAGGAGAGCACCTCCGCGCGGGGAGCCGTGCTCCTCCTTCTCCCCGGTGCTGTTGGTTCGCCTCGCAAGCGGGGCTCACAG
>JBGOUY010000245.1:0-6639 GCA_041477795.1 bacterium
GATCGTCCCCTGCCGCTGGAAGGAATTACCCACGAATTGCAACGCAGGAATCATTCGCGAACGAAAACACCCTCATGGCCAATCGTCATGGCTGGCGGAAGAGAGCGCGAAGTCCAACAGATAGAGCGTGCGAATCGCGCTGCTGCGGTTGGCCGGCTACTCTTGGGCGAGATCCATAGCTGGAGAGAATTCATCGAGGCTGGTCACCTTCCGCCCGATCTACCACGACGTAACATCAAAGCGGGGGCGCGTGACGTTCGACGAAATGTGTCGAAGCGTATCAATTCCTGGGTCAAGCGGAATTTCCTCAATGCAGACGCTGATCGGCTTGGCGAGCTGTTTGAGGCTATCAAGGACCATTGGGGGCTTGAGATCCCGTTGCGAGAATTCGAGGCTCGCTTCTTCAAGGTACGGAACGAAGTTCTCCGCGGGACGCCTTCTCACGCGACAGTCGTCATATCGTTGTGGGGACTCGCGTTCATGTTTCCAGAGGATTTCCTTACGAAGGATATCATCACTGCACTGAACGTCGCGACCAATTCAGAACAGGAACTTCAACCCGACAAACGGGCCATTCATAATCGTATTGCTCAAGAGAGGGAAAGCATCGGGGCGTTGCTTCGCCAGAAGGGTCATGCTCAGCGAAGCGGCGTCCACGCCTGTTTCAGCTTGCTTGAAGCATACCTAAACGGATTGGCATGGGCCGCCGTCGATGGACACCTTGAGTTATCTTGTCCACAGGAAGATATGGCCTACCTTGAACACTGTACCGAGAAGTCACTACGATCGCGATTGATCAATATTCCAAGGATTCTGACAGGAGAGCAGTTATGGGGAGAGAGTGACGAGCGAGTGACTGGAATAATCGAGATCTTGAAGCCATATCGAGACTCGCTGACTCATCCATCGCCCTTTCGGGTTCCGGAAAAGTTCGGTGGCTACGATAAGCTATCTACCTTCTACAGAGTTGATCTTGATACGGCGATCTTGGCCGTCCAACTGATTTCCGAGGCTGTCCGTGCGATTCACCGACACGTCTGGGGAGAGGCCAAGCCGGACCCTTCATGGCTCACGGATTTAAAGAAGGCCATCGAGCGCGCTCGCGCAAAGACCGAAGAGACTGCATGAGGGGTTGCGCCCGCTCTCGCCCCATCGCCCATCCAGCGCGATTTTAACCGTGTCTCGCCAACAAAGGGTTGCGCCTCCCGGCGCAAGCCGTTGACCTCCCCGAGCGGGCGCCGGGCCTTGCCCCCGCGACCCCAACCTTGGCCGCTTTCCCTGCCGGCAACCCCGCCTTGCGCAAGCTCCTCGCTCCGTGTATTACCGAGGTAATACCAAACCCCGAGGCTCCCGATGTCCACCGCGACGAGCAAGCTGACCCGCAAGTACCAGGCGACGATTCCCGCGCCCGTGCGGGCGGCACTGAAGCTTCAGGCGGGGGACGCGATCGCCTTCGACATCCAAAAGGGCGAAATCCGGCTCCGCAAGGCGCGCGCCAGCGACCGGCAGTGGGCCAAAGCCGTGCAGGCCACGCTGACGGAGTGGAGCGGCAAGGCCGACGAGCGGGCGTACCGTGATCTTTGAAGCATTCGATGTGGTGGTGGTTCCCTTCCCCTTCACGGATCGGCGCGCCAGCAAGCGCCGCCCGGCGCTGGTGCTGTCGGGAGAGAAGGTCTTCAATACCCCCGCGGGTCACCTGGTGCTGGCCATGATCACCAGCGCGGAGAACGCCCCCTGGCCGTTGGATACGCCGGTCACCGACTCGGCGGGCGCCGGTCTGCCCGTGCCCTCGGTTGTGCGGATGAAGCTCTTCACGCTGGATGCGGGACTGGTCTTGCGGCGGGCGGGGACGCTTGGCAAAGCGGACCGCAAGGCGATCAAGGCAGCGCTGTCACGCCTGCTGGGGTGACCAACAGGCGGGTCCTGCATTCCTCCCCCCCCCGCGGCGGTGCGAGGGGGGGGGCGGGTTGAGGCGGGGTGAGGAGAGCAAGGAGCGCGCTTGCGCAGCCCGCAAGGTCATGCCCCCAGGAGCCTGCGCTGCAACAGGGCCTGCATGTCGCGGCGGCCGTCGGCAATCAGCAGCACCAGCACGGAATCCGGCAGAACCCGGTACACGATCCGATAGGGCTTGAAGAAGACCTCGCGGTAGCGGCGAATCCCCAGCGCGGACAGTTCGGGGGGAACGACACCGCGTTCCGGAGCGTCCGCAAGCCCTGCGACGGCCCGCTCAATGCGCGCAAGCAAGCGCTCGGCCTTCCCCGGCGCGTCGTGCCGGGCAACAAAAGCGCACAGTTCCTCCAGATCGTTGGCCGCATCGTCAGACAGGATGACGCCGCGCCCCATCAGGCTTTCCCGTACTTCCTGCGCAACCGCCCGAACACATCCGCTGCGGGCTGAGTCCTGCCGACCTCGAGCTGGTGCTCGCCCAGCGCCAGGATTTTCAGCAGCGCCAGCGCCTCCTGGGTCTGCTCGTAGCTCTCGATGTCCTGGAGCACGGCCTTGGCCTGGCCGTTCTGCGTGATCACCAGCGGCTTACCGGTGTCGCCCAGGTGGCGCACGATCTCGGCGGCGTGCGCCTTCAGGTAGCTGATCGGTTTGATCTGCGTGGACCATTTCATCGCCGCTCCCTCGCGCATGGAGTAGGTCCATAGTTGGACCGAATTCGGGTCGTCCGTCAAGGCGGGGCCGACGGCGGGCGGCGGCCGAATCGAAGGCGACCAGCAGTAGCGGCGCGAAAGTAAAAGTCTACGTCCCCTCTCCCCGCAGTTGACCCCGGCGCCGCATCAATGCTTTGTTGCCGGGTGGCCCCGCTGAGTCGCCCGCCCGGCGGCGCAGCGTACAGGCCGCGATCCGAACCGACGCGCGGCGAACCCGACGGCTTGGCTCCCCCCGATGGCGCACTGCTTCCCGCACGGCCGGCTGCCCCGTGCCCTCATGGGCGCCGCCCGGATCTTCGGCCTGTTGGCGCTGCTGCTGCTGCCGGCCGCGGGGGCCTTCGCCCACGGCGTGTCCTTCGGCGACGGGCGCGGCAATGCGGACTTCCTGGCCCTGCGCGCGGCGGTGCAGTGGGAGGGGCCGCTGGATGGGTTCAAGGGGAAGCTCGGCATCGCGGACAGCTATCTGGACGCCAGCTACTCCAAGTGGCGCAGCGTGTCCGTGGAGGCGACCCCCTTCGCGCCCCGCCGGGGCTACCGGGAGGTGCGCGTGCTCTCCCTCGCGCCCGTCTGGCGCTGGAACGTGCCGGGCCTCGGCGGGGAGGCCTCCGCGGTCTATGGCGAGTACGGCGTCGGGCTGGCGCACCTGTCCTCCGTGGAGCTGGAGGACGCGAAAGGCGAGCAGCGGCACCTGGGCTCGACCTGGGTCTTCGAGTCGCGCGTGTCCCTCGGCGTGCGCTCTCTGCCGCACGGGGGGGACGTCAACATCCGCTTCCTGCACCTGTCCAACGCCAACCTGGCCTCCCAGAACGACGGCATCGACATCCTGGGGGTGACGCTCGGGTATTGGTTCTAGGGTACTGACACGGAAGTTCGCAGCTATTCAGCATCGTGTCCGACCGGCGCGGACCCCATCCCCCAACCCCTTCCCCGCTAGGCAGGGAAGGGGCTTGATGCTCCAGGGCCATGCAGAAGCCGCGCCCCTCCCTGCTTAGCGGGGAGGGGCAGCGGCCCGCCGCCGGCGGGCCGCGGGGTGGGGTCCCAGCGAGGCGATAGCGCCGGGCCGTTGGCAGGCCGGCGCAGCCCTACTCCGGGAAGACCGGCTTGGCCTCGGCGTACTCCTGCGGCCACACCACGCGCACCTCCTTGTCCACCACCTGCATCATCGTCGCGCGGGCGTTGATGTTCTGGCCATCCGGCCCGAAGACGATCGGCCCCTGCGGAAGCATGTGCTGCGTGACGTTCGTCTTGGCCAGCGCGTCGCGCAGGGCGTCGCGGTCGGCCTTGCCGGCGCGCTCGAGGGCGTCGGCGATGAGGAGCAGCGGCTGATACGCGTAGACCGCGTGCACCGGCATGTCCTCCTTGAAGCGCGCCTGGTAGGCGGCAAAGACCTTGGCCGTCATGGGGCTCTTGGGGTTGGCGCGGTAGTTGCCGTCCATCACGTGGTTGCTGGCGGCACCGGCTTCCGCGACGAACTTGGTGTGCGAGTAGGCCGCGTTGCCCAGCCCCACGATGCCCTTGGCCTCCACGCGCAGGTCGCGCATCGTGCGCAGGGCGCGGACGCTGTCGTTGAAGTAGCCCGAGTGCATCACCACGTCCGCGTGCGCAAACTTGATCTTGTTGACCTCCGTGCTGACGTCCGTCGCACGGGGCGAATAGGGCATGTCCAGCGCGATTTCCATGCCGTGCGTGGGCGCCAGCTTCTGCACCAGGGTCAGCAGCGACTGGCCGAAGGCCGTGTTGTCGTGCAGGTAGCTGATCGTCTTTACGCTCACGCCCGCGCCGTTGGCGATGGCGGCCAGGTACTCCAGCGTCTGCGCGGTCATCTGCTCGCCCTTGGGCTGCACGCGGAAGGTGTACTTGAAGCCGCGCTCCGTGACCTCGTCCGCCACGGCCACCGTCACCATGAAGGGCAGGCGCAGGCGCTCGGCCTGCTGCGTCGCCACGAGCGTCACCGCGCTCTGGTAGCAGCCCAGCACGGCCAGGCAGCCGGCCGCATTGAAGCGCTCCATCTCCGTGATGGCGACCTCCGGCTTGCCTTCCGAATCGCCGTCCAGGATCTCCACCTTCGCCCCGCCGAGCGACTTGATGCCGCCGCTGCCGTTGATCTCGTCCGCCCCCAGCAGCAGGCCGTTGCGCAGTTGGCCGCCGTCAAAGGCGAGAAAGCCCGTGAGCGGATGGATGTGTCCGATCTTGACGCTGGGTGGCGTCTGCCCGCGCAGCACGGCCGGAAACCCCAACGCCGACACGGCCGCCGCCGCGGCGCTGGTCTGCCCGACCCGCTTGAAGAATTCACGCCGACTGTAGGGGCGCGCCCCGTTCCGCGGCTTGCTGGTCATGAGAGCCCTCCTTCGTTCGTGGCGATGTACAGTGGAGCCGCCGACGGCGGACCCCTCCGTTCCGGCGCGAATCTATCCCATCTCGGGGCGAACCGGTATCCCCGCCGCTGCACGAGCCGGCCCGGCGGCCGGCGCGGCGGGGCGGTCGGTCCAGTCGCTGGGGGCGGGCTCCGTGGGGGCTCACGGGTCGGAACGGTGCGGCCGCCGCGGCCGGGCCCGGCGAACGCCCAGGGCCGGAGCGACCTTGTCAGGACGGGGCGGGGCGGACATAATGCGCGGACGCCTCCCGCGGGGGCGGTGCCGGGAGCGAGGCACGCGGCGCGCACGCCCGGGCCGTCCCGGCGGCTGATCACAGGGGCCTCTGCGGCAGGGAGGGAAGGGGAACGATGGGACGCGGAGCGGGGCTGCTGCTGGGGCTCGTGTTGGCCGGGTTGCTGGTGCTGCCCTTTCTGGCGGGCGCCACCCTGCTGCACCTGTTCGTCATCATCTTCTTCTATGCCTACCTGGGGCAGGCCTGGAACCTCCTCGGCGGGTACACAGGGCAGTTCTCCTTTGGCCACGCGGCGTTCTTCGGGCTGGGCGCGTACACGTCGACCCTGCTCAACCTGCACACGGGGCTGACGCCCTGGCTGGGCATGCTGGCCGCCGCAGGGGTGGGGTGCGTGTTCGGATTGTGCAGCGGCTTCCTCAGCTTCCGCTACGGCCTGCGCGGGCCGTACTTCGCGCTGGTGATGCTGGCCTTCGCGGAGATGCTGCGCATCCTGGCGGAGAACTGGAGCGCGGTGGGGGGGTCGGTCGGCATCCTGATCCCGCTGCAGGGCAACGCGCCGCTGCAGTTCCAGTTCACGAGCAAGGTGCCCTTCTACTACATCATGCTGGCGATGCTGGTCGGCATCACCGCCCTCGCCTATTGGATCCAGCACTCGCGCCTGGGCTACTACTTCCAGGCGATCCGCGAGAACGAGGAGGCGGCCGAGGCGCTCGGCGTGAACTCCTTCCGCTGCAAGATGGTCGCGATGGCCATCAGCGCCGCACTGACGGCGATGGGGGGCACGTTCTACGCGCAATACCTGCTCTACATCGATCCGGAGATCACCCTGGGCACGACGATCTCGGTGGAAATCCTCTTGCGGCCCATCATCGGCGGGGCCGGCACCGTGCTGGGGCCGCTGCTGGGCAGCCTCCTGCTGACGCCCTTCTCCGAGATCGCCAAGAGGCTCTTCCGCGGCTACATCGGCGTGCACCTGATGTTCTTCGGGGCGCTGCTCGTCGCCGTGATCATCTTCCTGCCGCAGGGCCTCATGGGCCTGCTGGCGGCCGGCTGGCGCCGCCTCACGGGCCCGACGGAGGCCGCATGAGCGAAGCCCGCTTAGATGAAGCCCTCTTGCAGACCGAGGGCTTGACGCGACGCTTCGGCGGCCTCACCGCCATCGCCGAGGTGAGCCTGACCGTGCGGCGGGGGGAGGTGCTGGGACTGATCGGCCCCAACGGCGCGGGCAAGACCACGCTCTTCAACCTGATTGCCGGCACCTATGCGCCCAGCGCCGGGCGCATCCTGTTCGAGGGCCGCTCGCTGGTCGGCCTCGCCCCACACCAGATCTGCCAGCGCGGCCTGACGCGCACCTTCCAGATCGCGCGGCCCTTCC
>JBGOUY010000013.1:0-29938 GCA_041477795.1 bacterium
AGCGGCTGCGCGGCGCATCGGGCGGCGCGTGCAAGGCGTGCCGCTCAGTGGCGCACGTGGAATCCGGAGCCAAGCGGAAGCTGCCCCGCATCGGCGCTGCGCACGTCGATCGCATCGACACGGGCCATGGGCGGCCCCTGCCGCAGCGCGGCCAGGAAGCGCTCCTTGACTCCGCCAGGCAGGCGGGCCACCAGCTCCACCTCGCCGCCCGGCAGGTTGCGCACCCAGCCCGCAATCCCCAGGCGCCGGGCCTGCTGCTCGGTGAAGTAGCGGAAGCCGACGCCCTGCACGCGCCCCCGCACCACGATATGAAAGAGATCCTCCATGCCGCGTCGATCCGCAGGTCAAGGCGCGGAGGCCCGCATGCGCCGCAGGTGCCAGGCCGCGTACAGCACGAGCAGCACCACGGCTCCGGCGGCCAGCCAGTGCGAAGAGCGCTGCAACTGCAGCGCAAGCTCCTCCGGATTGGCGCCGAACCAGTAGCCCAGCCAGGCCAGCACGGACACCCACATCCCCGCGCCGAGCGAGGTGAGCAGGCAGAACGGCAGCAGGCGCATCCGCGCGAGCCCGGCGGGCAGGGAGATGAGGTGGCGGATGCCGGGAATGAGGCGACCGGTGAAGGTGGAGATGGCGCCGTGGCGCTGGAACATCGCCTCGGCCTGCTCATAGCCCCGCTGCGAGAAGCGCACGTAACGCCCGAAGCGCTTGATGCCGCGCAGCAGCAGCGGCCGGCCCAGGTAGAGTGCCAGGTAATAGTTGAAGAGCGCGCCCGCGAGCGATCCGGCCGTGCTCACCACGACCACCCACCCCACGTTCCAGTCCGGCAGGCGCCGCGCGAGATCTGCCGCCGGCGGCACCACGATTTCGGAGGGAAGGGGGAGGAGGCTCGACTCTATGAACATCAGCGCGAACACGCCCCAGTAGCCAAGCCGGCGGATGACCGAATCGGCCAGCCACTGATTCAGCTGCGCCAGCCACACGACGAAGCCCGTGTGCAGCAGCGCATACAGCCCGGCAACGGCCGCCCCGCCCAGCAGGGCGAAGCCGGCGGCCCACAGGACGAGGCGCTTGTCGAAGGAACGGTCGGTGGCCATGCGGCGCGGTCGAGGAGTCGGATCCAGCGACGGCGGTGGCCTCGCGGCGCGCCGTCGTCGGCGCGGCGGGAGGGGCCGGGGCGGGGCGCCCGGGTTGGCCCCAGTATAGACTGTCGCGTGCGGCCTGTCTCGCCGGCGCGGCCGGCGCCGCGCGCGGCTAGTCGCTGCGTTCCACCACCATCAGCGTCATCAGGTGCGCGCCGCACAGCACCTCGCGGTCGGCCTGTGCAGCATAGACCTCCGCGGCACTGACGACGAGGCTGCGGCCCGCGCGCACGACGCGGCCCCGCGCGATGAGCGCCTCGCCCTGGCCCGGCGCCAGGATGTTCACCTTGAACTCCACGGTCAGCAGCCCCTTGCCGGCGGGGATGACCGTGTAGCCCGCCGCGCCGCCGGCGTTGTCCGCCAGCGTGGCGATGAGCCCGCCGTGGAAGAAGCCATCGTGCTGGGTCAGCGCGCGCTGGTAGGGCAGGCGGATTTCCGCGTGGCCGGGCGTCACGGCGGTCAGCACCGCGCCAATGTGCTCCATGAACGGCTGTCCGGCGAACATGGAGCGGGTGGCACGCTCGAAGTCCGGATTGGCCGCGCTCCATTCCGACATGCTGTGCATCCTTTCCTGATTGCGAGGGTGCAACCCAACGATCGTTCGCTTGGTGGCGGTCGCCGGGCCAGCCGCCGGCCCGGCGCCTGCCGGGCCCGGGCGGGGCGCTGCAGCTGGGCGGGGGTCAGGTGGCGGCTCTGATGGGCACGGGCGTGCCCTTGGCGCCGAACTTCTGGAACTGTGCGGGGATATCCAGCCCGGCCATCCGGTTCCAGGCCTGCGTGAGGCGCTGGGTGACCGCGCCCGGCACGGCCTTGCCCACCGGGCGGCCGTTCAGCGAGGCGATCGGCAGCACGCAGTAGCTGGTGGTGGTGCAGAACGCCTCGTCTGCCGTGTACAGGTCGTAAGGCTGCAGATCTCCCTCCTCCAGCGGCAGGCCCTCCGTGCCGATCAGCTCCAGCGTGGTCATGCGCGTCACGCCTTCCAGGATCGCCCGCGAGGTGGGCGTGCGGATGCGGCCGCCGCGCACGACGAACAGGTTGCCGTAGATCACCTCGGCCAGGTTCCCGTGCTCGTCCAGCAGCACGCTGAGCGAGTTGGGGTCGATCTGCTTGCCCTCCAGGTCCGCCAGCACCATGTTCAACCGGCTGGTCGCCTTGAGCTTGGGGTCCATCCCGATCTGGGCGCTGGAGCGCACGGAGGGGATCACGAGCGGGACGCCCTTGGCATAGAAAGGGGCGTAGCGCTCGAAGGGCAGGGGGTCCACGATCACAGAGACGAAGGCCTTGTTGCCGGGCTCGCGCGAGATCGTCTCGGTCACCCAGAAGTCGCCATGGCGGCCCAGCAGGGGCCGGTTGCGCGCGGTCGTCTCTTCGGCGACCTCCGCCAGCTCGTCCATGGTGAGGCCCGGGTCGATGCGCACGTAGTGCAGCGAGCGCTCCAGGCGTTCCAGGTGCGCCGCGAGGCGGAACAGCTTGCCGTTGAACGTGCGCTCCGTATCGAACACGCCATCGCCGAGGCGGTAGCCGCGACTGTTGATGGGCATGACGGCCTGGCTGGCCGGGAGGAACTTGCCGTTGACCCAGTAGGTGAACTCTTCCATAGGGCTCCCCGCAAGACGTGAATGGGCGGTGACCTGCACGCGCACGGTATCGCCTCCGGCGTCGATTGGGAAGCGGCCGGCCGGCGCGGGTGCGGTCGAAGGGGTGCCGGTCGCGGCCAGGCGCGGAACTTATTCCAGTGCCCGTCGTCTAAGGCGTATTCGGCCCCTGCCGGCCCGCCAGGCGCATCCCGGCGGAGGTGGGTGCCAGCCCCCGTCAGGCGCGGGGCAGGGGACCTGGGAACCCCCTGCGGCACGACGAATTCAAATGCGCCGACCGTCGGGGCATGCTACCGTTAATTTACGTCGGGGGCATTATTGCGCTGTGCGGAACGCATTCCATGAAAATCCTGTTCGCCACGATGGAAGTCGCCCCCTTCTCCAAGGTGGGCGGGCTTGGCGACGTGTCCAAGGCGCTCCCGCAGGCGCTGTCCCTGCAGGACGTCGCGGTCACCATCATCACGCCGTGGTACCGCAGCCTGCCCGAGCGCTCGCCGCTGCTCCAGGCCATGCGCACGGTGCGTCGCACCTTCCTGCCGCTGGGCGACGAGAAGGTCGCCGTGTCATGGCTGACGCCGGAGGAACCGCACAACGGAGTGGAACTGATCTTCGTTGACGAGCCGCGCTACCTCTCCCGCAACGGCCCCTACCTGACCGGCGGGCAATCGGCGGACTACCCCCAGGAGCCGCAGGCCTCGATCCTGTTCGCCAAGGCCATCGTGGACTGGGTGGCCGGCAGCGGGCGCGTCTACACGGCCGTGCACCTGAACGAGCACCACACGGCGCTGGCCGCGCGGATGCTGCGCCAGCTGCCCAATCCGCCGCCGGTAGTGCTGACGGTGCACAACTTCGGGCACCAGGGCGTCTATGAGCCGTCTGTGCTGCCGCTGCTGGGGCTGCCGGTGGACGGGTTCTATCCGGGCGGACCGCTGGAGTTCTACGGCAAGGTGAACTTCCTCAAGGCGGGCGTCTGCTACAGCGACGCGGTGACGACCGTGAGTGAGACCTACCGCCAGGAGGTGATGACTCAGTACGAGTACGGCCGCGGCCTGGAAGGGCTGATGCAGTCCCGCGCGGACCGCTTCTTCGGCATCATCAATGGTATCGACGACACCGAGTGGAGCCCGCGCTCCAGCCCGCACATCGCGCCGCACTTTTCCGAGGCGCGGCTGTCCGGCAAGCACACGGTCAAGTCGCGCCTGCTGGAGGAGTTGCACCTGCCCAAGACCGTGCTCACGTCGCCCCTGGTGGCCGTGATCCTGCGGCTGGTGGAGCAGAAGGGGATCGACCTGATCTTGTCGGTGGCCGAGCGGCTGCTGAGCCAGTCCACGGCCCTGGTGGTGATGGGCGAGGGCAGCGCGCACTACCAGAAGGCGCTGCAGGAGTTGGCCGTGCGCCATCCGGAGCGCTGCCGCGTGCTGACGCGCTACGACGAGGGATTGGCGCACCGCATCACCGCGGGCGCCGACATCTTCCTCATGCCTTCGCGCTTCGAGCCTTGCGGCCTGAACCAGCTCTACAGCCTGGCCTTCGGCACGGTGCCGGTGGTGCGGCACACGGGCGGGCTGGCCGATACGGTGATCGACGCGCGCTATCACCCGGAGATCGGCACGGGCTTCACGTTCCGCGACTCCACCCCGCAGGCGTTCTGGCGGGCCCTATCTGGCGCGCTGGAGGCATACCAGGATCGTCCCGGCTGGCGCAAGATGATGCGCCGCGGCATGCGCGAAGTGCACGCCTGGGAGGCCTCGGCGCGCAGCTATATCGGGCTCTATCAGTTGCTTGCGGGCGGCACGGCGCCCCGCGCCGCCTGAAGCGCCGCACGACACACGCCATTCCTTCCACCATCGAGCGGATGAACGCTACGCCGGCCGGCGGCTGAGGCCGTCGGCCTGCTGGGCGCCTCGCTCGTCACCGTGGGGCCGTCCCCAGCCACGGTGGTGCGGTGCATCAGGCGCCGGAAGCGGGTGCGGTCGAAGGGCCGCCCGCAGCGCAGGCTGAAGGCGAGCTGCGCGGCGTCGTCCAGGCGCTGGCCACGGAAGACCCGCACGCCGCAGCGGTCGATGGCGGCCTGGAGCGCGGCAAAGTCGCGGTCGGACAGGGGGCGCGAGAGGTCGACCCCGCCCACTTCGGCCGCGCAGTCCGGCCCGTGCTCGCGCAAGGTGAGGGTCATGGCGTTGACCCCTGCGTTCTGGGTTTGGTTTGGCAGCTCTTGTCCCGCGCTACTTGCGCAGGGAAGGATCGCGCAAGGTGGCGTCCTGGCCCGGCGGCGGATGGGCGATGGCCTCTTCCAGCGTGAACAGGTGGCGCCACTGGGAGGCGGGGCGCGAGGTGCCTTCCGAGCCGATCTGGTCCACGCCCCAGTAGATTTCCAGCCGGTGCCCATCGGGATCGCGGAACTCCACGGCCACCTGGCACCCCGCGCGGCGGCGGCCCTCGAAGTCGATGGGGGCGTTGTGCTTGCGCAAGTGATCGCGGGCGCGGAACACGTCGTCCAGGCTCGGCACCTCGAAGGCGATGTGGTGCAGCTCGATGTGCGGGGCCTCCCCCTTGCCCGCGCCGACCAGGGCCAGGCAGTGGTGATCGGGGTTGCAGCGCAGGAACACCATCCCGCCCGGCACCATCTCCTCCGGATAGACGTCGGAGACCTTGAAGCCCATCACCTGTGTGTAGAAGCGCGTGGAGCGCTCGATGTCGCTCACCAGGATCACCACGTGGCCCAGCTTGCCGATCTGGAACGGCATGCCGGTGGGCGGGTGCTGCTTGCGCAGCGCTGCGATGTCGATGGCCATGGCGGATTCTCCCCTGGGTGCGGCGCCGGGGGCTGCTACGGGCGCCGGGCAATGCCCATTCATACCCCTGGCCGACCCGCCGCGGCAATCCCGGCGCTGCCCGCTGCGAGGGTGTGCCGGCGGGCGGAGGCGTTGCAGTGCGCCCCACCGCCCACCCTCGTCCTGTGCGGGTGCAGTCATGCTACACTGTCTGGAGCAGCGGCCCCGACCCCGATCCTGCAGCGCCGCCGCCCACGTGCCGGGAGGCTGGGCGGCGGAGGCCCCAACCCGACAAGGAGGAACGCTCTTGCCAACGTTCGATGTGGTCTCCGAGGTCAACCTGCACGAAGTGACCAACGCCCTGGACCAGGCCAACAAGGAAGTCAGCAACCGCTTCGACTTGAAGAGCACCGGCTCCTCCTGCCAGCGCGCGGAAGACGTCATCACCGTGGTGAGCGACGACAAGTTCCACCTGGAGCAGGTGGTGCAGGTGCTGATGAGCAAGCTGGCCAAGCGGCAGGTGGACCTGAAGAGCCTCAAGCTGGACGAGCCGGTGGAGTCCGGCCGCGAGGTGCGCCAGGCGATCACCATCCGCCAGGGCATCGATGGCACGCTGGGCAAGCAGATCGTCAAGATCGTGAAGGACTCCAAGAGCAAGACCCAGGCCAGCATCATGGAAGACAAGGTGCGCGTGACGGGCAAGAAGCGCGACGATCTGCAGGCCGTGATCGCCCTGCTGAAGGAGTCCGGCATCGACCTGCCGCTGCAATTCATCAACTTCCGCGACTGACGGAGGGCAGAGCCGCCGCGCCCAGCCGGGCCCGCCCTGCGCGCAGGAGGGACGTGCGCAGCCCAGCCGCACCTGGCCAGGAGGCGGGAGCGCCGGCCGCGCAGCTCGCTCAGGAGGTGCCATGGCTCGCTCGCATGAAACCGATCTCGCCACCGCCCGCTATGTCAACCTGACCACCTATCGCCGCGACGGCACGCCCGTCACCACGCCCGTGTGGTGGGTCGCGCGCGGCGATCGCTTCTACGTGGGGACGACCCGCAACACGGGCAAGGTCAAGCGCATCCGCGCCAACGGGCGCGTGCGCGTGATCGCCTGCGACGCCAGCGGCCGGCGGGAGTCCGGCGTGGCCCGCGCAGGCACGGCGCGCCTCGTGGACGATCCGGCCCTGCGCGAGGAGGTGCAGCGCCTGCTCATCGCCAAGTACGGGCGCTGGATCTTTGCCTTCATGATGCTGATCTACCGGCTGCGGGGGGTGTATGCGGCGCGCGTGGTGCTGGAGCTGGAGCTGCGGCCGCCGGCCGCGTAGGGGGCGCGAGCTGCAGCGGGCGGTCGTCCCTCCGCCGGCGGCTGGACAATCCCGGCGCCGTGCCGGATGGTGGGGGCGCGGCGCGGGCACGGCGAGCCCGGCCCCGGCGCCAGGGCCAACCGGTCCGCAGCGAGGAGCGCCCCAATGGATCTGGGACTGCAAGGCAAGAAGGCGTTGGTGACCGGCAGCACGCGGGGCATCGGGCGGGCCATCGCCGAGCTGTTCGCCGCCGAGGGGGCGGACGTGGCCATCTGCGCGCGCACCGCCGAGAGCGTGCGCGAGGCTGCGGCGGCGCTGCAGAGCCGGGGCGTGCGCGTGCACAGCCAAGCCTTCGACGCGCGCGATGGGGCGGCGCTGCGGGCCTTCGTGAGCGGAGCGGCGCAGGCGCTGGGGGGGCTGGATATCCTCGTGCACAACGTGAGCGGCTGGGGCGGGCTGGACGAGGCGGCCTGGCGCACCACCTTCGAGGTGGACCTGCTGGGGGCCGTGCGCTGCGTGGAGGCGGCCCTGCCGGCGCTCAAGCGGTCCGGCACTGGCGCCATCGTCTTCATCAGCTCCACCGCGGCCGTGGAGGCCTTCCGCGGCCCGCGCTCCTACAATGCCATCAAGGCGGCGCTGATCGCCCACGCCAACAGCCTTTCCCAGGCGCTGGCGGGGGACGGCATCCGCGTCAACAGCGTCTCGCCCGGGCCGATCTTCCACACCGACGGCCCGTGGGACACCGTGAAGCGCAGCGACCCGGCTTTCTTCGAGACGGTGCGCGCCGGCATCCCCCTGGGCCGGCATGGCACGCCGCAGGAGGTGGCCAACGCCGTGGCCTTCCTGGCCAGCCCGGCGGCCAGCTTCATCACGGGCACCAACCTCATCGTGGACGGCGGCTTCACGCGGCGCGTGCAATTCTAGCGCAGAAACAGCAACGGCTGCGAGGGAGCAAGCCCCCTCGCGCTCCCCGCATGGAGGGGCGCGGCTGCCGTGCAGCCGCGCCAGTGCTTGTTGCGGAACGGGTGCAGGGGGCTCGCTCCCTGCCGTGAGCCCCGCTCGCGGGGCGATCCAATAGCACAGGTGCGGGGGCAGCGCCTCCGCGCTATTGTGCCCCGCGATCCAGCTTGCGGTACTGGATGGCCTCGGCCAGGTGCGCCAGGGACACGTCCGGCGCGTCGGCCAGGTCCGCGATGGTGCGCGCCACCTTGAGGATGCGCGCGTGGGCGCGGGCGGAGAGGCCCAGCTTGGCCGAGGCCTGCCGCAGCAGCGCCACGCCCTCCGGCGCAAGCGCCGCGTACTGCTCGATCTGGCGCGGGGTCATCACGCCATTGGCGCGCGTGGGCGTGCCGGCGAAGCGGCGCAGCTGGCGCTCGCGGGCGGCCTGCACGCGCTCGCGCACGGTGGCCGAGGGCTCCCCGCGCCGCGACTCCACCAGCCGGTCGAAGGGTGCCACGGGCACGTCGATCTGCAGGTCGATGCGGTCCAGCAGCGGCCCGGAGATGCGCGAGCGGTAGCGCTGCACGTCGTGCGGCGAGCAGCGGCAGCGCCGGCCGGGGTCGCCCCGGTAGCCGCAGGGACACGGGTTCATGGCGCACACGAGCAGGAAGCTGCAGGGGAACTCCAGCGCCATGGCCGCGCGCGAGATGGTCACGTGGCGATCCTCCAGCGGCTGGCGCAGCAGCTCCAGCACGGGGCGCGGGAACTCCGGCAGCTCGTCCAGGAACAGCACGCCGTTGTGCGCGAGGGAAATCTCGCCCGGCTGCGGCACGGAGCCGCCGCCCACCAGGCCCGGCTGCGAGATGGAGTGGTGCGGCGCGCGGAACGGCCGCTGCGCGACCATGGCCTGCTCGGCGCCCAGCAGCCCGGCAATGCTGTGGATGCGCGTCGTCTCCAGCGCTTCCTCGAACGAGAGGGCGGGCAGGATCGTGCTCAGCCGCCGCGCCAGCATGGTCTTGCCGGAGCCGGGCGGGCCGATCATCAGCAGGTGGTGATTGCCCGCCGCGGCGATCTCCAGCGCGCGCTTGACCTGCTCCTGTCCCTTCACGTCCTGTAAGTCCTCGCCGTAGCGGGAGGACTGCTGGAACAGCGCGTGCGCATCCACCGCGCGCGTTGCGGGCACCCAGTTGCCCTGCAGGAGGGCCACCAGCTGCGCCAGCGTCTCGATCGGATAGAGGCGCAGGCCCTCCACCACGGCCGCCTCCAGCTCGTTGTCGCGGGGCAGGATCAGGCCCTCCAATCCGGCGGCGCGGGCGGCGATGGCGATGGGCAACACGCCGCGCACGGGGCGCACGCGGCCCTCCAGCGAAAGCTCGCCCACCACCATGTAGCGCTCGAGGGCCGCCGGGGGCACGGCCTCCATGGCGGCCAGGAGGCAGGCCGCGATGGGCAGGTCGAAGCCCGCGCCGATCTTGCGCATCTCGGCCGGGGCCAGGTTGCAGGTGATGCGCCGGATCGGGAAGGCGAAGCCGCTGTTGGCGATGGCCGCCGTGATGCGCTCGCGGCTCTCCTTGATCGTGCCGTCGGGCAGCCCCACGATGGTGAACTGGCTCAGCCCCAGCGCCAGGTCCACCTCCACCTCGATGGGGTGGGCCTCCACGCCCAGCACGGTGGCGGCGAGCGTCTTGGCGATCATGGCAGGGCAATCATGGCACGGCGGGCATGGGAGGCGGCGCGTGGAGCCGAGCGCCGGACGCGCGCACGGCGGACGCTCGTGCAGGGCGGCCCCGCACATCGCAGGCGATCCTAGATCAAGCCGGCCGCGAAGGCCAGCCGCGCCCGCCCCCGGCGCCTCACTTGCGCAGCGCCGCCACCGTGGCCCGGGCGCCATCGGCGAGCAGCCAGATGTCCGCACGGGTCGTCACGAAGTGGTAGCCCCGCGCCAGCAGCTTGCGCGCGCCGGCAGCGTCGCGGCCGATGCCGCCCAGCCAGCAGTCGCGGCGGGCCAGCACGGCGCGCTCGGCGTGCGCCATGAGCCGCTCCAGTTCCGGCAGATCGTAGCGGCCCGGGCGCAGCGGCCTCTGGCGGTCGATTCCGATACCAGCACGTCCGAGGGCCCGCGATTCTACGAGAGTGGTCCCGCCACCTAAGAACGGGTCTAGTACTGTTTCGCCGGGTTGCGTGGTGGCCTCAATAATTGATCGAGCGAGCCACGGCGATATGGAAGCGGGATAACGGTAGAACCCGTGAGTCAGCGAACTCATGGATGATCGATCGCTTGCGGCAGCGATCAATCGCCCTGCCACGTCCCACGGGAACTCGATGAAGCCTTTGGATTTCTTGTACATTGGCCCCTTTGCCATCTTGGCGATGGGTGCGCCGCCATGGGATTCAGCAGGCGCTCGGTAGCCCCCGGGTAGCCCCGGCGACTCCAGCCTCGCTCCGTAATCCCTATCTCATTGATATCCCAGCGCGTCCGCCGAGACTCGAACTCGGGACCGTCGGATTAGAAATCCGATGCTCTATCCACCTGAGCTACGGACGCGTCGGCCCAGCCTACACCGGCGCGGCGCGGCTGTCTGCCGCTGCGGGCGCCAGCGGACGGCGCAGCGGAGGGGCGGCACGGTCTCCCGCGGCGACCCAAGCCGCGCTGGACTTGGCGTGGTGGAAATGGTATACGTATGTATTCCTTGCGGGCGGGCAGGACCGATGCGGCGGGCGACCTTGATGCGGGGCATCCCTACCCAGTGGATGGAAATTTCCAAACGAACCCACTCGGCCGCAGGGCCTTGAGCTGGCGGAGGTTTCCGCAGTCGGCGGCCGAGCGGCCAGCGGCCCGCGGAGGTCAGAAGCGAAAGCATCAGGATCAAATGTGGCGAGCGCCATCCCAGCACCCGCTGCGGGACCATGAGCGGCCTGGATTCGCGCGCATTCATGAGGCCGAAGCGGCACGAGGCCACATCGCACTGTAGCCACCGGCGGAGCCGAGCCGGCGCCCCGCCCGACCTGCGACGGGGGACGGCTCGGACGCGCGGGAGACCTTACCGCGTGTAGCGGCGGGAAAGCCGCACGGCGCGTTCGGTCATCAACTTGGCCCCTTCCTCGGGGCTCTGCCGCCCGGCGAGAATCTCCTGCAGGAGCTTATCCGCGTATTCCTGCCATTCGAAGTACCATAGTTGCTGGTAAGGCACGACATCGTCCAAGTGCACGGCCTTGTCTAGGTAACCCGCCATCTTGTCGGGATCTCCGCCCCAGGATTCGATGGACTTGCGCACAGCAGCGTCTTTTTCCACGCCACGCTGTCCCCAGACCAACGCCGCGGCTTCGACCCAGGCCCTGGGAGTGTTGTAGATTCCATGCTCATCCCTGGCGCCCAGGAAGACCACCAGCTTGCACGCGGCTTCCTTGTGCTTGCTCTTGGCATTGATGCCATACATGGCCGTGAAACCGATTGTGCGCCCGGTGTCGGGTGGCTCGATCAGCATCGCCTCCCCGCGCACTTTGGATTTCTCCGGGTGGTTGGCAAAGGCATTGCCGACGTAGATGTTGAGGGTCCACTGGATGAAGGCCTTGCCGTCCATGAACACATTGGCGGCGTCGGCGTTGTTCCATTCGATGTTGGCGGGATTGGAGAGGCCCTCATCGAACGTGGCGCGCCACCACTTCAGCGTCCACAGGCCCTCCGGTGTCACCTGGAACTTGTCGTCGAATATGCGGCCGCCCTTGGCCGCGGCCATCGCAGCCCAGACGTACATGGAACCCCAGCCGGAGGGCTTGATGGGCCACACGAACGGATACTCTGCAATGCCCTTCTTCTTGGCAGCCCGGGCCTGCAGCAGCAGTTCCTCGAACGTCTTGGGCGGGGCACTGAAGCCGGCATCCTTCATCATCCGCTTGTTGATGATGATGGGATAGAAGCCGGAGTAGTAGGTGAGCCCATAGAGCTTGCCCTTGTAGCTCTGCGAGCGCTTGGCCAGCTCCAGCATATCCTTCTTGGCTGCGTCGACTCCGGGGCAGGAATCGATAGGATATGCCCAGCCATTCTCCACCCACTGGGAGAGCGTGGCGTCCCGAATGTACATGACGTCGAAGTCCGCCCCGCTGCGCAGCATGAGGGCGGCTTTGGCGTTGTATTCGGCGGATGACGCGCCGTCGAGCTCCACCCCGATATCCGGGTTGCGGCGCGTGAACTCGTCAATGAATCCTTGGACGGTCTGGGGTTGGAAGGTCCAAAAGATCATTTTCAATTTGACCTTCTCGGCTTGCGCTGAGCCGATCCCCAGCATCAACGTGCCCACTGCACCGAGCACGACGAGCACTCCAAGTGTCTTGGCGACTCTTGCGTACATTGCTACCCCTCCTCGCGTGGTTGGTTGGATGGCCGTCACCCGACGGCAATTCGGCCACATCACCTGCGCTTCACAATACGGGAGCGGGTCGCCTTGTGGCGCCGGGACTCCCCGATTTCGCGACGAGGCGCGAATCGTCTCGATGGTCTCGATAGCCGTACAATCGGGTAAGCCCGTGCCGCGCTCGATGGTCCGCCTTGCTGGAGCGGAAGTTAATCGTGGCACCGTCGTCGCAGCGGATCGGGTAGACGGTCAGCGAGCCGTCCGCCAGTGCCACTCCTAGGTGCGCGAAGGCATTGGCCACGATGAGGTCCTCAAAGTCGGGCGGAATGCGTGCCATGGTCGTTGTTCCCGGTTTTCCGGCGCATGGGCGAGCAGGCCTCTCAGCCCTTGACCGCCCCCGCAAAGCGTCCGCGCATCACCAGACCGCGCAGGGCGAAGGCTATGGCGACGGGAATCAGGGCCGCGAACAGTCCGGCGGCATTGAGGATCCCCCAGTCCGGCTCGCGCCAGACAGACATGTTGCGGGCGATCACGACCGATATGGGATAAGCGCGCTCCGTGCTGGTCATGATGAAACCCACAATGAAGTCGGACCAGGTCGATATGAACACGAAGGCCCCAGTGGCAAATAACCCGTTCCACGACAGAGGCAGCACGATGCGCAGGTACACCGTGAAGGGAGATGCCCCGTCAATGGTCGCCGCCTCCTCCAGGTCGCGCGGAAAATGCCGGTAGAAGCCCTCCAGGATCCAAATTGCGAATGGCAACAGCAATCCCGAGTACACTACGATCAGCCCCACCAGGGTATCCAACATCCCCGTCAATAGCAGCATCACGTAGATCGGGATCAGTACCGAGATCAGCGGCAGCATCCGGGACAGCAACAGACCCAGCAGCATCCACTTGCGCACTCTGGCGCGCACGTATCGCGAGATCCAATAGGCGAAGATGGAGCCCAGCAGCGTGGCGATCAGCATGGTGGAGCCGGAGATGATCAGGCTGTTGAGCGTGGCTCGGCGATAGAACTGGAAGTGGATGTTCTCGCGCAGCACATTCTCGTCGTAGCCTGGCAGCTGCAGGATGACGCGGAAGTGTCCGAAGGTCGGATCCGGTGGGAACAGGTTGGGCGGAACCTTGCGCAGTTCCAGGTCACTGGAGATGCTGGACTTGATCATCCACAAGGGCGGCCCGAGCAGGTAGCACAGACTGATGCCCACGAACATGAGCAGCATCGCCGTCTTCAGGCGCTGCTTCCAGCTGAGGCTCATCATTGCTCGCGCTCCGCTCGACGCAGCAGCCACCAGTACACGATCGTGACCGCGAGCGTGGCCACCGCCAAAAGGACGGATACCGCCGACCCCGCGCCGAAGTCGCCGAATTCGAAGGTCTTGGCGTAAGTGAAGTAGCTGAGCACGGTCGTGGATTCGCCCGGGCCCCCGTGCGTGAGCAGATAGACCAGATCGAAAGCCCGCATGGAGAAGATCACACAGAACAGGATCGCCACTGCCAGCGCCGGCATGATGAGCGGCAGCGTGATGTGGCGAAACAGGGCGAAAGCGCCCGCCCCGTCAATGCGGGCGGATTCAAGCACATCCTGGGGAACGGTCTTGAGCGCCGCATAAAGGATGATCACCACGAACGGCACGAGCTTCCAGGAGTAGGCGAAAATCAGGGCGTGCATGGCCTTTGTTCCGTCGCTGAACCAGGGCACGTATTCCTTGACGAGGCCCAGGGCCTTAAGCAGTGCATTGAGTGCACCCCAGTTGAAGTCGAACACCCACTTCCACATCAGGGCGTTGACCACTTCGGGCACGGCCCAGGGCAGCACGACCGCGGCGATCAGCAGTTTGCTGAGCGGGGCCTCGCTGTCGATCAGCACCGCAATCGCCACCCCGATTAGCGTCGCCAGCATCACCGAGAGGGTCGAGAAGTAGAAGGTATTCTCGAAGGCGGTACGCGTGGAGCGGTCTTCGAGCACGAATGAGTAGTTCTCGAGGCCGACAAAGTGGCCAACGACCTCGCCGGCCTTCAGATCCACGAGGCTCAGGTATCCCACGTAGAACAGCGGGCCGATGCTGAAAAGCGCGATCAGGAGGAGCGACAGGCTGTTGAAGACGAGAAAGGGCGGCGACAGACCGGGATGCCATTTCCGGAATCGTCTGCCGGCTCTCCGACCTTCGGAGCGTACGTCGCCCTGCACCGATGAATGGCCGGTCATGGTCCCCCGTCAGCCCGCGATTCGCGGCATGAAATCGGGCAAAGCACCATCAGCGCTTGCACCGTGCCGCCCATGGTCGAATGGCGGCGTCGGCCGCCGGGCTCGCTGTCGTTGTTGTCGTTCAGTCTTCGTGGCGTCAGCATCCAGTCGCAATGTGTCCGCATCAATGACGACGCCGTATGCCTCGTGCGCCTGGCCGGGACTGACCTTGCCGTCGAGTACGTCCGTCAGCACTTGCTCGGCCCCCCGTTCGAGCGGGTCGCCATAGCCACCGCCGCCTGGCGTGTGAAAATGGAGCCGATCGCCCTGTTGCAGCGTGAATACGCGTTTGGAGCGGATCTCTTCACGCGTACCGTCTTTGCGCAAGATCCACGCATTGGCCGAGGCGCCAGCACGTCCCCCATGCAGACCCCAGGGCTGGGTAAAGAAGCGTTCGCCGCGTACGGTAACGACAAGGTCGTCTGCCCGCGCCTCGAACACTTTCTCCGCGCCCAGACCTCCGCGAAAACGGCCCGCACCGCCCGAATCGCCGCGCAGCCGAAACGCATGGATGCGCAGCGGGGCATCCATCTGGAGCGCTTCCAAGGGAATGTTCATGCAGTTCACGGGACCGAAGTCCAGCATGTCGATGCCGTCCTTGGTGGGACGGGCACCCACCCCGCCGCTGCCCATCTCGCTGGTCACGAAAGTGCGCCCAGTGCGCGGATTCCTGCCGCCGAACGCCATCGTGAGATGCCCGGAATCGGCGGCCGCGATGCGCTCCGGCAGCGCCTGCGCGAAGGCGCCCATCACGGCATGGGCGATGCGCACCACGGTGACGGTGCGGGCGTTGACTGGCGCGGGATGTCGCGGGTTGACGACCGAGCCCTCCGGCAGCATGAAGCGCACCATCCGGTAGCAGCCGCTGTTGTTCGGTATCTCCGGATCGGTGACGCTGCGCAGCACGAAGTAGGCGCCGGATACGCTCGCCGCGGCGACGCTGTTGACCGGGCCGGCCACCTGCGGGCTGCTGCCGGTGAAGTCGAAGGTCACATCCGAGCCGCTGATGTGGACCGTGACTTTGATAGCGATCGGCCGTTCCAGCACCACGCCGTCGTTGTCCAGGTAGTCGGTGAACGTGTAGCTTCCATCCGGCATCGCCGAAACCCGCTCACGCGTGGCCGCCTCGGCCCGATCCATCAGTTCGTTCACCGCCCCCAAGGCCACGTCCAGGCCGTACTCGCTGAGCAACTCAACGAAGCGGCGGATGCCCACATGACCGGCCGCGATCTGGCCGTGCAGGTCCCCCATCAGCACCTCGGGCAGACGCACGTTCTTGCGCAGCAGGGCGTGCAGGGTCTCGTTGGGGCGGCCCCGCTCGTAGAAATGGAGCGGGGGGATACAGATGCCCTCCTGGAAAATCTCCGTGGCATCGGTGGGAATGCTGCCCGGAGCCTTTCCGCCCACATCCTGGTTGTGCGTCATGGTGGCAGCCAGGGCGCGCGTCCGGCCCTGAAAAATGATCGGCTGCACAATGGTCGTATCTGGCAGGTGCGTGCCGCCATCGTAGGGATCGTTCATGATGTAGGCATCCCCTTCGGCCATCGTTTCGACCGGGAACACCTCCACAATCCGCTGCACGGTGGGGATGAGACAGCCCAGGTGAATGGGAATCGCCGCGGCCTGGGCGATCACCTGTCCATCCGTGGTGAAGAGGGCAGCCGACGCATCGTAGCCCTCCTTCACGATGGGAGAGAACGAAGCGCGCAGCAACGCCAACTCCATTTCGTCCGCAATCACGTCGAACTTGTTGCGGAGCACTTCGAGCGTCACCACATCAAGGCCCATGGTGCCTCATTCCGGCTGCTGCGCGCGAACCAGCGCGCGAGGGGGATCAGATCAGGTTTTCGGGAATGCGCACGTCTCCCTCTGCAAAGCGCGCGTAGCGCATCGGGTGCAAGTCCATGGACGGTTTGCCATCCAGCACCCATTCGGTCACAAGGCGCCCCATCAGTGGACCCATCGCAAAGCCATGACCGCTGAAGCCCGTCGCAAAGTAAAAGCCCGCCAGGCCCGGAACGGGGCCCAGCACGGGCAGCAGATCGGGGGTGCAATCGATATTTCCCGCCCACGTGCGCTTGACCGCCACCGCGCCCAGCGACGGGAAATGTTGGGCGAAGGTGTCCAGACAACGCTGCACGGTGTGCGGATTGGTCGCCGGCTCCACGTCCACCGTGTGGGCGAAGGGGTGCTTGCGCGCGGGAGACCCGGGCAGGCGCCGTGCCAGATCCTGCAGCAGCGCCTTGCCAATGTGTACTCGCAGCAGCGTGCGATTTCGCAGAAACACAGGCAGGAACAATCGCAGATGGCGTAACGAATCCAACGTGACATCGTACTCGCCCGCGCGCGAGCTGTGGAAGTTCAGATGCACCTCACCGGAAGGCCGCTGCCGGATCACGAAGCCGTCGCCCCACAGGTGGGCCCGCGAGATCGGGGGCAGTGGTTCGGTTTCGGCCACCGTGGAGCGCACGACGCGGATGGGCAGGTCGAGCCCAGCCATGCGGCCCAGCTTGGCCGAGTGGGCGCCGGCTGCACAGACGACCGTTCCCACCTTGAGATAGCCCTTCCCCGTGTGGAGTCCGTTGACGCGGTTTCCGCTGCGATCGATCCCCTCGACGGCGCAATAGGACTCCATCACGGCGCCCTTGCGCTCGGCAGCCTTGGCAAGGGCCTCACTCGTCTTGCCGGGGTGGGCATGGCCGTCGGAGGTTGTGAACAGCCCTCCACGCCAACGCGAGGCGAGCAAGGGCACCTGCTCAGCTACCTGCGCGGAAGTGAGCAGGCGCGTATCCAGTCCGAAGCCGCGGGCGACCTCGAGCGCGCGCTCGAATTTCGCCATCTCCTCGTCAGTCCGCGCAAGCCCCAGGTTGCCACCCTGCACCCATTCGATGTCGGCCTGCAGCTCCGATGGAAGCTCCTTCCAGATGCGGATGCACTCGACCATGAAGGGCGTTTCCATTGGATCGCGCGCCTGTTGGCGCACCGCCCCCATGCTGCGACTGGATTGCTCGTGGCCAAAGCGGCCTTTTTCCAGCAACACCACTTTGGCGCCGCGGCGCGCCAGATTGTATGCCGTCGCGCAGCCCACGATGCCGCCGCCAATCACGGCGACGTCAGCGTTCGATTCGCGCAGGGTGGTCGTTCCCATGGCAATAGCGGCTCCGTCACCGAGAGGGTGCTGAATGGATCTGGACTGGCGGCAACCCTCTTGTGTCGCCAGGCACTCGATTCGCCAGAGGCGGGTCACCGGTGGTGGGAATCCGAAATGCGATGGGCCGCAGAGGCCCGTCCGTAGCTTCGCGTACAATAGTTCAAACCGGCACGACTGATCAAGTCTGGGTTTGCCGTGGGCGCGAGGCGCAAGGCCCTTATTCCACGAAGTTTGCCAAGCATCGCCCATCGCATTATTGTGTCCACACGCATCCCCGCGCAGGGGATTGCGATGCATGCACTCACAAGCGGAGCGAATGCGTCATGGGACTGTTTGACGGCAAGGTGGTGTGGATGACAGGGGCGGGTACAGGCATCGGCCGCGCGGGCGCGGAGATGTTCGCGGAGGAGGGGGCGACCGTCGTGCTGATGGGCCGGCGCCGCGAAAAGCTGGACGAGGTGGCCAAGGCGATCGTTGCCAAGGGCGGCAAGGCCGTCGTATCCTCGCTCGATGTCGGCCATCGCGGGCAGGTGCTGGCCGCCGCCAAGAAGCTCCTGGCCGAGCTGGGTCGTATCGACATCCTTGTCAACAATGCCGGCCTCAACATCTACGGCACGGGACGCCGCATGGAGAACCTGAAGCCGGAGGACTGGGATCACGTCATCAGCGTGAATCTGACGGGACAATACAACATGTTCCATGCCGTCTTCGACGCGATGCGCAAGCAGAACGACGGACTGATTATTAACGTGATCTCCACCGCCGCGAAAAACCCCTCGGGCGTGGCTGGCATGGCCTACCAGTCCGCCAAGTTCGGACTGATGGGCTTTGGCGTCTCGCTGAACAAGGAAGCGTGGAAATTCGGCATCCGCTGCTGCAACATCTACCCGGATGAAACCAACACCGAGATCATGACCAAGCGGCCAGTCAAGTACACCGAAGAGGAGCTGGCGAAGATTCTCCAGCCGGAGGACTTCGCCCACGCCATGAAGTTCGTCGCCTCGCTCAATCCGCGAGCATCGGTGTACGACCTGACGATCTACCCCACGGCCCCCAAGACGTACTCGCCCGCAGAAACGGGCCTGCCGGGTTGACTCCGCCGGCACCCGCCGGCGCCGGCGTACCTACCCGCCGGCAACGGCAGCGAGACCTTGCCCGCTTGCCCCTGCTGCACCATGGTCGAATACGAGGGAGGACTGGCGGCGTGAACCTCCGAGGGCCTTTCGCCTCGCGGTGGTGGCGGCTTGGTCAATGGCCAAGTCCTCCCCCTGCAGCACCACCCCATAGATGTCGCCCGCCTGCTCGCGCGACACCTTGCGATCCAGCACATCCTCCCACACTCGCTCCGGGTCGCGCGTGAGTGGGTCGCCGTACCCGCCCCCGCCCGCGGTGTGGATGTGGAGGGTATCGCCGGCGCGCAGCGTGAACACCCGCTTGGAGCGGATTTCTTCGCGCGTACCGTCTTGGCGCGCGATCCACGCTTTGGCCGAGGCGCCTGCAATTCCCCCGTGGAGCCCCCAGGGCTGGGTGAAGAAGCGCTCGCCGCGCAGGGAGACCTGTACCTCACCATGAGTAACCTCGATCCCCTTTTCCGAGCCAAGCCCACCTCGGAACCGCCCCGCCCCGCCGGAGTCCTGTCGCAGATGATAGGCCCGCACTCGGAGCGGATGCGTCAGTTCTGTCGCCTCGATGGGGATGTTCATGCAGTTGACCGGTCCGAAATCCAACACATCGATGCCGTCCTTGTTCGGGCGTGCTCCGATGCCGCCTGTGCCCAGCTCGTGCGTGACATAGGGCTGTCCCGTGCGGGGATCGATGCCGCCGAGCGTTCCCGTGAACGGGCCGGCGTGGCCCGCCGTGAGCTGCTGCGGGATGGCTTGCACCAGGGCCCCCTGCAACACATCCGCGATGCGGAAGATGGTGATCGCACGCGCATTGACCGGTGCCGGATGCCGTGGGTTGACCAGCGAGCCTTCTGGCAGGGTGAAGCTGATGGGCCGGTAACACCCGCTGTTGTTGGGAATGAGTGGGCCGGCGATGGCGCGCACTGCGTAATAGCCTCCCGAGATGGTTGAAGAGGCCACGCTGTTGATGGGTCCCTTGGACTGCTTGCTGGTGCCCGTGAAGTCGAAGTGGATGTTGCTTCCCTTTACTGTCACCGTTGCGTGAATCTTGACGGGGCGATCCAGCTCCACTCCGTCGTTGTCCAGGTAGTCCGTGAACGAGTACGTGCCGCCCGGGATCGCGCTGATCTTCTCGCGCGTCAAGGCCTCTGCGCGTTTCATCAACTGCTCGACGGCCTCCTGCATTAGTTGGACGCCGTATTCATCCAGCAACTCCTGCATGCGCCGCATGCCCACCATGCCCGCGGCCATCTGCCCGTGCAGGTCGCCCATGGTCACATCAGGGAGGCGTACGTTCTTGCGCAGCATGGCATGCAGGGTCGCGTTGGGCTTGCCGCGGTCATAGAACTTGAGCGGCGGGATGCAGAGCCCCTCCTGGAAGATGTCGGTCGCGTCGGTGGGCGTGCTGCCGGGCGTCTTGCCGCCGATGTCCTGGTTGTGCGTCATGGTCGCGCACAAGGCCACCGGACGCCCCTTGTACAGGATGGGCTGCACGATCGTCGTGTCCGGGAGGTGTGTGCCGCCGTCGTACGGGTCGTTCATGATGTAGGCATCGCCCTCAGCCATGCTGTCCGCCGGAAAAGCCGCCACCAGCCGTTGCACCGCGGGAATCAGGCATCCCAGGTGGATGGGAATGGACGCCGCCTGTGCGATCACCTCGCCCTTGATGGTGAACAGGGCAGACGACGCGTCCAGCCCCTCCTTCACCACGGGTGAATACGAGCTGCGCAGCAGCGCAATCTCCATCTCATCGGCGATCACGTCGAACTTGTTTTGCAACACTTCCAGCGTAATGGCATCGACGTTCATTTGCCCTTCTCCTGTCCGATAGAAACAATCAGATTGCCGGCGCTATCTACCCGGGCCACATTGCCCGGGTACAGCACGGTTGTTGTGTCCATCTGCTCGATGACCGCGGGGCCGGAAACTGCCTCGCCGATCGGAAGCAGCGTGCGCTCATAGACAGGTGTGGTCTGGAACGCCCCCATTTCCTCGAAGTACACCGGGCGCTCTTGCTTAAACGCCCGGGCCAGGCTCCGTTTTCCTACGTCCGGTCGTTCCAGCGAGATTGGCCGCGCCGCCACCGAATGCACCGCCCGCAGGTTGATGGCCTCCACCGGGTTATCGGCACGCTTGTAGCCGTAAATGCGCTCGTGAATGGTGTGGAACTCCGCCATTGCCCTGTCGAGCGAGGCGCGGCTGACCACGCCCTGCAACGGCACCTCGAGTTCATATGACTGGCCGACATACCGAATATCCACGAAGTGCTGGACGTTGATGGCCGACCGGGAAACATTCTCGCGCGCCATCTTGTCCGAGCATATCGCGTCCAGCTCGGCAAAGACGTCCGACACGCGCGCCGGTGCTACGGTATCCAGACGGGCCCCCAGCGTCCGCGTCTGCTCATGCTCAATGTTGGCCACGAGCAGCCCGAAGGCGGAGAGCACACCGGGCGCTTCGGGCACCACCATGGTGGGGATAGACAGGAGAGAAGCCAGCCGGCCGCCGTGCACCGGCCCAGCCCCGCCCAGTGGCACGAGCGCGAACTGGCGGGGGTCATAGCCGCGCTTGACCGAAACCAGGCGGATTTCGTTGGCCATCCGCTCGTTGATGATGCGGTGAATGCCCGCCGCAAGGCCCTCGCACGTCATGTTGAGCTGGTCGGCCATGCGTTCCAAGCCTGCCCGCGCGGCCGCCAGATCGAGCCGCAACTGCCCACCGGCGAAGTAGTCAGGATTGAGGTAGCCCAATACGAGGCTTGCGTCCGTGACGGTGGGGATCTCCCCTCCGCGTTGGTAGCAGATCGGGCCCGGATCGGACCCGGCGCTTTGCGGGCCCACGTGCAAACCTCCACTCCCGTCCTGCCAGGCGAGGCTACCGCCGCCGGCGCCGATCGTGTTCACGTCTACCATGGAGATGCGCAGCGGATAGCTGGCTATATGCCCCTCGCGCGAAATGAGTGGCTTGCCTTCCTTGACAAGCGCCACGTCGCAACTGGTTCCTCCAATATCCACGCTAATGACGTTGTGTAGACCGGACAGCTCACCCGTGTAGCGCCCCCCGATCGCTCCGGAAGCGGGCCCGGACAAGAGCATCGTGACGGGCTTTTCCGCCACGATGTCCGCAGTAGTCAGGCCGCCGCGAGACTGCATCACCTGCAGCTCGGCATTGATGCCCTCCCGTGCAAGTGCTTGCGAAAGCTCGGACATGTACGTGGCAACGCGCGGGCGGATGTAGGCGTCGAACGCGGTGAGGCAGGTACGCTCGTATTCGCGAAACACCGGGTCGACTTCCGAGGAGATGGAGACTGTCAGCTCTGGGTAATGCTCACGCAGCAACTCGCGAGTTCGAAGCTCGTGCGCCGGATTAAGAAACGAGAACAGGTAGCATACGGCAACGGACTGGATATGAAAGCGCCGCATGAGATGCTCCACCGCTGTCAGCAGCTGTTCCTCGTCCAGCGGTTGCAGCACCGATCCGTCCGCGTCGATGCGCTCGCGGATCCCAGCCCGTAGCCGGCGCGGCGCGAGGAATACAGGAGTCTCTGTGTCCAGAAAGAGGTCGTACATTTGCGAGCGTTTCTGGCGCCCGATCTCCAGCACGTCCTCGAAGCCTTCGGTCATGAGCAGCCCCATCGTGGCACCCTTGTGCTCAAGGATGGCGTTGGTCGCGATGGTGGTGCTGTGGATGAAGCGTTCTACATCCTGCGGCTTGCGCCCGGCCACCTCCAGGATTTTCGCCACACCCTCCAGGATGCCATCGACCAAATGGCGGGGGGTGGTCGGCACCTTGGCAATGCTCAGGCGGGTGCCACCCTCCAGGCACACCACGTCCGTAAAGGTGCCGCCCACGTCAATTCCGATCTGCACCATAGAGTAACCCTCATCGGCAAAGGAGCGGTGCCCGGCAATCGGGCGTAATGCGCGGCCGTCGTGTCGCCGGCCGCTAAAGAGATTTCCCCTGCGGAATCGCAAATTCTTGCCGCACGCGCGCGTAAGCCTGCCGCACGCGGTCGTCCTGATCCTGGGGCTGGGCTGCGACGACCGCGAAAATCTTATGCTTCACGAAAAAGCGCCAGTGAGCGGGGATGCCGGCCAGGATCTCCGTGAGCGCCTGGTAGTTTGCCGGCGTCCAGACCCGCTCATACTCCTCACGCAGCGGGCCGAAGTCAAAGTGTCCGCACGGTGCCTCACGCGCAAGGCGCTGGCGCAGCCGCTCGGTCTCCGGGACGTCAATGCGGCCCTCGCGGATGACCACGCCGTATTCGTGCGAGGCCGCCACCACGCTCACGAACCCGTGTCGCACATCGCGCAGCACGCGCTCCGGGTCGCGCTCCAGGGGACTGCCCCACCCTCCACCGGCCGAAGAGACGACGCGCACGCGATCGCCCGGCTCCACGCGGATGATGTCCGTGTTGCCCGTATTCTGCTCATGTGGACTGTCCGCATTGAGCAGGTAGCGCGCCGGCTTGGCGGGTCGGCCGCCAAGCACGCCCCAGGACTGGAAGTGCGAGCGGTCCTTGTTGCGGGCCGTGACCGTGCCCGGCGAGAACACCTGGATCTCCATGTTTGTGGCCAAGCCGCCGCGGTAGGTACCGGCGCCGGCGGAGTCACATTCCAGAGCATAGCGGAGCACACGGATCGGCGTCTCGGCCTCCGTGATCTCGATAGGCGTGTTTTGCAGGAAGCTATTGTTGCCGCCGGCCCCGTTGGGGCCATCGGCGAAAGGCATTCCCCCACCCCCACCATAGACCGGGTTGATCGCGGCCACCACGCGCTTGCCGGTGCGCTCGTCCGTCGTGGCTGCGTTGAGGATGATCACCGTGCCGGCGGGCGCCGCGGGCATATGCTCGGGCAGCGCCAGCGAAAGGAGCCCAAAGATCACGTCTTGCAGCCGCGTGGCGGGCATGGTGCGGCTGGCCACCGCCGCGGGGAAGTGTGGGTTGAGCACGCTGCCCTCCGGCAGAAGAGCGCGGATGGGCCGCGTCACGCCGATGTTGAGCAGCAAGGTGGGGTCCAGTGAGTAAAAGGCGGTAAAGAACGCCACCATGATGATCCAGTGGCGCTCCTTGCCGCCTGTCGGGACATTCAGGGCCGACGCCAACTGTGGGTCGCTGCCCGTGAAGTCCAGTTCGAGTTCGTCCCCGCGCACGGTCATGCGCGCCGCCACGCGCACGGGCAGGCCGCCTTCCGAGTCCTCATCCACGAAATCGCTGAATTCGTACACGCCATCGGGCATGCGTCGGATCAGGTCGCGGGCCTGGCGTTCCGCGTGGTCGATCAACTGGTACATGCCCGCCCGGAATGTATCCAGGCCGAACTTAGCTATCAACTCGTGCACCTTGCGTTCGCCCGTGTTGAGTGAGGCGATCTGGGCCTTCAGGTCGCCCCAGTTCTGCTCGGGGATGCGCACGTTGGCCATCAGGATGTCGTAGACGTCCTCGTTCAGCTTGCCGCGCCGCAGCAGCTTCTTGGGAGGCACGCGGATGCCCTCCTGGAACACCTCGGTGTTGAGGCGTGACATGCTGGCCGGGTAGGCACCGCCCACGTCGGTGTTGTGGATGAAGCCGGCCGCGAAGCAGACCAACACGCCCTCGTGGAAAACTGGCTTCCAGATGTACAGGTCGGGCAGGTGGGTGCAGACGAATCCGCTGTAGGGATCATTGGTGATGCAGATGTCGCCTTCCTCGTAGACGGGGATGCGGCTCAGGATGTCGCCGTAGTCCACCCCCACCATCCAGGTCACGCCCGTGTCCTGGTGGTAAGTAAAGGTCTGCCCGTCCGGCGTGATCAGTGTGGAGGTGAAGTCCTGCGACTCTTTCACGAAGGCAGAGTACGCCGTGCGGATCAGCGTGTAGGCCATGCTCTCCGCCGCAGCGCGGCAGTGGTTGGCGAACACCCGCAGGGTCACGTTGTCCAGAGTCATGACTTTGGATCGCTCAAGGCCCACTGCGCTCCAGGTGGCAGTTGCCATAGGCGTCCGTGCGCAGCGAGAAGCCTTCCAGAACGATGGTTGTCGCGTCGTCCTGAGCAAGGACGGCGGGCCCGGCGATCTGCGCACCGGCGCCGAGATCCGTGCGCCGGTAGAGCGGGACAGACTGGCGCCGGCCGTCCAGCCAACCGTCCAACTGCGCCTGCGCCCGTGGCGGCACGGCCACGGGAGGCAGGGGCTTCCACTGGGGCTTGGGGCTGGGCGCCATGAGCACAAGGCGCAGGTTGATCAGCTGCACCGGCGCGGCGGGGTCGCTATGGCCATAGATGCGCTGGTGCTGGGCGTGGAACGCGGCAGCGATCTCTCCCGCTGCGCGCTGGGTCAGCATGGATTCGGCTAGCGGCACCTCGATCTCGAAGGACTGCCCGACATAGCGCATGTCCGCGGAGAAGCGCAGCTCAGGCGCCGCGCTGCTGGCCAGCTCGTCGCGATGCCAGGCCAGCGCTTCCTCGCGCAGCGATTCCAGCACAACTCCCAGAGCGGCAATCGCCTCGGGCGTGAGGTCCAGGTAAACCGTGCGAATGAAGTCGTTCTTCACGTCTGCGATAAGCCCGCCCAGGGCACTCAGCACGCCGGGAGTGGCTGGCACCAGCACGTGACTGATGTCCAGCTCGCGGGCCAGAAAGCCTGCCAGCATGGGGCCTGCACCGCCGAAGGGGATCAGCACGAACTCGCGCGGGTCCGCCCCGTAACGTGCCATCAGCTTACTCAACTCCAGGTACATCTCGGAGACAGCCACGTCGATCATGGCCTGCGCCGTCTCCTCTATCGTGCGGCCGAGCTGGCCCGCAAGTTCGCCAACGGCCCGGCGGGCGCGCTCCCGATCCACTTGCACGGCCTGGTAGGCCAAGTCGCTGTGACCGAGCAGGCCGCACACGGCGAATGCATCGCTCAGTGCGGCGCGCGTGCCACGCCCGTAGCAGGCCGGGCCGGGGTCCGCCCCGGCGCTTTCCGGTCCGACGTGCAGCAACCCCCCGCGGTCCACCCAGCCTAGCGAGCCCCCGCCCGCGCCGATTGAGGAGACCGAGACGGAGGGAATGTACAGCGCGAAGTCGCCCACGTGCTCGCCTACACCGTACTGCGGCTCGCCATCGATGATGAGCGCCACGTCGGCGCTGGTGCCCCCGATGTCCAGGCTGATCGCGTTGCGGGCGCCGGCCTGGGCCGCCACGTGCGCGGCGCCCATCACGCCAGAGGCGGTGCCCGAGAGCAGGATCTGCACGCACTCCTGCTTGCCCCGCTCGGCGCTCATTACACCGCCATTGGATTTGGCCACCATGGCCCGCGCGGGAACGCCCAGGCCGCGCAAGGCCTCCTGCAGTGTCCCCAGGTAGTGGGCAACCTTGGGGTGCACGTAGCCATTCAACACGGCGGTGATGGTGCGCTCAAACTCGCGGATGACGGGCCACACTCCGCTGCTTGCGAAGCGGAACAGCCCCGGCTCGGCCCGCTCGAGGCCGGCCAATGCCGCCTGCTCGTGGGCTGGGTTGCGGTAGGAATTGAGGAAGGCAACCACGACGCCTTCGGCTCCCAGTGCCCGCGCTTCGCGTGCGGCGGCCCGCACGGTATCCTCATCGAGGGGCTGGATTACAGCGCCCGAGGCGTCGATGCGCTCACATACCTGCAGCACGCGGTCTCGCGGCACGAGTGGAGGCGGGCGCACCGCGCGCAGATTGAACGCGTCCGGCAAGCGCAGCCGTTCGAACTCCAGTACGTCGCGAAAGTTTTCCGTCACGAGCAGGGCTAGACGGGCCCCGTTGCGCTGAATGACGGTGTTGACCCCGACCGTCTGGCCGTGCGTGAAGTAGGAGATGGCGGCTGGATCGACCCCGTACCGCACCTGCAATTCGCGCAGCCCGGTAATCACTTCCTGGCCCGGATTGGCTGGTGTGGAGAGAACTTTGAGGGTATGCAGCTCGTTGCGGCCCTCATCGAACACGCAAAAGTCCGTGAACGTGCCGCCGATGTCGACGCCAATTCGATAGCCCATCGGCGTTCTCCCCGCACGCATCGGTTCCCACCAGCGTGCGCCGAACTTGCTCCCCAGCCCGAGCGTGACCTACCCTTATGCCATCACCGCTCGTAACGCAAACGCTGGCGCGGTTCTGGTTGCCGCACGGCCCGCCAAGCTCGTATGGATGCGGCTTGGGCGTTGGGTCGATCGGTTGGAGTCCCCTAATTAAGGCACCGGCGACGATCGGGCTGGCTGGTCGTCGCCGATGCGGAACACATTGCGACCGAATTCCCGAGGGCGTAATTCGGTGTCGGTGAGTGCGAACCGAGCCGTCCACGAGGGCAGACATGGCCGAACCTCAGATCTGGCAACGCGGCTCCGTGCGGGTCGTCTTCGGGGACAAGCATGGAAAGTTTCCCGACGGCAATCTGCTGATCGTGACGGGGCGCGATACGCGCATTGTTTTCGATACCCCGCTTTCCGCAAACATTTTTCCAGACCAGCTTGACGGCACCGATCTGCTGATCAACGGTCACGTCCATGAGGACCACGTGGCTGGCCTACATTTGCTGCCGGGTGTGCCCTTCTACGTGCCTGAGGCGGACCGCTATGCCGTGCAGAGCGTGGAGGCCATGCTCTCGCACTACGGCTATGACGAGAACGGCACGACGTCGATGCGCGGCAAGCTGGTCTCGCGTTTCCACTTTGTCCCCCGCCCCGATGCCATCGGCTACATGGATGGTCAGACGTGGGAACTGGGCGGCAGCACGGTGCGCGCCATTCACATGCCCGGGCACACGCGCGGCCATTCGGTCCTAATGATCGAGCCGGAGCGCATCGCCTTCATCGGAGATATCGACCTGACGGGCTTCGGGCCCTACTACGGGGATGCTTGCTCAGACTTGCGCGAGTTCATGGCGACACTTGAACAGATCAAGGCGCTTGATGCTGACGTCTGGATCACCTATCACCACAAGGGCGTGATCGCCGAGAGCGAGACATTTCTTCGTCTTCTGAAACGCTTTCAGGACAAGATCGCCCAGCGTGAGCATCGCCTCCTGCATCTGCTGCATCCGGCCGGGGCCACCCTGGAACAACTGGTGGAACAGCGACTCCTCTATCCGCCCGACTACCACAGCGACACCGCCGCCTCGATTGAGCGCAAGACCATCGCAGAGCACCTCTCCGTGCTGATGGAGACGGGTCGCGTGACCCATGAGGGGGAGATATTCCGCCAGCGTTGAATAGTGGGAAGCTCCGCCTTCTGCACGTCAATAGGCTGCGGGCGAACCACTGATTGGCCGATGGGACCCATCGTCTTCCAACCAACTGCATCCCAATTCTCACCGGCACTCGTCATCTGGGCGTCATCTTGAGTTTTCCGCTCGGTAGCTAACTTACAGGTTATTTCATTATTTCAAGCGCGTCCGGAGGAACGCGACCCCCCGACCGTCGGATTAGAATTCCGCTGCCCTATCCCTCTGAGCTACGGACGCGTCGGCCCAGCCTACACAGGCGCGGCGCGGCTGTCTGCCGCTCGCTGCACGGTGCGCCGCAACCGCGCCGCCGGGAGGAGGCGCTGCCTGAGTTCTTTGGAAATGTTGGATGCCCGTGGTTTCCATTGTTGTTCCTCACAGTTCTTGAGCGTTTACCGAATTTGGCCGAATTGGCCTCCCGAAACTGCCGACATCCAGTTGTTGTCCCGTACCGCGCAGGGGTCGGCGTTTGAAACCTTGCCAGTCATGGGTCCATTCGGGTATTTCGCATTTCACCGGGATCAGCTAGAATACAGCAGTATTCGGGAATAACATTTTATGCGTATCATGTATATATCCATTTCAAGGGCGCATGTCAACAACGCTCCAAGTCGGAATCACCTATCCTGTTGTGATCGGCGCAATGCTGGCGAAACTGCGCAAGGAGAAGGGGTTAACCCAAGAGGAGTTAGCGACGGCGGTCGACGTCACACAAGCGACCTGGTCTCGTATTGAGAAGGGCGCCGCTGCGGCAACAATCGAGCAGCTCGCGCTGGCGTCCGACAGGCTGAAGATCCCCGTACACCAAGTCCTGAAGCTCGCCGACGATGCGGTGGAAGTATTGCAGCAACAAGGAATTCAAGTTAAACGGACGAGGGTTGACGAGGGACAAAACACGGGACTCTTAATGGTGGGCGCGGCCGCCGTAGGCGCACTGCTAACTGCGGTGTTCCTGGATTCCAAAGGCGATTCCAAGGCGGCGCAGAAAAAGTCCAATTCTCAAGCCAAATCCTAAACCAACCTTTTCAACTGGCCGGATAGACGATGCACTCGTTGGCCCCTCGTCCTTGCCGATCCAATCTCTGGCTCATTCGGCACGGCGAGACCGAGTGGAGTGCCACCGGGCGCCACACCGGGCGCACTGACATTGCGCTCACGCCACGCGGCGAGCGGCAGGGTGAGCTGGTGCGACAGCGGCTCGGGGGGCGCGAGTTCGCAGCCGTGCTAACGAGCCCGCTGCGACGCGCAAGCGATACTTGCCGGATTGCGGGGTACGGCGACCACGCGCTCACGGACGACGACCTGCGCGAGTGGGATTACGGTGACTACGAAGGGCGGACCACCGCCGAGATCCGGATTGGTAACCCGGGCTGGACGATTTGGGGCGCCAGCGTCCCTCACGGCGAGTCGGTGGACGAAGTCGGAGTCCGCGCGGATCGCGTCATCGCTCGCGCACTCGGGTTGCAGGGGGACGTCGCTCTCTTTGCCCACGCCCACTTCTTCAGAATCCTCGCCGTGCGCTGGATAGGGCTCCCCGCCGTCGCGGGACGTTGCTTTGCTCTCAAGCCGGCTTCGGTCAGCATTCTCGGCCAGGAGCGCGAGCAGCGCGTCATCGAACTCTGGAACGACGTGAGCCACCTCGTGGGGAACGATTGACGGCAGAGCGCCGCCTGTGGTGCGGAGGATGGCCGTTTTCAAGAGCTTGCTGGTGGAGCTGGAGGAATGGTGCCGACGGGGAGATTCGAACTCCGCAGGAAAATAACACCCGTGGTTACAGCATATTATCGGTCCGATCAGTCACCTGCGTGCTACGGTACGGGTCACGATATAGCGCGGTATGCCCCGGTATCACAAAGTGTTGTGTGACGCGGCGTGTGACATGCCACACCGCTCCTCCCTGACGAATCCAGCTCGAACTCAACAATACAATCTGGGCGCTCCAAGGGAGGCAGGTCAGTGGAACGGGAGACTACGCGCCAGGATCGCCATTGCCAAGGTTGGGGTCGCGGATTCAAATCCCGTTTCCCACTCTGTGATTTCAAGGGCTGAGGGCGCCCGCGGGCGCCCTCTGTTTTTGCCAAAAACGGCCAAGGGATCGGTAGAGCGCTCGCAGC
>JBGOUY010000329.1:0-4426 GCA_041477795.1 bacterium
AATGGCGGCGTCGTCGCGCACGTCGCCGGGCAGCACCTGCCGCGCGCCCAGCTCCTCGGCAAGCTCGCGGACGTTCTGCTCGAAGCGGCCCTTGGGGTCCGGACCATAGGTCAGCGCCACCTCCGCGCCCAGCGCGTGAAGCTGCCGGGCCACCGCCGTGGCGATGCTGCGCTGATTGGCCACGCCGAACACAACGCCCCGTTTTCCGGAAAGATCGATCATCCTGGCTCCTTGTTGGTTCCCGAGATACCCGCGGCACAGACGCTCCCCGCCCGCGGGCCTTCTGCCTAGCCCGGCTCCCGTTCGCCGGACCGCGCGTCCCGGGCACCCGGCCAGAGCGGCTCCAGCAGCGCCGGCCAGGCAAAGCTGCGCCAGGGATGACCCGTGGCGACAATATCGAGCAGGCTCTCCGCAACGCCCGGCCAGCGCCCCATCGCCCGCACCAGCAGCGCGCTGGTGTGGCGCGAGCGCACGGCCACGCGCAGTACTCTACCAAACGCATTGAAATGCCGGAACAATTCTTTGCGCTGGCGCTCGAACCGGAGCAGCGCCTGCGCGCCGTCGCCGGGCGCCTCCAGCAGCGCCAGGGCCGCCTGTGCGGCAAAGCGGGCCGAGGCCAGCGCCATGGACATGCCCACGCCCAGGCAGGGATCGACGCCGCCGCCCGCATCGCCCACCAGCAGCATGCCGCCGACGGTGTACTGCCGCGGCGCGCAGAGCGGATGGTGCCAGCCGAGCTGCTGCGAGACCGGTTCCGCGCCGGCAAACAGGTCGCCGCACGGGCTCGCGCGCAGGAAGGCGTCGTAGCGATCGACCACGGCGCGGTAGCCGGCGCGGTCGGTCATGGTGGTGGCGAGCAGGGTGCCCTCGCCCACGGGCGTCAGGTACACGTCGTGCGGCGCGAACAGGCCCACCACCACGCGCGGCACCGCCACGCCCGGCGCCAGGCGATAGTGCCGGCGCAGGCCGAAGCGTTCGCCGTAGGGCCGCAGCTCCGCGCCGGCGCGCCGGGCCAGGCCGGACTGCACGCCGTCGGCCGCCAGCACCACCGCCGCGCGGTAGCTGGCCCGCAGGCCGCGCACGCCCACGATGCGTCCGCCCTCCCAGAGCGGCTCGCGCACGGCATCGGCGTGCTCGCTCACACCGGCGTGGCGCGTGGCCGCGCGGTGCAGCGCCTCGATCAGCGCCGTGCGCCGCACGCCCCGCCCCTGCACGCGCGGGCGGAAGTCCAGTTGCACCGCGCCGCGCCGGCTGCGGTATTCCAGGCCGCCGAAGGGTGCCCCAGGCAGGGCCGCCGCCTCCAGGCCCAGGGCCGCCAGGGCGTCCAGGCCCATCGGCATGAGGCCCTCGCCGCAGACCTTGTCCCGCGGCAGCGGGGCCTTGTCCACCAGCAGCACGCGCCGCCCCGCCGCGCCAAGCTGAGCCGCCACGGCCAGCCCGGCCACACCGCCGCCCACGATCAGCACGTCGCCTTCGATTAGCATCGGGCTTCGATCACCATCGGTCTTCGATCATCCTTGCGCGCTCGCCTCTGCCAGGGCCGCGGCATGCGGCGCGGCGGGAGGCCTCTCCTGCCAGGATCGCCCGATCCGTGCCAATGGGCAATCCGCGCCGCACGTCGCGGGGCGGCGACGCAGGCCGCTGCGCCGGCTTGACGCTGCCGCCGCGGCGCCCCTAAGATGGCCCCGCCTTCACCCCAGCCGGAGACCCGCTTGAACCCCGCGGCCCTGCTCGCCCGCCTAACCGCGCCACTGGAGCAGGGCCGCGCCGCCCTGGACGCCGCCATCGGCGCGCTGGCCCAGGCCACCGCCACTGGCCGCTCCGACCCCGGCCGGCCCGACCCCGAGCGCCTGGAGGCGCGCCAGCCCGAGGCGTTCCGCCTGGCGCACCTGCACGCGCGCAGCCACGCCGCCGCCGAAATGCTGCGCTACGCGCGCCTGGGGGAGCTGGAGACGCTGCTGGCGCTGGTGTTTGGCGTGCGCACCCTGCACGAGCTGGGCGCCGGGCTGGCCTGGCTGGCCCACCGCCTGGAGGGCGTGCGCGCCGCGGCGGCGGCCTTCGGCGCGGCGCCGGAGACGGCGGCCCTGCTGCGCGAGTGCGGCGACGCGCTCCATGCCGCCCTGCTGGAAGCGATGGCCGCCGGCCAGAGCGCGGGCAGCGACGGCCTGGGCAGCGAGCACCGCATGCTGCGCGATACCTTCCGCGCCTTCGCCGACCGCAAGGTGGCGCCGCTGGCCGAGCGCATGCACCGGGAGGACCTGCTCATCCCGGACGAGCTGATCCGCGAGGCGGCCGCGCTGGGCTGCTTCGGCCTCTCCATCCCGGCCGAGCACGGCGGGGCGGAGGAGCGGCCGGACAACCTGGGCATGGTCGTCGTGACCGAGGAGCTGAGCCGCGGCGCCCTCATCGTGGGCAGCCTCATCACCCGCCCGGAGATCCTCGCCAAGGCCCTGCTCAAGGGCGGCACGGGGGAGCAGCTCGCGCGCTGGCTGCCAACCATGGCCTCCGGCGAGCGGATGGTGGCCGTCGCCATCACCGAGCCGGACGTGGGCTCGGACGTCGCCGCGATCCAGACCACGGCCACGCCGGCCCCGGGCGGCTGGCGCATCAACGGCACCAAGGTCTGGTGCACCTTCGCCGGGCGCTCCGAGCTGATCGGCCTGCTGGCGCGCACGGAGCCCGACCGCAGCCTGGGCCACAGGGGGCTGGGCATGTTCGTCGTGGAAAAGCCGGCCTTCCGCGGGCACGAGTTCGAGCACCGCCCCAGCGGCGGCGGGCGGCTGGCCGGGCGCGCCATCGCCACGCTGGGCTACCGCGGCATGCACAGCTTCGAGCTCATCTTCGAGGACTACTTCCTGCCCGCCGGGAACCTGGTGGGGGGCGAGGCCGGGCGCGGGCAGGGCTTCTACCTGCAGATGGAGGGCTTCTCCTACGGCCGCCTGCAGACCGCCGCGCGGGCGCTGGGCGTGATGCAGTCCGCCTTCGAGCACGGCCGCGCCTATGCGGAAAGCCGGCGCGTGTTCGGCAAGGCGCTGCGGGACTTCCCCCTCACGCGCGAAAAGCTGGCGCAGATGGCGGCCTGCGTGCAGGCCAGCCGCCAGGCCACCTACGCCGCGGCGCGCCTGCTCGATACGGGCGAGGGGCAGATGGAGGCCTCGCTGGTCAAGCTCTTCGCCTGCCACCACGCGGAGTGGATCACCCGCGAGGCCATGCAGCTCCACGGCGGCATGGGCTACGCGGAGGAGTTTGCCGTCTCGCGCCTGTTCGCCGATGCGCGCGTGCTCTCCATCTTCGAGGGCGCGGAAGAGGTGCTGGCCCTGCGCGTGATCATGCCCACCCTGCTGCGGCGCTACCTGGCGTAGCCGCCGCGGCTCACGCCGCCGGTGCGGGCGGTGCGGGCGGTGCGGGCGGCGCGGGCGGAGCCGCCGGCAGGTGCACGAAGAACGTGCTGCCCGCGCCCAGCCGGCTCTCCACCGCCACGCGGCCGCCGTGGGCCTGGGCGATGTGCTTGACGATGGCCAGCCCCAGGCCCGTGCCGCCGGCCTTGCGGCTGCGCGCCTTGTCCACCCGGTAGAAGCGCTCGAACAGGCGCGGCAGGTGCTCCGCGGGGATGCCCGGCCCCTGGTCGCGCACGCGCAGGACGATGCCGGCGCCCTCGCGCGCGGCCTCCACGCGCACCTCCGTGCCAGCCGGGGCGTACTTGATGGCGTTGTCCACCAGGTTCACCAGGGCCTGCTCGACGAGCTGCGCATTGAGCTGCGCCCGCAGCTCCGGCGGGCAATCCAGCGTCAGGCGGATGCCCCGGGCCTCCGCCTTGGCCGCGCAGACGCCGCTCGCCGCGCGCAGCAGCTCCGCCAGCCCCGCCTCCTCGGTGTGCAGGCCGCCGCGCTGGGCCTCCTGCTCGATGCGCGAAAGGTTGAGCAGGTCCTCCGTGATGGCGTTGAGGCGCTCCGCGTGCCGCGCCACGATCTCCAGGAAGCGCCGCGCCGTGGCGGGTTCGTCCAGCGCGCCGTCGAGCAGGGTCTCCACGAAGCCCTTGATGGACGTGATCGGCGTCTTGATCTCGTGGGAGACGTTGGCCACGAAGTCCTGCCGCATGCGTTCCAGCCGCCGCAGGTGCGTGACGTCGTTGAGCACGACCAGCGTGCCCAGGCTGCGCCCGCGCGCGTCGCGCAGGGCCGAGCCGTGGGCCTCCAGGGTGCGCGGCTCGGCGCCGTGGAGGGTCAGCTCGCGCTCGACCGGGGCGGCGCTGCCGAGCGCCTCGCGCACCAGGCGCTGCAGCTCGGGATGGCGCACGACCTCCAGCAGGTCGCGGCCGCGCGCGTGGGCGGGGTCGATGGCGAACATGCGCCCGGCGGCCGCATTGAGGGTGAGCACCTGCCCGCCGGGATCCACGGCCAGCACGCCCTCCACCATGCTCGCCAGC
>JBGOUY010000214.1:0-7887 GCA_041477795.1 bacterium
CAGCCCCATCAGCCCCAGCCTCAGCGGAACACGGTGCAGCGGAGCACGGTGCAGCGGAGCACGGTGCAACGGGGCACGGTGCAACGGGGCACGGCGCGTGGCGGGCATGGGTGGCTCCTTTAGCCGTGGCCGGGCGTGGCCGGGCCGGGGCGCGGGGCCGTCGGCGCGGCGGGGGGCCGTGCGGACGGGGCCGCACGCCGCCGCAGCAGCGTTTCGATGGCCCCGTAGATGCCGCGCGGCATGAAGATGATGAACACGATCAGCAGCAGCCCGTAGATCGTTTCCGCCATGCCGATCAGGTGCACGCCGAAATAGGTGCGCAGGCCCTCGCGGAAGCCGATCGTGAGCAGGGCCCCGATGATGGGCCCGGGCGCCGAGTACATGCCCCCCACGATGGCGGCGAAGACGATCTCCAGGGAGATGCCGATGCCGGCCAGCGATTCCGGGTTCAGGTACTGGTTGTACAGCCCCAGCAGCATGCCGCCCACGGAGGTGAGGGCCGCGCTGATGAGCGTGACGCGCAGCTTTTGCCGCGTCACGTGGATGCCCAGCGAGGCCGCCGCCACCTCGTCCTCGGAGATGGCCTCCAGGGCCGCGCGGGACATGCTGCGGTCGATGCGCTGCCAGACCCAGAGGGAGAACAACCAGCAGCCCAGGGCGATGAAGTAGAAGTACTTCTTGTCGGCGAACTGCAGGGCGTACCAGGAGACGTCCGTTGGCGGCTGCACGCGGTTGGGCGTCATCCCCAGCGAGCCGCCCGTCACGTCGCGTGCGGCGATGATGGACAGCCGCACCACCTCGCCGAGGGCCAGGGTGATGAGGGCGAAGTAGTGCCCCACCACGCGGAAGCGGAAGGCCGGCAGGCCGATGGCCAGCGCCAGCAGCAGCGACAGCGCGATGCCGATCGGGATGCCCAGCCAGGGCGTGAGGCCGTAGAGGTTCCACAGCAGCGCCACGGTGTAGATGCCCGCGCCGAGGAAGCCCCCGTGGCCCAGGCTGACCAGGCCGAAGCGGCCCATGCAGCTCCAGGCGGTGCCGATCATGCCCCAGATCAGCACCAGGATCGCCAGGTGCAGGAAGTACAGCGGCGGGTGCAGCAGGGGCACCGCCACCAGCACCGCCAGTCCGGCCAGCTGCAGCCAGCGCTTCATGATCCCCTTGTCACGATCTGCGGTGAAAAAGGCCCTCGGGCCGGATGAACATGGCCACGATGAACAGCACGAAGGCGATCACGTAGGAGAGCTCCGTGCTCACGTAGAAGCTGCCGATGGAGATGACCTGGCTGATCACGAAGGCCGCCACGAAGCCGCCGAGCAGGTTCCCCAGGCCGCCCAGCACGCAGATCATGAAGGTGATGGGGCCGAACGTGAGGCCGATGAAGGGATGCACGTCCTGCTGTAGCACCAGCAGGACCGCCGCCAGCCCGGCCAGCGCGCCGCCCACGGCGGAGGTGATCAGGTACACGGTGCGCGTGTCCACGCCCATCAGGCCCATCACCTGGCGGTCCTGCGCCACGGCGCGGATGGCCGTGCCGACGTAGGTGCGCGAGAGGAACAGGTACAGCCCGGCCATGCCCAGCACCGCCACGCCGAAGGCGAGCAGGCGCGCAAAGCTGATGTAGAGCTCGTGGAACTCCAGCGTAGGCAGGCTCAGCCCGATGTTGCGGAACTGGGAGCCGTAGATCAACGTGGCCAGGCTCTGCAGGAAGAACAGCAGGCCGCCCGTGGCCAGCAGTTGGTTGATGGGCGGGGTATCCAGGATCGGCTCGATGATCAGGCGGTGCACCAGCACGCCGACGATCCCCGAGCCCACGAGGGCCATCGGCGCCGCGAACACCAGCGGCCAGCCCAGCATCACGTGCAGGGTGTAGATCACGTACATGCCCACCATGACTACTTCCGAGTAGGCGATCCACACCACGTCCACCACGCCGAAGACCAGGTTCAGCCCCAGCGACAGCAGCGCCAGCACGCCCCCGAAGAGCAGGCCGTTGATGACGGCTTCAAGCAGGAAGAAGTCGAACACGCCGGGCTCCACTGCGTCGGTTGGGCGCGCTAGAGGCCGAGGTAGGCCTGGCGCAGGAACTCGTTGTCCCGCAATTGGGCCACCGGGCCGCTGGCGCGCACCCGCCCCACCTCCAGCAGGTAGGCGCGGTCCACCAGCTCCAGCGCCTGGCGGATGTTCTGCTCCACGATGAGCACGGTGAAGCCCTCGTCGCGGATGCGCCGCACCAGGTCGAACACGAGGCGCACGATCACCGGGGCCAAGCCGGCGGAGGGCTCGTCCAGCAGCAGCAGCTTGGGATGCGACATGAGCGCGCGGCCGATGGCGCACATCTGCTGCTCTCCGCCCGAAAGCGTGCCGGCGATCTGCGCGCGCCGCTCGCGCAGGCGCGGGAAGAGCCCGTAGACCCATGCCAGCCGCTCGCCGAACTGCCTGCGCGCTTCGGGGATGAATGCGCCCATCTTCAGGTTGTCCTCCACCGACATGCGGGGGAAGAGGCGCCGGTTCTCCGGGCAGTGCGCGATGCCGGCCTGCACGAAGCGGTGCGGGGCCGTGCCCAGCAGGGAGCGGCCTTCCAACGCGATGTCCCCGCTCCAGACCGGGAGCTGGCCGGAGATGGCCCGCAGCAGCGTGGTCTTGCCCGCCCCATTGGGCCCGATCACGGCCACAGCCTCGCCGGCGTTGATTTCCAGGTCGATGTTCCAGAGGGCCTGGAAGGAGCCGTAGCCCGCGGAAACGTCCGTCAGCTTGAGCACGGCGGCACCGGCTGGGGGTTCAGGCTTGGGAGGCAGGCTTTGGGTTCAGGCTTCGGGTTCAGGCTTCAGGTTCAGCGGAGCGCGGGCCCCGCGGGAGCTCAGGTGAGCGGGGACTGATCGCCCAGGTACACCTCCACCACGCGCGGATCGGCCGCCACGCTGGCGGGGTCGCCCTCGGCGATCTTCTCCCCGTAATCCAGCACGATCACGCGGTCCACCACCTTCATGAGCACGGCCATGATGTGCTCCACCCACACGATGGCGATGCCCAGCTCGCTGCGGATGCGCTCCAGCATGGCCGCGGCCTGCTCCATCTCGCGGGCATCCAGGCCGCCCAGGCTCTCGTCCGCCAGCAGCAGGCGCGGCTGGGTGGAGAGCGCCCGCGCCAGCTCCAGCTTCTTCAGGCCCGCGGCGCCCAGCGTGCTGACGCTGGCCGCGGGGTCGCTGGGCAGGCCCACCAGCTCCAGCGCCACCCCGGCGCGCTGGCGCGCCTCCTCGCGCGACCACAGCCGGTCGTCGCCGTAGTACGCGGAGAGCGTGACGTTTTCCAGGATCGACAGCTTGCGGAAAGGCCGCGGAATCTGGAATGTGCGCGCGATCCCCAGATGGCAGATGCGGTCCGGGGGCAGGCGCGTGATCTCCTGCCCCTCGAAGCGGATGGAGCCCGCGCTGGCGCGAAAGGTGCCCGAGATCAGGTTAAAGAGCGTGCTCTTGCCCGATCCGTTGGGCCCGATCAGCCCCAGGATCTCCCCCGCGCGCACCTCGAAGGAGACCCGGTTGACCGCCAGCAGGCCCGCAAAGGACTTCGACAGCCCTTCGACGACCAGCACGGCCTAGCGCTCGGCGTAGGGCGAGGACGCGGGCAGCGGGATCACCGCGTCGATCGTCTTGATGCCGAAGGGATAGGCCACGTAGGTCTTGCCCTTCACGTACTGCATCACGACAGGCAGGGCGCGCTCGTTCTGCCCGGCCATGCGGGTGCCCGGCGGGTAGAACTTGACCCCGTAACCCTGGATCGTGCCGCCTTCGGGGATGTCGATGTCCAGCGCGGCCTTGCGCAGGGATTCGGCGTCCCAGCCGCCGTACTTCTTGATGGCGAGCGGCACCACGTCATTGAGCAGGATCCAGGTGTGGTTGAAGCCCATGCTGGCGTGGGGCGGCATCTCGCTGGCACCCGTCTTGGCCTTGTAGCGCTTGAGCAGCTCCTTGGCGAGATCGCCCAGGCCCGGGGCGAGCGTGTTGGGATCGAGCAGTTGCGAGGCCACCGGGTCTACGTTGTACACGTAGTCCACGTCCGGGCCGAAGGCTTCCACCAGCTTGTCGATCTGGCCGTAGCCCGCGCCGTGGCCGATCAGGGCCTTCCAGTGCAGGCCCAGCTCCTTGGACTGGCGCAGGAACAGCGTGATGTCCGGGTTGTAGCCCGTGTGCAGGATCACGTCCGGGCGCGCCCGCTTGAGCTTGATCACCATGGCCGAAAGGTCCGGCGTGGAGAGGGAATAGCTCTCCTCATGCACCACCTGCATGCCGTAGCCTTTGGCGGCGGCCAGGTTGGATTTGGCCATGCTGGTGCCATAGGGGCCGTCCTCATGGATGATGGCCACGCGCACCTGGCTGGGCTTCATGTGCAGCTTGGATTCCGCCACCTTGGCCAGAAAGTCCACCGAGACCTGGCCGTAGCTGTCCGTGCTCACCTGGGGTCGGAAGACGTAGCGCAGGTTGCGGTTTTCGAACACGTCCGCCGCCACGGCGATGTTGATCCAGAAGAACTTGTGCTGGGCTTCCACCTTGGGTGCCAGCGGCACGGCCTGGGCGCTGGAATAGATGCCGGCGAGGATATCCACCTTCTCCTGGTTGAGCAGGCGCTCGGCCTCGTTGATGGCGATGTCGGGCTTGCTCTGCGCATCCCCGGGCACGGATACGACCTTGTACTTGCCGTCGATGCCGCCCTTCTCGTTCACCATGTCGATGGCGATCTGCGTGCCGACCGCGCCCGCCACCGAACCGGCCCCGGCGAGCGGACCGGACAGGTCGTACAGCACGCCGAGGCGGAGCGTATCCGCCGCGGAGGCCAGGAACGGCAGGGTCATCAGCAGGGCGGCGCAGGCGAGGGCCCGCAGGGGCGCCAGCCAGGAGCTTCGGGACGCGTTCATGGAACTCTCCAGCACGAAAGGTGGGAACGATGGGACGGGATGGCCGCAAGGCGCGGGCCTACCGCTATGTATGTTCACCTCCGCCCGCTGTCAAGGGGCGCGGTCAAGCGACTCCGTCAAGGGGCTCCGTCAAGGGGCTCGGTCAAGGGGCTCGGTCAAGCGCCTCCGTCAAGCCAGCCAGGCCATGCGCCGTCCCTGTGATGGGCGGCGCCGGCGTCAGTCCACGGTGAGCAGGATCTTACCGAAATTGAGATTGGATTCCATGCGCTGGTGCGCCTCGCGCGCCTGGGCCAGCGGGAAGGTGGAATCGATGACCGGCCGCAGCGCGCCGGATTCCAGCGGCGCCAGCCAGCGCTCCTGGAAGCGCCGCGTGACTTGGCGCTTTTCCGCCAGCGTGCGGGCGCGCAGCACCGATCCGTAGAGCGCCAGGCGCTTGCGCATGAGCAGATTCAGGTCGATCTCGGTCTTCGTGCCGCCCATGGTGGCCACGATCACCAGGCGCCCGGCGATCTTGAGCACCTCCATGTTGCGGGCGAGGTAGGCCGCGCCCAGGAAGTCCTCCACCACGTCCACGCCCGCGCCGCCCGTGAGGCGCTTCACCTCCGCCACGAAGTCCTGCGTCTTGTAGTCGATGCCCGCAGCGGCGCCCAGGGCCAGGGCGCGCTCGATCTTGTCCGCGGAGCCGGCCGTGAAGTAGACCGTGGCCCCGATGTGGTGCGCCATCTGGATCGCGGCGGTGCCCACGCCGCTGCCGCCCGCGTGCACCAGCAGCGTCTCGCCCTGCTGCAGCCCGCCTTGCACGAACACCGTCTCGTTGGCGGTGAAGAAGACCTCGGGGATGGCCGCGGCCTGGGCGAAGCTCCAGCCCTTGGGGATGCGCATGGCCATCTGGCAATCGAGCAGGGCGTACTCACCATAGCCGCCGCCGCCCACCAAGCCGAAGACGCGATCGCCCTGCTTGAAGCCCTTGACCGCGCTGCCCCAGCCCTCCACCTCGCCCGCCAGCTCCAGGCCGAGAAGCTCCGAATCGCCGGGGGGCGGGGGATAGCGCCCCGCGCGCTGCAAGGTGTCGGCGCGGTTGAGGGCCGTGGCGCGCACCCGCACCAGCAGGTCCTCCGGTTTGGGTGCCGGCTTGGGCGCTTCGCCCAGGGTGAGCACCTCCGGCCCGCCGAATCCTTTCAGTACGATCGCCTTCATGAGGCTCCGTCGCTGCGCAGGTGAACTGCAAGCCACCCCAGAATGTGGGGGAGCATATCACGGGAGCGGGGCCGCCAAGAAGCCACGCGCGCAGCGCTTGGCTCCGCCAGGGCAACGCCCCTGCGCGCGGCTGTCAGATCAGCTTCAGCAGGCCGTCCCAGACGATCAGCTTGAGCGAGAGGCCCACGAGGAGGAACTGGAACACCAGCATGAAGACGCGCTCGTTCACGCGGCCCAGCAGCCACTTGCCCAGCACGCCGCCCACCATCACCGAGGGCACCAGCACGGCCAGCGCCGGCAGATAGGCCGTGAAGGAAAAGCCGGCCAGGCCGAAGGCGACCACCTTCGCGACGTGGCCGGCCAGGGAGAGGTAGGCCAGCGTGGCGATCATGCCTTCCTTGCGCAGCTCCCGCCGCACCACCAGCACCCCCAGCAGCGGGGCGACCACGCCCACCATCATGTTGAGGATGCCCATCACGAAGCCCAGCGGCCAGAAGGCCGCCAGCGGGAGGTCCTTGCCCTGGAAGCGCTTGAGCTGCCGCGTGAACAGGGTGCCCAGCACGAAGCTGCCGATCAGCATCTGCAGCACCTGGGCCGAGAGGCCCTGGAAGAACCACAGCCCGACCGCCACGCCGAAGGGCAGCAGCGCCGTGTAACGCAGCGCCAGCTTCCAGGATATGTACTGTCGGAACAGCACGATGCGCCAGGCGTTGGAGAAGACCTGCACCAGCCCGTGGAAAGGGATCGCGGCGGCTGGCGGCACGAACAGCAGAAACACCGCCATCATGATCGTGCCGCCGCCGAAGCCGATGACGGCCGTGAGCGCTGCCGTGAGCAGGCCCGTCGCCCCCAGCAGCGTCAATTCGTAGAGCGGCATCTAAGGCGGGAGGGAGGCGGGGTGCGGGGCTGAAGGTGCGACGGGAGCGTGGCGGGCGTGGGCGCGGGGGCCCGTGCGCCGGTTCGCGCCAGACTCCCCGAATCCCGGGGCTCCGTCAAGCGGGCGGTCAAGCGGGCCGCTGCGGGGGCGGCGGGACGGCCGCTGCGCGCGGCTTCCGGCGTGGGGCGCGGCCGTGCTACGAGGAGAGACGGCGCAGGGGCCGCACGGGTGGCCCGCGGCGCGCGTCGAAGCAGGCAGCGGGAGGCGGCCATGGCAGCCGCAGCAATGGCACGGATCGCAGTGGTGCAGGGCGACATCACCAAGCAGGCGGTGGACGCCATCGTCAACGCGGCCAACGAGAGCTTGCTGGGCGGGGGCGGCGTGGACGGCGCCATCCACCGCGCCGCCGGCCCGGAGCTGCTGGCCGAGTGCCGCGCGCTGGGCGGCTGCCCCACGGGCCAGGCGCGCATCACGGCCGGCTATCGCCTGCCCGCCCGGCACGTGATCCATACCGTGGGGCCGGTGTGGCGCGGCGGCAGCGCCAGCGAGGCGGAGCTGCTGGCCGGCTGCTACCGCAGCAGCCTGGCGCTGGCCGAGCGGCACGGCCTGGCCAGCATCGCCTTCCCGGCCATCAGCACGGGCGTGTACGGCTACCCGCTGGAGGCGGCCACGCGCATTGCCGTGGCTGAAGTGCAACGGCACCTGCAGGCGAGCGACTTGCCGCAGCGGGTGCTGTTCGTCTGCTTCGATGCGCGCAGCCACAACGCCTACCGCGTCGCGCTGGCCGGGACAGGAAAGTGAGGGGGAGCCGCGCCGAGCGCTTGCGCGAGGCGCAGACGGCCCAGGGGGCTTGCTCCCTCGCAAGCAGTCGTTTTTCCGTGCCCCGCTAGACCCGCAGCTTGGG
>JBGOUY010000102.1:0-13482 GCA_041477795.1 bacterium
AGCGGGGAACGTCCGACGCGAGCGCTAGGCCCGCCAGAACGGCTTGCGGGCTTCCTGCAGCACCTCTCCGCGGCTCGCGCCCAGGTCGCTCCAGGGCACCGGGCCGCCCAGGCTCTGGTAGAAATGCAGCATGTCGCGCAGGTCGCGCCGGCCACGGGCGCGGGCGCGCCATTGGCGGAGCGTCTCGCCCAGGGTGGCCAGCCAGCCGCCGGTGGGGGCGGTCGGGAGGCCGGTCAGCGCGGGATTCAGGCCGCGCGGAGAAGGCAGCGTGGAAGTTTGCATAGTGGGAACCTCGTTCATCTCAAGTGATCAGGTGGAAAGGCAGCCGCCCGTTCGCGGGACGCTGCGGCCCCGCGTCCGCGAGGCCGGGTCGCCGCCGGGTTAGAGGCCGCGGCCGTAGAACTGGGCGCGCCGTTCCTCGTAGTTGGGCGGCACATCCAGCGGGCCGTACTTGCCATAGGGCGCCAGCTTGCTCGCGGACAGCGGGCTCGGCACCGGCTGCCAGGAGCGGGCCAGGAACGTCCAGCCAGCCCGCAGCGCGCGGCCGAGGGCATGCAGGGCGCGGCCCGGCATCTCGCGCACCACGACGGAGCGGAGCGGACGGCCTCGTTCCTGGTCGGCCGCCAGACGTTGCGGATCGATGGCCGGATCGGCCGCGCCGGCATCCCGCACGCTGCGCTTGCGCGAGGCGGGCCCGCTCAGCGGCGCGGGCTTGACGATCCCATTGCGGAGCGCCCGCGCGATCCGAGGCAGCAGGGGCTGCCCGACCGCGTCCGCGAGCGGCTTGACCCGACCCACCGGGGGCGGGCAGCAGCCCGCCAGGGCGGGGTTGTCCTCCGGGTGCGCGGTGCCGATTCGCACGAAAATCGTCTCGTTGACCATGTCCAAACCTCCGATTCATATTTCAGAATTTCTGCTACTCTGTTATTGATTCTCGGCGTCAGACGGGCATTTGACAACCGATATAAATTGATGAGATGATATAGGAAATCTAAGCTATAGGAAACCGATGGATCTGCCTTCCCTCAATGCGCTGCGGGCCTTCGAGGCGGCGGCGCGCCACCTGAGCTTCAAGGAAGCCGCGCGGGAACTGCACGTCACGCCCGGTGCCATCAGCCAGCAGGTCAAGGGGCTGGAGGAGGAGCTGGGGGTGGCGCTGTTCCAGCGCCTGACGCGCTCCATCGTGCTCACACCCGAGGGCCAGGGGCTGCGGCCCAAGGTCGTGCAGGCGTTCCAGCTCCTGGGGGCGGCGGTGGACGGCGTGCGGCCGGCGGAGCGGCCCGCGCTGCTCACCGTGAGCACCTTCCCCTCCTTTGCGGCCAAGTGGCTGGTGCCGCGGCTGGGGCGCTTCGCGGCGCGGCACCCGGGCATCGACGTGCGCATCAGCTCCACGCCGGGGCTGGTGGACTTCCGGCGCGAGGCGGTGGACCTGGCCGTGCGGCAGGGCAAGGGGGACTGGCCTGGGCTGCGCAGCGTGCTGCTGTTCAATGCGGAGCTCTTCCCCGTCTCCAGTCCGGCGCTGCTGGAGCAGCCGCACCCGCTGCGCGAGCCGGCCGACCTGCGCCATCACACGCTGCTGCACAGCAATCGCGGGGACGCGGAATGGCGCCTGTGGCTGGGCGCGCACAACGTGCGCGGGGTGGATGCCTCGCGCGGCCCGCGCTTCAGCGACGATGCGCTGGCGCTGGAGGCGGCCATGGAGGGCCAGGGCGTGGCCATCTCGCGGGACATCCTCGTGGCGGGGGATCTCGCCGCGGGGCGACTGGTGCGGCCCTTCGCCCAGTCCCTGCCGGACCTGTTCGGCTGCTACGTGGTCTGCCTGCCGGAACGCTTCGACGAACCCCGCATCGCCGCCTTCCGCGACTGGATCGCGGACGAGGCGCAGCGCCAGCCGCTCCCCAAGCGCTGATGCCTTGCTCCCGGCAGGGTGCGGATTGGAGGAGCGAGGCAGTGCCTCCCTCCTGCACGCACCCGGAAGTCTGGCTGCGTCGTTCCGTTAGCAGGCTGCGGAAATACGCCGGTCTTGCAAAAGACACCTGCTGCAACCGCAGATTTCGCAGATAACACAGATTTCAAAGACGAACCGTCGGCCCTCCCTTCGCCGGCAATATCGGATAGAACACCCGCGAAGCCAACGGGCTGCCAGAGCGGGCTCCCGCGTTGCCTCCCCAGGCAGTGCGCGCTCGACCTGCCCAGCGGATGCGCCGGCTACAGAATTTGCGCTACGTCCGGAAGGCAATCTGTGAAATCTGCGGAATCTGCGGGTCCGTAGTTCTTCCGCACCCTGTTATTCCATTTCGATTTCATTCGTGAATGAAAGTCCCGCGTCCCTGAGGAGCGCGAAGCGCGTCTCGGAGCCGCGGGGACGCCGACCGCGGCCTTCGAGACGGCCCGCTGCACGGGCCTCCTCAGGCACGCGGTTTTTCGCACCATTGATATGGAAATGGAATTAGGCGTCGCTAGGGAAGCCGAGCAGCTCGGTCTGGCCGCCCGGCTGCAGGCGCAGCACCTGCTTGCGCGAGAACCAGTCCGGCACGATGCGCAGGGCGGCGTCGTGGCCCGGCACGCGGAGGGTCTCGTCGCGATGGAAGTGGCCGATGAAGAAGCCGTCCAGGCCGTCCAGCACGGCGGCCGCGAAGGCCTGCAGCTCGTCGGCCGGGTAGCCGATCTTGATCTCCTGGTTGGTGCTGGCCAGGGTGTGTTCGAGGGCCACGGCGATGCGCCGCGCCAGCGGGCCGGGGATGGCGCGGAACGCCGCCTCGAACGCCGCGCTGCGCGCCACGCGCCGCCAGCGCAGGTACTGCGCGTCGCGCCGGTTCACCAGGTCCCCGTGGCTGAGGCCGTAGCGCCGCTCGCCCCAGCGCAGCACGGCGGCGTCGGGGACGATGGCGTCGAAGGGTAGCCCGCGCCGCTGCGCGCCCGCGGCATCGCGCGGCAGGAAGAACTCGCGATTGCCCACCACGAACCACACCGGCACGCCGCGCGCCCGCAGGGCGTGCAGCCCGGCCATGAGCGCGCGCGCCTGCCGGTCCCAGAACTTGGGCAGGGCCAGCCACACCTTGCAGAGGTCCCCCATCAGCACGACCAGGCGCGCGTCGGGCAGGCGCTCCAGCATGGCCAGGAAGCCCTCGGCCGGGGCGCGCGCATCGCCCAGGTGCGAGTCGGCCACCAGGTACACGGCGCCGGCGCCCTCCGGCACGCGCAGCTCGGGCGCCTGGGCCATCATGCGCTGCCAGTCGGGACGCCAGCCGGCCATGGGGTGCGGTGGAAGCGGGGCGAACTGCGGGACCCGCGCGGCGGCGGTCGCCTGCCGGCGGGGCGCCGCGGGGGCATCGGCCGGCCGGGGCTGGGCAAGCCCGGCCGGCGGTGTTATCCTGCCCATGATACCTGATCGGAGCCGGACGGCCAGCCGATTCGGCCGGGGCCGCCGGCGCCGCCTGCCCCTGTCCGCCCCATGTCCAATCAGCGCATCTACGGCGAGATCGAAGCGCAGCTCCGCGCCGGCAAGCCCGTTGTGCAAGCCACGGTGATCCAGACGCGGGGCTCCACCCCGCGCAAGGAAGGCTCCACCATGCTGGTGCGGGCCGACGGCACGCTGCTGGGCACCATCGGCGGCGGCTGCGGCGAGGCGGGCGTGATCCAGAAAGCCAAGCTCTCCCTGCTGGACGGCCAGACGCGCGAAGAGCTGGCCGACCTGACCGAAGCCATCTCCACCGATTCCGAGGCGGTCTGCGGCGGCACGCTGCGCGTGTTCATCGAGCCCTGGCAGCCCACGCCCGAGCGCATCGGGCTGGCGCACCTGTTGGGCGAGCTTTCCCAGTGCCGGCAGGAGGTGGTGCTGCACCAGGTGGTCGTGGATGCCGGGCCGCACAGCCGGGTGGGCCAGCGCCTGATCCTGGACCCCGCCGGCGAGGCGCTCTACTCCGACCTGCCGCCGGGCCTGGAGCCGCCGCCCGTGCCGCGGGACCGGCCGCACCAGCTCAAGACCGTGGGCGAGCGGCAGGTGTACACCGAGCGCTGGAACCCCGCGCCGTGCCTGGTGATCGTGGGCGCGGGGCACATCGCCGAGCCGCTGGAGCAGGTGGGGCGCATGACCGGCTTCCGCACCGTGGTGGTGGACGACCGCCGGCTCTTCGCCAACCGCGAGCGCTTCCCGCAGGCCGACCAGGTGGTGTGCGGGCCGATCCTGGACGTGTGCCGGCAGATCGAGCTCTCGCCGCACCACTACTTCGTGCTCGTCACGCGCGGCCACACGCTGGACATGGACGCCCTGCGCGTCCTGATCGATCGCCGCGAGCCGGTGGCCTACATCGGCATGATCGGCAGCAAGCGCCGCGTGGGCGCCGTGTTCGAGCTGCTGGAAAAGGAAGGCTACGGCCGCGAGCTGTTCGGCCACGTCTATGCGCCCATCGGCCTCAACATCGGCGCGGAAACGCCGGCCGAGATCGCCGTGAGCGTGCTGGCGGAGGTCATCTCCGTGCGCCGGCGCGTGAACGACGAGACCGTCTCCCTCGTGCGCATCAGCGGCGTGCACCCCTCCCTGCGCCGCACCAAGCTGCAACCCGCCGGGTAACGCAGGCCCCGCAGCACAGAAACGGCAGGCGGGGGAGCGAGGCTCTCCCGCGGCTCCTTCGCAACGGTTGCCGCGCCATCAGAGCGCGCCGCGGCGCGTGAGCTGGCGCGTGGCCCGGCGCAATTCGCGGCCGAGGGCCTGGCGCTTGGCGCGCGCTTCGCGGCGGATCAGGCTCTCGCGCTGGCGGGCCTGGGCGACCTGCTCGGCGGAGCGGCGCAGCCCGAGGGTCTCCTGCTCGTCGACCTGGCGCAGGGCGGTGCGCAGCTTGCGGTAGTAGCGGCGCCATTCCTGGGTGGTGCGGGGGCCGGTGGCGCGGCCCGGCTTGCGCAGCTCGCGCACCTTGATGTAGGTGCGGGGCGCCGCGCCGCGCCGGAAGCGCTGCTCGAGCACCTTGGTGGAAAGGCCCTGCTCCACGATCTCCCGCGCCAGCGCGAGCTGGCGGGCCTGGGGGGCGCGCCCCAGGTAACGCAGGTGCCGCGCGGAAAGCGGGGGACCCTTGCGGCGCTCGGCCAGGAAGGCGCGCGCTTCCGGCGCGACGTCCAGGATCGCCAGCAGCCCCGCCACGAAGTCCCGCGTGCGCCCGATGGCCACGCCCACCTGGGCCTGCGTCCAGCCGCAGCGCTCCTTGAGGCGCTGCAGGGTCTCGGCGAGCTGCCAGGGCTCGGACTCGCCGGCCTGCAGGCGGGCGATGACGGCCAGCTCCGCGGCAAAGCTCGCGTCCAGCAGCAGCGCATCGATCTCGCGCCAGCCCAGCCGGCGCGCGGCGGCCAGGCGGAGGCGGCCCACGATGAGGTGATAGATGGGCGACTGCTTGTCGCCGCCCTTCTCGGGGCTCTTGTCGCTGGCGGAGACCAGCACCGGCTCGCGCAGGCCCTGGCGGCGCAGGGTCTGGGCGAGGCGCTCCACCCCGGGCCCGGCCGGCGGCTCGCCTTCGGGCGGGACGATCGCCGCCATAGGCAGGCGGGTCAGGTGACGGAACGGCTGGCGGCGGCGGCCCATGGCGGCGGTGCGGCCCCGATCCGGTGATCCGGCGGCGGTGCGGCCCGCGCCGGATCAGCCGTGCAGGTTGGGGGTGATCACGATCAGCACGGACAGGCGGCCCTTGCCGGTGTTGGCCACGCCATGCTCCAGGTTCTCCGGCACGTACAGCAGCTCACCGGCGGACAGCGTGCGCTTCTCCGCACCCACCGTGAACTCGCCGCTGCCTTCCACCACGACGTAGAGCTTGTCGGCTCCCTTGTGCGCGTGGGCCTTCTGCAGCTGGCCCGGCTCGAAGCAGTTCAGGCCGCAGATGAGGTGCTTGCTGGAGGCCACGTCCACCTTGGCCATCTTGTCGGGTTGGTAGGTGGCCAGCTTGGCCAGGTTGAATGCGTTCATGCCGGGTCTCTCGATAGGTGCGTCAATCCAATGTGCGGGCCCGCAGCGTCCCAATCTTCGTCAGGGGGCGCCACGGGCGATGCGCACCCACCGGCGCGATTGTTCGGCAGCGTGCCGAGGGTGCGTCACTCGTTGGAACTGGGGTCCAGATGGGAATGGCGTAGGGGCATAGCATGCTATGCCCCTACACGACGTTGGGGATGACAGGCGGGGAGCCATCCGCCGTGCATCCCGCAGGCCGAGGGCGCGACTGACCATTAGTGCGCCTCCAGCCAGTTCTTGCCCTGCCCCAACTCCACCTTGAGCGGCACCTTGAGCTCCATGGCGCCTTCCATCTCCTCGGTGACGAGCTTCTTGAGCCGGGGCAGCTCGCCCACGCGTGCGTCGAAGAGCAGCTCGTCGTGGATGGTGAGCACCATCTGCGAGCGCAGCTTTTCCTCGCGCAGGCGGCGGTCGATGGCGATCATGGCCAGCTTGATGATCTCCGCGGCGGTGCCCTGGATCGGCGTGTTGACCGCCGCGCCCTCGGCCATGCGCGCGAGCTGGCCGTTGGAGCTGTTGATCTCCGGCAGGTAGCGCCGCCGCCCGCCCTTGGTGAGGGCGTAGCCTTCCTTGCGCGCGCGCTCCATCAGGTCCTCCTGGAGCTGGCGGATGGTGGCGTACTTGTCGAAGAAGCGGCGGATGAACTCGCGCGCTTCCTCCTTGCTGCGGTTGGTGACGAGCGCCAGCCGGTCCGCCCCCATGCGGTAGATCAGGCCGAAGTTCACCTCCTTGGCCACCGAGCGCATCTCGCGGTCCACCCGCTCCGGCGGCACGTCGAAGATGGCCGCGCCGGTCAGCGCGTGGATGTCCTCCCCGGAGCGGAAGGCTTCCAGGAAGGTCGGGTCGCCCGAGTAGTCCGCCACCACGCGCAGCTCGATCTGGCTGTAGTCCGCGCTGAGCAGCACGTGGTCGTCGTCGGTGGGGATGAACAGCGCGCGCACCTTGCGCCCTTCCTCGCTGCGCACGGGGATGTTCTGCAGGTTCGGGTTGTCCGAGGCCAGCCGCCCGGTGGCCGCGACGGTCTGGCGGAAGGACGTGTGGATCTTGCCCGTGCGGGGGTGGATGAAGCCGCTGAGCTGGTCCAGGTAGGTGGACTTGAGCTTTGCCAGCTCGCGGTACTCCAGCAGCTTGCGCGGGAAGGCGTGCTGGGTCAGCTTCTCCAGCGTCTCCTCGTCCGTGGAAAGGCCCATGCCGGTCTTGATCTTCTTGGGCCGCACGCCGAGCTGCTCGTGGATCTTCAGCTTCTCGTAGAGGATGCGCTGCAGGTCCACGATGGAGTTCAGGTTGACCTCGCGTTCGCCGGCCAGGTCGTACAGCTCTTCGCGCAGGCTCTCCAGGCGCTTTTCCATGCCGGCCGAGACGCGCTTGGCGCCCTTGGCGTCGAAGCGGATGCCGGACTCCTCCATGCGCACCAGCACGGGCACGAGCGGCATCTCGATCCGCTCGAAGGCGCGCATCTGGTCCGTCTCGCGCAGGCGCGGGGCAAAGACCTCGGTGAGGCGGAAGCAGATGTCGGCGTCCTCGCAGGCGTAGTGGCTCACGCGCTCGATGGGCACCTGGGCCATGGTGATCTGCTCCTTGCCCGTGCCGATCAGGGCCTCGGTGGGAATCTTGGTGAAGCCCAGCTTGCGCAGGGCCACGCCGTCCAGGTCGTGATGGCGCTCGGAAGGCTCGCTGAGGTGCGAGGAGATCATGGTGTCGTGGGCCGCCCCGGCCACCTCGATGCCCGCCTGCCGCAGGATGTGCAGGTCGAACTTCATGTTGTGGCCGCCCTTGGGCCGGCGCGCGTCCTCCAGCAGCGGGCGCAGCAGCGCCAGCACCTCCTCGCGCCGACCCGCCAGGAAGGGGTGATTGAGCGGGATATAGAACGCTTCCTTGGCCTGGGTGGCAAAGGACAGGCCCACCAGCTCGTCGGAGAAGTAGTCCAGCCCGGTCGTCTCCGTGTCCAGCACCAGCAGCTCCGCCTGGCGCCAGGCTTCCACCTGCGCCGCGATGGCCGCGGGGGATTTGAGCGTGTAATAGTGCACCGGATCGGGCGGCGCGGGGGCCTCCTCGCCGTCTGACGCGGGCGCAGCCATGCCGCCGGCCTTGAGCAGCCGGTCGCGCAGGGTGTGGAACTCCAGCTCGGTCAGCAGCGCGAGCAGCTTGGGATTGCGCGTGTGGTCGGCCGGCTTGAGCGTGAGGTCGTCGAAGGTGACGGCGACGGGCACCGCCGTGTCGATCGTAACCAGCTCGCGGGAAAGGTAGGCGTCGTCCTTGTGCGCGGCCAGGTTCTCGCGCAGCTTGTCGCCCTTCACCTCGTCCAGGTGCTGGTAGAGCGCCTCCAGCGAGCCGAACTGCTGGATCAGCTTGGTGGCCGTCTTGGGCCCGACGCCCAGCACGCCCGGCACGTTGTCCGAGGAATCGCCCATCAGCGCCAGCACCTCGATCACCTGCTCGGGCGTGCAGCCGAACTTCTCCAGCACGCCGGCGGCCTTAGTCAGCGTCACCTCCTCCCCGCGCGCGGCGTACATGCAGGTGGTGTCGTTGATGAGCTGCATGTAGTCCTTGTCGCCGGTCACCATGTAGCTTTCCAGCCCAGCCTGCTCCGCCTTGCGCACCAGGGTGCCGATGATGTCGTCCGCCTCGAAGCCGGGCAGGGTCAGGTACGGCAGGTCCAGCGCCTCCACCAGGCGCGGGATGTAGGGGAGCTGCCCCACCAGCTCGTCCGGCATCTTCTCGCGCGTGGCCTTGTAGGGCCCGTAGCGCTTGTGGCGGAAGGTGGGCTCGGGCGTGTCGGAGACCACCGCCAGGTAATCGGGCTTTTCGCGCTCCAGGATGCCCACCAGCGCCTGCGTGAGGCCGTAGAGCCCGCTCACGTTGATGCCCTTGGAGTTCACCAGGGGGTTGCGGATCATGGCGAAGTACGAGCGGTACAGCACCGCCATCGTATCCACGGCAAAGAAGCGCGGCATGGCTCGCTCCCGGGGGGCGGCTGCGGAGAGGGACGGACGGTCGGCGTGGCAGGCCGGCCGCGCCACACGAATGGCTAGGCTACCCCATCGGGCACGGGCATTCCAAGCGTGGGGCGTGGTAGACCAGGGCAACCGCAAAGTCGCCTGCCATGCGCCAACGACTCGGCCGGAGCGGGACCTCATCCCCCCAAACCCCCCTGCTCCGCTAGGCAGAGCAGGGGGGCTTCCTGGCTGCGCAGATCCGCTTGCAATGAGCCTTGCAGCCCCTCCCTGCCGTGAGCCCCGCTTGCGGGGCGAACCAATAGCTCAGGGGCAGGGGCGGCACGGCGCCCCCAGCGCCGTACGGGGTGGGGTCTCGCGCGAGGCTGGCGTGGCTCCGCTCAGGGCAGAATGCGGCCGCCCTGGCGCCGGCAGGCCGGGCGCTGGCCTCCACGCGGGGCGATGGGGCATACTAGAAGAGGATCGTCGCCGTCCGTGCGCCGCCCCGCCTGCCGCGGGCCGCACGCGCTAACCACCCTGCACCTGACGGAGCTGCCGATGGCCGCTGTGGTCCTGTACACCAGGAGCTTTTGCCCCTATTGCCTGCGCGCCAAGGCGCTCATGCAGGACAAGGGCGTGCACTTCGAGGAGATCAACCTGGACGAGCACCCGGAGCGGCGCAGCGAGATGATCCAGCGCGCCGGCGGACGCTCGACCGTGCCGCAGATCTTCATCGGGGGCCAGGGTGTGGGCGGCTGCGACGACGTCTTCGAACTCGAACAGAAAGGTCGGCTGGATGAACTCCTCGGTAGAACTGCCTAGCGCACGCGGCGCCATCGTGGCCGAGCACCATCGCGTGGTGATCCTGGGCTCCGGCCCGGCCGGGCTCACGGCGGCGGTCTATGCCGCGCGCGCCAACCTGAAGCCCGTCGTGGTCTCCGGCAACGAGCCGGGCGGCCAGCTCACCATCACCACGGAAGTGGAGAACTATCCCGGCTACCCCAACGGCGTGCAGGGGCCGGAGATGATGACGGACTTCCAGCGCCAGGCCGAGCGCTTCGGCACCCAGTTCAAGTCGGGCAACGTGGGCCGCGTGGATCTTTCCCGCCGGCCGTTCACGCTGACGCTGGAGAACCAGTCGGTGCTGACCTGCGATGCGCTGATCGTGGCCACCGGCGCCTCGGCGCGCTGGCTGGGGCTGGATTCCGAGACGCGCTTCCGCAACAAGGGCGTCTCCGCCTGCGCCACCTGCGACGGCTTCTTCTTCCGCGGCAAGCCGCTGGCGATCATCGGCGGCGGCGATACGGCCCTGGAGGAGGCGCTCTTCCTGACCAACTTCGCCACCCAGGTCACCGTGATCCACCGGCGCGACCAGCTCCGCGCCAGCAAGGTGATGCAGGCGCGCGCCTTCAAGCACCCCAAGATCGATTTCCTGTGGGATTCGGCCGTGGAGGAGGTGCTGGGCACGCCGGAAAAGGGCGTCACCGGGCTCAAGCTGAAGAACCTGAAGTCCGGCGCGGCGAGCACGCTGCCGGTGGAAGGGATGTTCGTGGCCATCGGCCACACGCCCAACACGGACGCGTTCAAGGGCCAGCTCGCCATGGACGAGCAGGGCTACCTGCAGGTGACGCCGGGCCGCACCGATGCGTCCGTGGAGGGCGTGTTCGTGTGCGGCGATGCGGCGGACAAGGTGTACCGGCAGGCCGTCACGGCGGCCGGTACGGGCTGCATGGCCGCCATCGATGCGGAGCGCTGGCTGGCCGGGCAGGGCCTGGAATAGCGCGGCCTGGCTTAGCACCGACGCGGCGGCCGCGCGCGGGCCGTCCATCCACCGCACCCCCACCCCCATGAATCGTCAGCCAGGGCCGCGCATGCGCATCTCCGGGCGGATGATCGGGTACGCCGCGGCGGCCAGTGCCGGGCTGGCGCTGCTGAGCCTGCTGGTGTTCGGCGCGGTGCTCTACCAGGTGCACCGCCGCCCCGCCCCGCCGCCGGCCGGGACGGGCGGCGATCCGCCGCCGGGCGCGGACGCCCCCGGGCCGCCCTGCGCCGTGGAGCGCAGCGGGCCCCTCGCCTTCCGCAGCGCCCAGCCGGGCGACACGCTGCACGTCAGCGTGCAGGGCGACCCGTGCTGGAAGGCCCTGCTGCGCATCCGCGTCGTCGCGCCGGACGGCGCCGAGCTTTACCGCTACGAAGCGCCCTTCAAGCCCCACGTGGCCACGGACTGGCGCGATCCGCGCCTGGATCGCGCGGCGGAATCCTTCGCCGACGAGGTGCTGGCCAACGCGGGGCTGGTGGGCAGCACCGCCGCGCTGCCGCCCTGGGGCGATGCGCAGGAGTACTACGCGGCCCACGGCAACGCGATCCGGGTGGAGCGCCTCGCCTACGAGGCCCTGCGCGCCGACCAGCGCCCCATCCTGTGGCACCGCACCGGCCGCGAAAGCTGGCGCTCGGTCGTCTACGACCCGCAGACCCACGCCGCCCGCGTGATCCTGGAAGGCGGGCAGTAGCGCCACTTGCCCCCCGCGGCCCGGCGCGGTATGGGGGGCGGAACCCCCTGCCCGGGAGAATCCCCATGAAGACCCTGCGTTTGGGCGCGCTGGAGGTGCGGCGCGTGGATGAGCAGACCTGGATGGTGCCGGTGGGCTTCTTCACGCCCCACCCGCCTGCCGAAGCGGTGAATGCGCACCGCGGCTGGATGCCGCCGACCTCCCTGCTGGACGACGGCACGATGGTGCTCAGCATGCACTCGTTCGTCGTGCGCACGCCGCATCACACCGTGCTGGTCGACACCTGCGTCGGCAACGACCGCCAGCGCCACTATCCGGAGTGGTGCAACCTGAACGTCGACTACCTGGGCCGCCTGCGCGCGGCGGGCGTGACGCCGGACCAGGTGGACTACGTCTTCTGCACGCACTTCCACGCCGACCACACGGGCTGGAACACGCACCTGGTGAACGGACGCTGGGAGCCGACCTTCCCCAACGCGCGCGACCTGGTCCACCGGCCCGAGTTCGAGCACTGGATGCGGTTGCCGGAGGCCAACATGCCGGCGAACGTGAAGGACAGCATCCTGCCCATCGCCGAGGCGGGCCTGTACGACTTGGTGGACGGCGACTTCGCGCTGGGGGACCATCTGCGGCTGGAGCCCAGCCCGGGGCACACGCCCGGCCATTGCAGCGTGCGGCTGAGCGGCGGCGGGGTCGAGGCCGTCATCACCGGGGACATGATCCATCATCCGGTGCAGGTGGCGCACCCGGAGTGGCCCACGCGCGCCTGCACCAACCCCGCGCAAGCCGTCGCCACGCGCACCGCCTTACTGCAGCGCAGCGCGGACCGGGACGTGCGGGTGCTGGGCTCGCACTTCATGGAGCCCACCGCCTGCCGCATCGTCTCGCGCGGCGGCAGCCTGCGCGCGGTGTTCGAGGGCTGAGCGCCGTGCGCCGATTGCCCGTTGAGAATGCGCCCCGCCGCTGCTATGGATAGGCGTTGCTCGGCGGGGAAGCGGGGCAAGCGGAGGTGACGGCGCATGGGGATTCCTTCCAAGGTCGATGTCCAGTTCGAAACCCTGCACGAGATCGTGCTGGCCGCGCGGCTGAACCTGAACCAGGGCGACTGGGACTACCTGGCGGGTGGCGCGGAGACGGAGACCACGCTCAAGCGCAACCGGCGCGCGCTGGATTCCGTGGCGTTCCGGCCGCGCGTGCTGCGCGACGTCTCGAGCATCGACGCCTCCCAGACGTTCCTGGGCCGCAAGGTGCGGCTGCCGGTGATGCTGGCCCCGGTGGGCTCCCTGGAGGCCTTCAGCGAAGGCGGCGGCACCACGGCCGGCTTGGCCGCGCACGAGTTCGGCATTCCGCAGATGCTCTCCTCCGTCAGCTCGCCGGGCCTGGAGGGCCTCGCCAAGGCCGTGCCGGACGGCTTGCGCATCTACCAGCTCTACGTGCGCGGCGACGCCAAGTGGATCGACGACGTGGTGCGCCAAGTGCAGGGCAACGGCTACGCGGCCTTCTGCCTCACCGTGGATACGGACAAGTACAGCCGCCGCGAGCGGGACATCGCCAAGCGCAACCAGCGCAGCACCCTGCGCCGCTTCGCCCCGGGTCGCGAGTGGCAGGAGCGCCTGACCTGGGACTATATCAAGCACTACAAGGACACCTTCGACTTCCCGCTCGCCATCAAGGGGATCGCCACCGCGGAGGACGCGGCGATCGCCTGCGAGCACGGCGTGGACTATGTCTACGTCTCCAATCACGGCGGGCGCCAGCTCGACCATGGCCGCGGCGGGCTGGAGGTGCTGCCGGAGGTCGTCCAGGCCGTCAAGGGCCGCGCGCGCGTGATCTACGACGGCGGCATCCTGCGCGGCACCGATGTGGTCAAGGCGCTGGCGACGGGCGCGCAGATGGTGTGCATCGGCCGCCTGGAGTGCCTGGGCCTGGCCGCGGCGGGCCAGCGCGGCCTCCTGCGCGCCCTGGAGATCCTCGAGCACGAGGTCACCACGGCCCTGGGCCTGCTGGGCGTGACGAACTGGGAGACGCTTGACACGAGCTACCTGCA
>JBGOUY010000167.1:0-9391 GCA_041477795.1 bacterium
AGGTGGCTGCCGTCAGGCAGCCGGAGTGAGGCCTCGGCGCGGCGAGCCTTTCCTCTCTCCCCCTGGGAGGGAGGTGGCTGCCGTCAGGCAGCCGGAGAGAGGTGCCGCCGGGCGATGGCCCCCGCGGAGTGAGTTCGGGCATGGCTCGTCGTGGCGCTGAAGCCGCCGCAGAGCCCTTCCGCAAGAAACTGTCGGGTGCTCAGCACCTGGGGGAGGGGCAGCAGCGCGTCAGCGCTGCGGGGAGAGGTCCCCGCAGGATGCGGGGCAGGGTGGGGTGAGGACGCGGCGGCGGCGCGGCCGCGCAATTCCATCAGGGGAGCAGCGCCGAACGCTTGCGCGAGGCGTCAACGGCACAGGGGGCTTGCTCCTTCGCAGCAGTGGGTGTTTCCGCGGCCGGCTAGCGCCCCTTGAAGACGGGCTTGCGCTTCTCCATGAAGGCGCGCCGGCCCTCCGTATAATCCTCGCTGGAGAAGCAGGCGGCGACCAGCGCTTCCGAGGCCCCCAGGTCCCGCACGTCGGGGTCCTTGAGCAGCTCGCGCACGGTGGCCTTGACCGCGCGGATGGTGAGCGGGGCGTTTGCGGCGATGGTGCCGGCATACTCGCGCACGTAGCCTTCCAACTGCTCTTCGGGCAGCACGCGGTTCACCCAGCCCATCGTCAACGCCTCCTCGGCGGAAAACTGGCGCGCCGTGTAGAAGATCTCCTTCACGTAGGCGGGGTTGACCACGTTCATCAGCTTGCGCAGGCCGTGCGCCCGGTAGCCGACGCCCAGCTTGGCGGCAGGGACGGCGAAGCGCGACTTTTCCGACGCGATGCGCAGGTCGCAGCTCATCGCCAGCGAGACGCCCCCGCCCATGCAGTAGCCGTTGATCATGGCGATGGTGGGCTTGCCGCCTTCGTAGAGGGCGCTGGAGGCGCGTTCGGTCGTCTGGTCCCAGAACGCCGTGTCGTCGGCCGAGGAGCGCTGCTTTTCGAACGTGGAAATGTCCGCCCCGGACACGAATGCCTTGTCGCCCGCGCCGCGCAAGATGATGACGCGCACCTCGTCGTCCTTCTCGTATGCGTCCATGATCTCCGGGATCGCCAGGTACATCTCCAGAGACATGGCGTTGTGGCGGGCGGGATTGTTGAAGATCAGCCAGCCGATCGGGCCTTCCTTCTCGGCGATGATCTTTTCAGTCGAGGTCTTCATGCGGCTCCTGGAAATTGGGCGCGCCGCCGGCCGGGCTGGCGCGGTCAACCCACACTATAATCGCCCGCGGGCGGGCTTGGCAACGCGAGCGCACTGGGCAGCGGCCCCGCTGCCGCCCCGGCCCGACTGCTGGGGCCGCCCGGCCGCTGCCGGAGTGCCGGTTCCGCCGCTTTGCGCAGCGGGTGGCCCTATGGTAGATGCTAACTTTCCCGAGATGCAGCCTCCGCACGGGGTCCCGGAGAGACGGTGTCCCGGGGAGGGAGCCAAGCCGGGGCCCTCGTGACGGGGGGGCGAGGCGCCGGTCCATTCGATGAGGGGTGACGTCATGCGTGCACACTGTCTCCGCGTCGTAGCCAGCCTGCTGCTGCTCGCTGTGGCCGCGGCACCGTTGTATGCCCAGATGCCGGCCTGGGAAAAGCAACTGTACGAAGCCGCCAAGAAAGAGAAGGAACTCACGATCTACACGGCTCACTACAGCACCGAATACGCGCAGGCCATCTGCGATGGCTTCGAGAAGAAGTATCCGGGCGTCAAGTGCAACTTCATCCGCACGACGGCACAGGTCGCCTACCAGCGGCTCTCGCAGGACAAGGCCGCCGGGCTGCACCTGGCTTCCATCATCAGCAGCACGGACCTGAGCCACTCTCCCAAGATGAAGGCGGACGGATGGCTGATGAAGTACCGGCCGCACAATCTGCCCAACATGATTGAAGCCTACAAGCCCTACAACGATCCGGACGACACGTACTTCGTCACGTCCGCCGGGCTGGTGCTGATCACCTACAACACCGACCTGGTGAAAGCGGCGGACGCCCCGAAAAAGTGGACGGACCTGCTCGACCCCAAGTGGAAGGACAAGGTGTCCATCGGCCACCCGGCCTTTTCTGGCTACGTGGGAACGTGGGTGGTGCTGATGCGCAAGATGTACGGCTGGGACTACTTCACCGCGCTGGAGAAGAACAAGCCGCAGATCGGGCGCTCCATCAACGACACGGTGACGATGCTCAACGCCAAGGAGCGCTGGATCGCCGCCGGTCCCGCCCCCTTGACGCTCAAGAGCCGTGACAAGGGCAACCCCATCGGCGTCGTCTATCCGGAAGATGGCTCGCTGCTGATGATCGCCCCCTCGAGCATCCTGGCCGACGCGCCCAGCCCTAACGCCGCCAAGCTGCACATGGAGTTCCTGCTCAGCAAGGAGGCCAGCGAGATCCACGTCAAGGAACGCGGCGAGGCCATCGCCAAGGGCGTCAAGGTGCTGCCCGGCGCGCGCTCCCTGGAGGACGTGAAGACGGTGAGTCCGACCCTGGAAGAGATCGACAAGGGCATTCCCGAAGTGAAGGAGCAGTTCCGCGATACCTTCGGCATCTGACGCGGCGCACCGCCGACCGGCTTCCGCGGGCGCGCCCGCTTGCGGCGCCCCCGCGGACGGGGTTCGTCATCCCATGGAGGGCCGCCGTCCCTGCGTCGTGCCGATGGGAGGCGGCTCCGCATCGCGATCCGCCCGGAGAGATCCATGACGGAAGCTGCCAGAACCACCAAACTCGCGGCCGTGGGCCCTGGCCGCCTCGCCCTGCGGTGGCGACACTTCGACCGCGCCACCCTGATCTGGCTGCTGCTGATCGCCCTGCTGCTGCTGCTGGTGGTCAATCCGCTGGCCCGGCTGTTCCTCGTCAGCTTCCAGAAGGATGCAGGCGGCAGCTTCACGCTCGGCAACTACGTCTACGCGTACAGCCGCGCCCGCTACCTGGACGCGCTGGGGAACTCGCTCGTGCTTGGCGTGTCCTCGGCCACGCTCTGCACGCTGTTCGGCGTGCCGATGGCCTGGGCCGTTTCCCGCACCAACATGCCCTGCAAGGGGCTGGTGTGGGTCTCGATCCTGGGCACCTTCATCATTCCGGCGTACCTGGGGGCGGTGGCCTGGATGCTGCTCGCCGGGCCGAATTCCGGCTGGCTCAACCGCGTGTTCATCTCCCTCACGGGCGCGGCGCACGGGCCGTTCAACATCTACTCCATGCCCGGCCTGATCGTGGTGGTCGCCAGCTACTCGTTCCCCTACATGTTCGTGTTCACCAAGTCCGCGCTGGACCTGGTGTCGTCGGAGATGGAGGATGCGGCGAACATCCTGGGCGCGGGGACGTTGCGCACGACGCTCAAGGTGACCCTGCCGCTGGTGCTGCCGGCGATCCTGGCGGCGTTCATCATCAGCTTCCTGGAGGCCATCGCCCTGTTCGGCTCGCCGGCGCTGCTGGCGCTGCCGGGGCGCTTCCACGTGGTCACCACCCAGCTCTGGGAGTTCTTCGAGTTCCCACCCAAGGTCGGCGTGGCCGCGGCCTATGCCATGCCCCTGCTGTTGATCACCATCGCGCTGTTCTGGCTGCAGCGTCGGCTCACGGCGCGCAGGGGCTACGTTTCGCTGACGGGCAAGGGCGGCGAGCGCCGCCCGGTGAACCTTGGTCCGTGGCGCTGGGGCCTGCTCGCCTACTGCCTGGGCGTGTGCTCGCTCTCGGTCTACATGCCCATGACGGTGCTGCTCCAGGCGGCCTTCGCCAAGGCCTGGGGGCGGGGCTTCTCGCTGGACAACCTGACGCTGGCCAACCTGAAGTGGGTGCTCTGGGACAACAACAGCACCCGGGAGGCCATAATCAACACGTTCACCTACGCCGGGTCGGCCTCCGCGATCGCCATCGTGCTGGCGCTCTGCATCGCCTACATCGTGCAGCGGCGGCTGGTGCCCTTGGGCGGCGTGCTCTCCTTCGTGGCCATGGCGCCCTTCGTCATCCCGGGGATCGTGCTGGCGATCGGCTTCTACGCGGCCTACACGCGCGCGCCGCTGGCGATCTACGGCACCGGGCTGATCCTGATCCTCGCCTTCGCGACGCGCTTCCTGCCCATCGCCTATGCCAACAGCCAGGCCTCCATCCGCAGCATCAATCCGGAGCTGGAGGATGCCGTGCGCATCCTGGGCGGAACGCGCCTGACGGCCGTGCGCCAGGTGGTGGCGCCCTTGCTCAAGCGGGGCCTCGCGGGCGGCTTCATCCTGGTCTTCATCCCGGCCACGCGGGAGCTGAGCTCGGCGATCTTCCTGTACTCCGTCAAGACCCGCGTGATTTCCGTGCTCCTCTTCGACAAGAGCGACGAGGGCAACTTCGAATTGCTGGCATCCATCGGCCTGGTGCTGGTGGTCATTACCGTGGCGATGGTGCTGCTCGGCTTCCGGGTGCTGGGGCGCGACTTCATGCTCAGGAGGTCTGCCGCGTGAGCAAGCTGGCCCTGCGCAACGTGACCCGCCAGTTTGGGGACTTCACGGCGGTCGACGATTTCTCGCTGGAACTGCGCGAAGGCGAGTTCGTCTCCTTGCTGGGGCCGTCCGGCTGCGGCAAGACCACCACGCTGCGCATGATCGCGGGATTCCTCAATCCCTCGACGGGCACGATCGAGCTGGACGGGCAGGTGATCTCCTCGCCCAGTTCCTCCCTGCCGCCCGAGCGGCGCGGCATGTCCATGATCTTCCAGAGCTACGCCATCTGGCCCAACATGACCGTGGAGCAGAACGTCGCCTTTGGCCTCAAGGTGCGCAAGCTGCCCGGCGCCGAGGTGCAGCGCAAGGTCGACCAGATCCTGGACGTGGTGCAGTTGCGCCCGCTGAAGAACCGCTACCCCGCCGAGCTTTCCGGCGGGCAGCAACAGCGCGTGGCGCTGGCGCGGGCGGTGGTGGTGCAGCCGGCGGTGCTGCTGCTGGATGAGCCGCTTTCCAACCTGGACGCCAACCTGCGCGAAGAGATGCGCTACGAAATCCGCCGCCTGCACGACGAGATCCGCATCACCACCGTCTACGTGACGCACGACCAGGCCGAGGCGATGGTCACCTCCGACCGCATCGCCGTGATGCACCAGGGGCGCATCGAGCAGGTGGACGATCCCTTCTCGCTCTATGCGCGGCCCCGCACGCGCTTCGTCGCGGGGTTCATCGGCCGCACCAACTTCATCGATGGCGAGGTGCGCGGCCAGCGCGTCGAGTTCGACCGCTTCGGCATCGAGCTGAGCCGCTTCGAGAGCGACAGCGCCCTGCAGGGGCGCGTGTCGTTCTCCGTGCGGCCGCAAAGCATCCGCCTGCACCGCCGCCCACCGAGCGGCGACGACTGCCCGGTGGTGCTGCCCGGGCGCATCACCCAGCGCGCCTACCTGGGCGAGCACTGGGACTACGCCGTGACGCCCAAGGACAGCGCGCTCGCGCTGCGCGTGACGGCGCGGCCGCAGGACGTGTTCGAGCTGGACGAGGAGGTGTGGCTGGAGCTGGACCCGCGCCAGATGGCCCCCATCCGCTGACGGGCGACCCCGCCCGACCGTGCCCCCGCCGGGCCACCCGCCGGGCCGCTGGGCGGGCCCGTCCCTACCCGCGCAGGGCTTGCTCCATATCCGCGATCAGGTCCTGCGGGTCTTCCAGCCCGACGGAAATGCGCAGCAGGCCGGGCGGGGCGTTGGGGTCGTGCTGGCGCCGCCACTCGATGAGGGATTCCACGCCGCCCAGGGAGGTGGCATTGCGGAACAGGCGCAGCCGGGGCGGCAGCGCCTGCGCCGCCTCCGCGCTGTCCAGCTCGATGGAGAGCACGCCGCCGGGGCCGCGCATCTGCTCGCCGGCGATTTTGTGGCCCGGGTGCGCGGGCAGCGAAGGGTGCCACACGCGCGCCACGCGCCCCTCCAGCCAGGCCGCCAGCAGCGTCGCGCTCTCGCTCTGCCGCTGCACGCGCAGGGCCAGCGTGCGCAGGGAACGCAGCGTGAGCCAGGCCTCCAGCGCGCCGGGCACGGCGCCGCTGACGGTGCGCTCGGCACGCAGCGCCGCGGCCTGCTCGGCCGTGGGCGCCACCAGCACGCCGCCCAGCACATCGGAGTGCCCCGCGATGAACTTGGTCGAGGAATGCATCACCAGATCCGCCCCCAACGCCAGCGGCTGCTGCAGGATCGGCGTGGCGAACGTGCTGTCCACCACCACCTTGGCTCCGGCCCCGTGGGCGCGCCGGGCGTAGGCCGCGATGTCCTCGATCTCGCAGGTCGGATTCTTGGGCGTCTCCAACCAGATCACGTCGCCTGCACGGAACTTGGCAGCCAGCCCGATCACCTCTACGCCGTCCTCCTGCAGGCGCTGCAGCACCAGGTGCGTGCCGTGATAGCCGCGGTCGATCGCCACGCGCTTGGGGCGCAGGTGGCGCAGCGCCGCATAGACGGCCGCCAGCCCGGAGGCGTACGTCACCGCGTGGCCGCCCTCCAGCGCGCCCAGCACGGTCTCCAGGCGGCGCCGCGTGGCGGTGTCGTTGCGGCCGTAGACCAGCGCCTCGTCGTTGCCGGCCAGGTAGGTCGTCGCCAGGTGCAGGGGCGGCGCGACGTCCGCGGCCGGCTCCGCGCCGTCGTCCGCGTGCAGGGCCAGCGTGGCGGGGTGCATCCCGTCGTTCATGGCGCATCCTGGGGGGTAGGCGCGGGGCGGGGCGAGCTCCCGCCGCGCAGGTGCGATCCCGGTGTTCGGGCCCAGTGTACGGGACCGCGCGGGCGGCGCAATGGAGACCCTCAGCGCTCGCCGCGTGCGAGGAAGATGCGGATGGCGGCCGTCTCCTGACCGGAGGCGCTGGTGGCGCATCAGGTCTCGCCGGCGTCCACCACGGACACGTCGTGCAGGCCGGCGGCCTCGAACCAGCGCTGCACGTCCGCCCGCTCGAAGCCGGGCCAGCGGTCGTGGTGCTCGCGCAGCAGGAACGTGTGCTCGTGCCGGTCCACGTCCGTCAGCACCACCCGCCCGCCGGGCTTGAGGATGCGCGCCAGTTCCGCGATGGCCGCCGCGGGGTGCTCCACGTGGTGCAGCACCATGTTGCCAAAGGCGCAGTCCACGCTGCCGTCCGCGATGGGCAGGTGCTCGGCCTCGCCCTCGCGAGTGTCGATCTCCCCTGCACCCAGCTTGCGGCGCAGCTCGGCCAGCATGGCGGGGGAGGAATCCACGGCGATCACGCGCACGCCGCGGCCGCGCAGGCCCTCGCTGATGAAGCCGCTGCCCGCTCCGATGTCCGCCACCGTCATGCCGGGGCGCAGGCCGGCGGCCGCATAGGCTTTCTCGCGCACGCCTGCGGAGAAGAACTCCTGGCGCATCGCGTCCCACTGGGGCGCCACCTGCTCGAAATACCCTTTGCTGGACATCCTTGCCTCCGCGAAAGGCCGCGCGCTCCCCGCCCTGCGACAATTCTATAATTATCGAACTATCGCGGTCAAGCCGGCGGCGGGCCGCCCCCGTCACGCCTGCGGCGTGACTGCCCCCTCCCAAGGCTGAGTACCCGACAGTTTTTTGCGGAAGGGCTCTGCGGCGGCTTCAGCGCCACGACGAGCCATGCCCGAACTCACTCCGCGGGGGCGATCGCCCGGCGGCACCTCTCCCCTCGACTTCGCTCGGGACAGGCTCCGGCTGCCTGACGGCAGCCACCTCTCTCCCGTGAGACCCGCTTGCGGGGCGAACCGACAGCGCCGTGGAGAGAGGATGAACACCCGCGCTGCAGGCGGCCGTGCGACACCCTTCTCCCGTGGGAGAAGGAGGAGCCGGCGTCAGCCGGCGGGGGATGAGGTCGCGGCCGCCGGGCGGGAGTGGGGCGCCGTTGCCGTCGCCCCTCCGATCCTTCCTGAATCCATTGACCCGTCCGTCGCTGAACTCGGCGGCCCATGGCGGTGTAATCGTGCCCAGGCCGAACTCCCATGCTCCGGCACCATTCAGCCCCTTCCCATTGCGTCCTTTGCGCCTTTGCGTCTTTGCGCGAAACTCTTTGCGCGCGCGCCGGAGTCACAGCCCGCGCTTGCGCATGGCGGGTGCCGCGCGGCCCGCGTTTGCGCGCGGAGTGTGCCGCGCAGCCCGCGCTTGCGCGCGGCGTGTGCCCTGCAGCCCACGCTTGCGCGCGGCGTGTGCCCTGCAGCCCACGCTTGCGCGCGGGCTGTGGCCTGCCCTAAAGTGGCGGATCGACGCAACCAAACGCAAGTCCGTGCCCGAGCGGCACGGCGGCATCCCGGAGCCCCGCCCCCATGAACGTCGCCACCAATACCAGCGGCCCTTACCCCACCTTCGTGACGCACCTGGAGTGCGGTTATACCGGCGAGCGCCACGAGGCGGACGTGCTGCAGGGTCTCTCCCGGGCCGGCAAGCCCCTGCTGGTGCGCTACGACCTGCAGGCGCTGGCGCGGCACCTGGACAAGGCCACGCTGGCCCGGCGCCCGGCCGACCTGTGGCGCTACCGGGAGTTCCTGCCCGAGCGCAAGGCGGAGGACATCGTCTCCCTCGGCGAGCCCGTCACGCCGCTCATTCCCCTGCCGCGCCTGGCCGGGCGGCTGGGCAGCGGCGGGCTGTGGGTGAAGGACGAGGGGCGCCTGCCCACGGGCTCGTTCAAGGCGCGCGGCCTGTGCCTGGCGGTCTCCATGGCCAAGGCGCTGGGCGTGCGGCGCATGGCCATGCCCACCAACGGGAACGCCGGCGCGGCAATGGCCGCCTACTGCTCGCGGGCCGACATCGAGAGCTACGTGTTCTGCCCGGAGGACACGCCGGAGATCAACGTGCGCGAGATTGCCCGGCAGGGCGCCAAGGTCTACCGCGTCAACGGGCTCATCAACGACTGCGGCAGGATCGTGGGCGAGGGCAAGCAGGCCATGGGCTGGTTCGATACCTCCACGCTCAAGGAGCCCTACCGCATCGAAGGCAAGAAGACGATGGGCCTGGAGCTGGCCGAGCAGTTCGGCTGGGAGCTGCCCGACGCGATCTTCTACCCCACCGGGGGGGGCACGGGCCTGATCGGCATGGTCAAGGCCTTCGACGAGCTGGAGGCGATGGGCTGGATCGGCAGCAAGCGTCCGCGCATGGTGGCCGTGCAGGCGGCCGGTTGCGCGCCCATCGTGCGGGCCTACGAGCAGGGTGCCGAGCACGCCGAGCTGTGGAAGGATGCGCACACCATCGCCTCGGGCATCCGCGTGCCGGTGGCCATCGGAGACTTCCTGATCCTGCGCGGCGTACGCTCCACGAACGGCTTCGCCATCGCCGTGGAGGACGCCGCCATCGAGGCCGCGCTGGACGAAGTGGCCGAGTCCGAGGGGTTGCTGCTCTGCCCGGAGGGCGCCGCCACCTACGCCGCCTACCGCCAGGCGCTGAAGCAGGGCCAGGTGCACCCGGGCGAGCGCGTCGTGCTG
>JBGOUY010000248.1:0-6482 GCA_041477795.1 bacterium
ACCCCACCCCGCCCCGCTGGCGCGGGGCAGCCCCTCCCCGCTAGGCAGGGAGGGGCGGTGCGGTGGACCCCACCCCCAACCCCTCCCCGCTAGGCAGGGAGGGGCGGTGCGGTGGACCCCACCCCCAACCCCTCCCCGCTAGGCAGGGAGGGGCCTTGAAGCCGAGTTGGAAATGGCCGGGAGACACGAAACGTGGCGCACGAAGCCCGAGTTATGGCGCAAGCTCAAACCGGTCGCGCGGGTCATGCGCAGGGAGCCCACGCAGGCCGAGTCCGTGCTGTGGAGTCACCTGAGGGGTGCTCAACTTGGCGTCGGGTTCCGCCGCCAGCATCCGCTGGATCGATTCGTGGTCGATTTCTATGCGCCTGAATGCCAATTGGCCGTTGAAGTTGACGGCGACGTTCATGATACACAGCAGGAACAAGACGCGGGTCGTGAGCAGCACCTGGCACGCCTGGGCGTCAGCACCGTGCGCTTCCGGAACGAAGCGGTGCTGAGCGACCCCATGCAGGTGGTGGCGGCTATCAAAGCGTGCATCTCGGAGTTGAAGCAATAGCCCCGGAGGGACGATCTTCCCCTCCCTGCCTAGCGGGGAGGGGGCCGGGGGGAGGGGTCCCGACAACGTCAAGTCCGGCAAGGGCTTCTACCCGCCGATGTAGGGGCGGTGGACCCCACCCCGCCCCGCTGGCGCGGGGCAGCCCCTCCCCGCTAGGCAGGGAGGGGCGGGACGCCATCTGCAAGGCCGGAGCGGGCCCGGCCGGCAGCAACCGCTTGATCTGCAAGTCGCCGAGGAGACCCCATGCCGAAAGCCGTGATCGTGGATGCCGTGCGTACGCCGATGGGCCGCTCCCGAGGCGGCGCCTTCCGCAACGTGCGGGCCGAGGACTTGAGCGTGGCGTTGGTGCGGGCCCTGCTGCAGCGCAATCCGGCCCTGGAGCCCGCCCAGATCGACGAGGTGATCTGGGGCTGCGCCAACCAGACCCTGGAGCAAGGCTTCAACGTGGCGCGGGCCATCGCGCTGATGGCGGACCTGCCCCACGAGGTGCCGGCGCAGACCGTGAACCGCCTCTGCGGCTCGTCCCTGCAGGCGATCAACACCGCCGCGGCGAGCATCCTCTCCGGCCAGGGACACGTGTACCTGTGCGGCGGCGTGGAGCACATGGGCCATGTCGCCATCGACCACGGGGTGGACATCCCGGCCGAGTACTCGCGCCACAACGCCAAGGCCGGGCTCTCCATGGGCCTCACGGCGGAAATGCTGGCCATCATCCACCGCGTCTCCCGCGCGGAGCAGGACGCGTTCGCCCTGCGCTCGCACCAGCGGGCGGCGCTGGCCCAGCGCGACGGGCACTTCAAGGCGCAGATGATCCCCCTCGACGGGCACGACGGCGACGGCCTGCCGATCGCGGTGGACTACGACGAGGTAGTGCGCCCGGAGGCCAGCCTGGAGGAGCTGGGCAAGCTGACGCCCGCCTTCAATCCCAAGGGCGGCACGGTCACCGCGGGCAACTCCTCGGCCATCTCCGATGGCGCCGCGGCCGTGCTGGTGATGAGCGAGGAGCGGGCCAAGGCGCTCGGGCTGGCGCCCATGGCCGCCATCAAGGCCTTCGCCGTGGTGGGCGTGGACCCCTCCATCATGGGCTATGGCCCCGTGCCGGCCAGCAAGAAGGTGCTGGAACGCGCCGGGATGGAGGTGAAGGACATCGGGCTGGTGGAGCTGAACGAGGCGTTCGCGGCGCAGTCGATCCCGGTGCTGCGCGATCTGGGGCTGCTCGATCAGCTCGACGAGAAGGTGAACCTGAACGGCGGGGCCATCGCCCTGGGGCATCCGCTGGGCTGCTCGGGCGCGCGCATCACCACCTCCCTGCTGCACCTGATGCGCGAGAAGAACGTGGAGGTGGGTCTGGCCGCCATGTGCATCGGCATGGGCCAGGGCATCGCCACCCTGTTCGAACGGCGCTGAGCGGCGGCCCGAACGGCTTCACGTTCGTGCGGTCGGCGTGCCGGCGCCACGCGCTCCGTCGTCGCGGTCGGGCGTCATCCGCAGCAGACGGAACGACAGGGCCACGCTTCCGTATGCGAAAGCCGCCGCAAATATGAAGGTGCCGACGCCGACCCAGGCGAAGACGAGTCCGCCCGCCACCAGCCCCACGATGGCGGCCAGGCTGCCGGCGCTGCTGACGAGGCCCTGCACGGTGCCTTGCAGGCGCGTGCCGCCCGCGCGGGCCGTGAGGGACTCCAGGGATGGCCACATGATGCCGTTGCCCAGGGCGAATAACGCCGCGCCGATGTAAATGAGGTCGCTGCGCCGGGCCATCATGAACAGAAAGTTGGTGCCCAGCACGGCGCAGCCGGCGATCACGAGCCAGGGCTCGGCGACGCGCCGGGAGAGCCAGGCCAGCACGGGCCCTTCCACCGCCACCATCAGCAGGCTCAGCACGGCGAAGAAGGCGCCGGTCTGCACGACCGTCCAGTGCAGTCCGACCGCCGCGTGCACGGGAAAGGCGGTATAGAAGAAATTGAAGGCGAGCAGCAGCAGGAAATTCAGCACGAGCAGAAAGAGCACGCCGGTCTGGCGCAGGGCCTCACGCGTGGCGGCCGGCGCGCCGCTGGAAGCCGCCAGGCAGTCCCGCGGCTCCTGCCCGAACACGCTGCAGGCCTTGCTGCGCGCCGAGGGGCAGGGTGCGCCAAGCACCGGCACCGAGTGCAGCAGGGTCGCGATCAGGACGCACGAGACGAGCGAGATGCCCATGGCCAGCAGCACCGGCAGCGACTCGCCCCAGGGCGTGGCGCCCAACAGTCCGGCCAGCGCCGGCCCCAGGATCATGCCCAGGTTGCTGGCCACGGCCATGCGGCGGAAGTTGCGGTTGCGGCTTTCGTCCGTGGAAATATCGGCGATGTAGGCGTTGGCGATGGAGACGTTGCCGCCCGTGAGGCCGTCCACGGCCCGGGCGCCCAGCAGCACCAGCAGGGGCAGGGTCAGCGTGAAGGCGCCCGTGAGCGATGAGCGCACCTGCACCAGTTCTGTTACGGGCAGCAGCAGCGCGACGGCGAAGATCGCCCAGGCCAGGAACGTGCCCGCCTCGCTCAGCAGCAGGATGCGTTTGCGCCCGAAGCGGTCGGACCAGCGGCCCAGCACGGGGGCGCCCACGAACTGCGCGAGGGGGTAGGTCGCTTCGATGAGGCCGTAGACGAACGCGTTGCCGCCCCAGCGCGTCACGATGAACACGAGGAACGGCATCACGATGCTGAAGCCCAGGGTGCCGATAAAGTTCACCAGCAGCACGGGCGCCAGCGCCGGGGCCCGTGTCAGATCTTGTTCAGTCACGGCGGGACACACCTCTCGCGCAAGGAAGGGTTCGCTGGTCGAGCCGCGCGCCGCGGCGGGGCGCCGCATTGCCCCGACGATAGTGCGCCGGGGCCCCGCGCACCACGGCGGCGCGCTCCGGCGCCGGGGCGTCGCCCGGGCCGGCTTGCCATCGACCCCGGCGCTGTACTACCCCGGAGTCGGTGCGGCGCCCCCGGGGACTCCCTGCGGCGCGCCGGCGGCCTTTCCCCCTCAACGAGCATGGCGATGGCGAGCGACTCCCTGCTGACCCGTGCCCAGGCCCTGCGCGACAGGCTGGTGGCCTTCCGGCGCGATCTCCACAGTCACCCCGAGCTGAGCTTCGCCGAGCAGCGCACGGCGCAGCAGGGCCGGGCCTGGCTGGAGGGCCTGGGCCTGGCGGTGCGCGCGGACATCGCGGGCACGCACGGCGTGCTGGGGACGCTGGACAGCGGGCGGCCCGGCCCCACGCTGATCGTGCGGGCGGACATGGACGCCCTGCCCATTGTGGAGGCCACGGGCCAGCCCTTCGCCTCGCGCACGGAGGGCGTCATGCACGCCTGCGGGCACGACGTGCACACCACCTGCGCGCTGGGGGCGGCCACGCTGCTGGCCGAGCAGCGCGAGCGCCTCAAGGGCCGCATCCTGTTCATCCTGCAGCCGGGCGAGGAGGCGCCGCCCGGTGGCGCCAAGCGCCTGATCGAGGACGGCGGCATCCTGGCGGGCGTGGACGCCGCGCTGGCGCTGCACGTGCACCCGGGCATCCCCGTGGGCCAGCTCGGCTTCCGTCCGGGCGTGATGCTGGCGTATTCGGACCGCTTCACGATCCGCATCAAGGGCGTCGGCGGGCACGCCGCGCGGCCGCACCAGACCGTGGATGCGGTGGCGGTGGCCGTGCAGGTGTACCAGGGGCTGCAATACCTGGTGAGCCGGGAGAACAGTCCTTTCCACCCGTTCGTGATCACCGTGGGCGCCCTGCAGGCCGGGCAGGCCGCCAACGTGATCCCCGGCGAGGCGACCCTGCTGGGCACCGCGCGCTCGCTGGACCCCGCCGTCAGCAAGGCCCTGCCCGAGCGCATCGAGCGGCTGGTGGGGGGCATCTGCCAGGCCATGCGCGCCCAGTACGAGCTGGACTACCTGCACGGCTATCCCGCCCTGGTCAACGACGAGGGCTTCACCGAGCGCGCCATGGGCTCGGCGCGCGCGCTGCTGGGGCCGCAGGCGGTGCAGCTCATCCCCGGCCCGGAGATGGGCGGCGAGGACTTCGCCTACTTCACGCAGCGCGTGCCGGGCACGATGTTCCGCCTGGGCGTGGGCAACTCCGCCAAGGGCATCGTGCACCCCGTGCACTCGCCCCGCTTCGACGTGGACGAAGACGCCATCCCCCTCGGCGCGGCCGCCCTGGCCCGCATCGCGCTGGACTACGTGACGGGGCAGGGGTAGCGCTCCCCACAGCCAGCGATTCGGACGGGCGAAGGAGGGAGGCGCCGCCGCGGGGACCGCGCAAGGGCACCGCCTGCGGCTGCCCGGCTCAGCCGGCGCCGTTGCGTTCGTAAACCCACGCGGACTCGCTGGCGACGGTGCGGCCGAAGCGGCCGCCACTGGAGCGCAGTCCTGCCCATTCGTCCGGGGTGTACACGAGCGCTTCCGCCGGCACGGGCAGCCCCAGCAGGTCCCAATCCAGGGCCCGTTCCGGCCAGGGGCGCGCCGCGCGCGCCACGATCAGGATCAGGTCCACGTCGCTGCCGACGCCCCAGTCGCCGCGGGCATAGGAGCCAAAGTAGCCCACGCGCAACAGGTCCGGATGCGTGCGCGCAGCCTGCCGTGCCCAGGCGGCGACGGCGGCGTGCACCGCGGCGCGGTCAGGCCAGGTGAGTACGGACGAACGCGACGATCTCGTCGGCATATCGAATGGCCTGGTCGCTCTGGATGGGGCCGTAATGCTCGTAGGGCGGCCCTTCCGGATGTCCGTTGGCATAACGGGTGGCCAGGTAGAAGTTGTCCAGCACTTTGGCCTTGTCCACCAAGTCCGCCGGCGCGCTCAGTGGCAATGCGACGAGCAGACGCGCAATCACGTGGCCCCAGGCCTCCTGGCCGCGGGCCAGGTGCAGTGCCTTGACGGCCTTCTCGGCTCCCTGCTGCGCGGCAAAGCAGGCCCACTCGTGGCGGCCGTCGCGCTGCGAGGAGCGCGCCTGCTCCAGGTCGCGCACGGCCTGGGCCAGCCAATCCTGGGCGCGATTCGGCATTCCGCATCCCCCTACTGCAATGGAAGGCAGGCCCGTTGCCCGCGCCGCTACATCCTAACGCCGATGGACTCCGCGGCGCTAGCGGTGGCGACCCTGCGCTGCTCTCGCGTCCGATTCGCCTTCCCCGCCGCCGGGACGCTACACTGAAGGTTGGGGCTGGCGCACCGGCCATCGCATCGGCCAGCGCCCGACGACGCCCCGTCACCGCCAATCGACCGGCTGCCATGCTGTACGCCAATGTGCTGGAAGCGGTGGGCCACACGCCCCTGGTGCGGCTCAACCGCGTCACCCGCGGCCTGCGGCCCCTCCTCGCCGCCAAGCTGGAATTCACCAATCCGGGCGGATCGGTGAAGGACCGCATCGCCCTGGAGATGATCGAGGACGCCGAGCGGCGCGGCCTGCTCAAGCCCGGCGGCACGATCGTCGAAGGCACCTCGGGCAACACCGGCATGGGGCTGGCGCTGGTGGCTGCGGTGCGCGGCTACAAAGCCGTCTTCACCATGACCGACAAACAATCGAAGGAAAAAGTCGATTTGCTGAAGGCTCTGGGCGCGGAAGTCATAGTCTGCCCCACCGCCGTCCCCCCCGACGACCCGCGCAGTTATCACTCGGTGGCCGACAAGCTGACGCGGGAGATTCCCAACGCCTATCATCCCAATCAGTACACGAATCCATCGAACCCCGAGGTCCACTATCGCACCACCGGTCCGGAGATTTGGGAGGACACCGAAGGCAAGATCACGCACTTCGTGGCAGGTATGGGCACCGGAGGCACCATCACGGGCGTGGGCCGATATTTCAAGGAGAAGAATCCCGCTATCAAGATCATCGGCGGCGACCCGGAGGGTTCGCTGCTCCACGATTTCTTCCACAAAGGAATTGTGGGCAAGGCTGAGACCTACAAAGTGGAA
>JBGOUY010000147.1:0-10563 GCA_041477795.1 bacterium
AAGATGGCGAACTTCACGCCGGCCTGGTTGAGCAGCTTCACCAGCGAGCGCGAGACCTTCTTGTTGCGGTCGTCGAAGCTACCCGAGCAGCCGACCCAGAAGAGGTAGTCGATCGCCTCGTTCGATTCGGCCACCTGCGCCATGGTGCGGACGTTCAATCCCTCCGCCCAGGCCATGCGATCGTCGCCGGCGAAGTTCCACGGATTGCCGTTGCGCTCGATCCCGTTGAAGGCGTTCTGCACCTCCGCCGGAAAACTTCCTTCCATCAGCACGAGCTCCCGGCGCATGCCCACGATCTTGTCGACGTACTCGATGAAGACCGGACACATCTCCTCGCAGGCGCGGCAGGTGGTGCAGCTCCACAGCGTGTCCAGCCGCACCACGTCCCCCACCAGCGCGCGCGTGCCGCTGCTCTTGCCGGTGGCGCGGATGGAATCGGCCTCCGCCTCCAGGTGGTGGCGCAGGTCGTCGTTCATCCACTTGAGGGAGAGCGGCTTGCGGGTGACGTAGGTGGGGCAGATGTCGTAGCAGCGGCCGCACTCGGTGCAGGTGTAGAGGTCGAGGCCCTGCTTCCAGGTGAGCTGCTCGATGCGCTCCACGCCCAGCGCGCTCTGCTCCCAGAGCTGCTCGTTCTCCAGCTCCAGCAGCCTGGCCGGTGCGTGCGGATAGCCCAGCGAGCCAAAGAACACGTTGGGCAGCGCGAAGATCACGTGAGCGTGCTTGCCGAGCGGCAGCAGGTTCAGGAACACCAGGATCACGCCGATGTGCAGCCAGTAGCCGAGCTGATACAGCCCCGCGTTGATGCCCTGGCCCCACGGCGCGATCCACGCCGCCAGCAGCGCGGCGAAGGGCGCCCACTCCGGCTCCGCGCCAAAGCCGTGCCCGTACAGCAGCGGCAGGTCGTGGCGCCAGATGCGCACCAGGTTGAACTTGGCCGCGTCGAACGCCAGGTCCGTGGCCACCACGCCCAGGATCAGGCAGAGGATCACGATGCCTTCGATGTTGAGATCGAGCCGGCGCGGGCGGATCACGAGCCGCCGGTACAGCGCGATCGCGACCATGGCGAAGACCACCGCCTCGGTGAGGTCCTTGAGGGCCGTGTACAGGTAGGCGAGCAGCGAGCTGGAGTCGAGCAGCGGAATCAGCTCCTGGAAGCCGGGCCGGTAGGCGTCGCCGATCAGGACGATCTCGCGCAGCCCCAGCACCAGGAAGCCCCAGAAGATGAAGAAGTGCATGGCGCCCGCGGAGCGCTCCTTCTGGCGCGCCACCAGCTTGCTCTGCCCGAAGCCGATGCGGGCCAGCAGCCCCAGGCGCTGCCAGGGCCGGTCGATGCGGTTCTCCGGCGCCATGCGCGCCAGCAGCCGGATCTTGGTCACCATCGAATAGGTGAACACCAGCAGGGCGGCCAGCAGGGCCAGGGTCATCAGGTAGGCTTGCATCGGCGCTCCAGGGGAATCGACTGCGGATGCGGCAGTGCAGCGGGCTGCAGCCGTGGCATGGGCCTGCCGCCAGGGCTGCGGCTTCTCGCCTGCGCTAGGACTTGTGCTTCTTGATTTCCTCGATCAGCACCGGCACGACCTTGAACAGGTCGCCCACGATGCCGTAGTCGGCCACGGAGAAGATGGGCGCATCGGGGTCCTTGTTGACCGCGATGATGAGCTTGGAGCCGCTCATGCCGGCCAGGTGCTGGATGGCGCCGGAAATGCCCACGGAGAAGTAGACGTCCGGCGAGACGACGCGGCCGGTCTGGCCCACCTGCAGCTCGAAGGGCATCCAGCCGGAGTCCACCACTGCGCGCGAAGCGCCGTAGGCCGCGCCGAGCTGATCGGCGAGCGGCCGCACGAAGTCCACGCCCTCCGGCCCCTTCACGCCGCGCCCCACCGAGACGACGATGGCCGCATCGCCCAGGTCCACGCGGCCGGTGTCCTCCTGCACCACCTCCTTGACCACCATCCGCCCGTCGCCGGGCGGGGCGGCCAGGCTCACCACCCGCGCCGGCTTGGGATCGGCCGGGGTGGCGTCGAACGCGCCGCTGCGCACGGTGATCACCTTCACGCCGGGCTTCTTGAGGCGCACCTTCTGGCGCACCTTGGTGGCCATGGCCGGGCGCAGCACCTCCGCCACGTCGCCCTTGATTTCCACCGCCGCGCAGTCGCTCACGAAGGCGGCGTTCAGCCGGGCAGCCAGGGCCGGGCCCAGCGCCTTGCCCGTCTCCGAGGCGCTCAGCCAGACCATGTCCGGCTTGGCGCGGCCGGCCGCATCGGCCGCGGCGGCCAGATAGCGGTCCAGCGCGAAGTTGGCCAGCGCGGCGTCGTCCGCCACGTACACCGTGGCCGCGCCATGGCCCGCCAGCAGGTCCGCGTGCTGCTTGACGCCGGCGCCGATCAGCAGCGCCTCGGCGCCGTGACCATCGGCGCGCAGCTTGCTCAGCAGCTCCAGGGTCGGCTTGCGCACGGCCCCGCCTTTCACTTCCGCAACGACGAGTATCTTGCTCATGAGAATCCGGCTCTTGAGAAACGGTTCGCTCCCGCGGGATCGCAGGGTCGTGGACGGCGCGCGCGACAATGTCCGTCAGAAAAAAAAGTCCGTCAGAAGATCTGCGCGGCGCGGACGGGCCGGCGGGTGCGCTCAGGCGAAGATCTTGGCCTCGTTGGCCAGCAGCTCCACCACCTTGCGCGTGATCTCCTCCGGGTCGCCCTCGAATTTCTGTCCGGCGGCGCGCTGCGGCGGCGGGCTGAACTCGACGATCTCGATGCCCGCGCCCGCGGCGCCCACCTGGCCGGGGTCGATCCCCAGGGCGGCCAGCGTGAGCACCTCCATGGGCTTCTTCTTGGCCTGCATGATCCCGCGCAGGGAGGCGAGGCGCGGCTCGTTGAGGCTGTCGTTGGCGGTGAGCAGGGCCGGCAGCTTGACCTCGATCACCTCGGCGCCCGCATCGCCCTTGCGCTTGAGGGAGAGCGTCGCGCCGGCCTTGGGCTCGATGTGGATCACGTTGACACAGAGCGGTACGCCCAGCAGCTCGGCCAGCGCGGCGCCCGTGGCGCCCATGTCCGTGTCCTGGGCCTGCCGCCCCGTGATCACCAGGTCGAACGGCCCGCGCTGGATCACCTTGGCCAGGATGCGGGCCAGGCCGGCGGCGTCGGAGCCCAGCGCCGCGGGGTCGTTCACGTGCACGCCCTTGTCCGCGCCCATCGCCAGCGCCTTGCGCAGGGCCTCGCCGGCGCGCTCCGGGCCGATGGTGACGGCCGTGACCTCGCCGCCGTTGGCCTCCTTGAGCTGCAGCGCCGCCTCCAGGGCGTTCTCGTCCCACTTGCTCAGGATGTAGTTGAGGCCGTCCTCCACGATCTTGCCGTCACGGACGCGGATGTTCAGCTCCACGTCGATCACGGACTTGACGGGCACGACAATGTTCAATGGGTCCTCCCTCTGGAATGGGGTGGCGCCGCTTCCTCCCCGGGAACTCGCCCCGCGTCGCTGCCTTCATCGGTCTGCCGCATCATTAACGAAATCAGCGGGGATGTTCAAGGCGAGCCAGCGGCGCGGCGGGCGGCGACGACGCCCGGCGCTGCGGCTCCCTGTCGCACGACGGCCGGCGGCGGGGCGCCATCACCTCGTCTACAGCCAGCCCGGGAAGGTCTCCGCGATGCGCGGCCCCAGCAGCAGTACGGGCAGCAGGGCGGTGAAGTTGAAGCCCATGTGGAAGATCACCGCGGGCCAGAGGGAATCGCTCACCTCGCGCAGCCAGGCCAGCAGGTAGCCCACCAGGGAGATGGCGACCAGCGCCGGTAGGTAGCCGCCGGTCTGCACGGCGTGCAGCCCGGCGAAGAGCACCGTGACCAGCAGGGCCGCGGGGACGAACGAGAGCCGGCGGCGCAGGGCGGGCAGCAGGATGCCGCGGAAGAGCGCCTCCTCCAGGAACGGCGCCATGATCACGGCCATCAGGAACAGCACCGCCACGGCCCAGCGGCCGTAGGCCACGAAGCGCAGCATGGGGTTGGCCAGCTCGTGCGGCGGCGGCAGCAATGCGCCCAGCACCACGCCCACGGCCTGCAGGCACATGCCGGCCAGGAACAGGCGCCCCACGCGGAAGCGGCGCAGGCGCTGCAGGTGCAGCGCGGCCAGCACGCCCATGCGGTGCCGCCGCGTCAGCAGCCAAAACGCCGCCAGCCAGCCCACCGCGTGCGACACGCCGATCACCAGGGGCAGCACGAACTTGAGCAGGCGGAACTCCGCCTCCGCAGCGCTCAGCCCGGGCGGCAACTGCATGCTGAGCAGCGCCGAGGAGGCCAGCGAGGCGATGGGCTGCGAGACGGCGAAGAGCGCCACCACCAGCAGCGCCTCCCACACCTTCCACGGCGGGAAGGGGCGCGGCTGAGGGCGCAGGGGCGGCGAGAAGAAGTAGCCCCCCTGGGGAAGGGAGCGCGAGCCTGGTTCAGTCACCGTTCACCGCACCCTGTGAGAGGAGGGCCGCGATGCGGGCCTCGTCGTAGCCCAGGTCGGCCAGCACCTCGCGCGTGTGCTCGCCCAGCCGGGGCGCGCGCCGGCGCACCTGCCCGGGCCGGCCGTCCAGGAAGAAGGGGAGATTGGCGAAGCGCAGCGGGCCGTAGTCCGGCTCGTCCAGCTCGGCCAGCGCGCCGATGGCCTGCACCTGCCCGTCCGCCAGCATCTGCTCCAGGCTGTTGACCGGCGCGCAGGGGACGCCGGCCGCGCGCAGCGGCCCCAGCAGCTCCGCGTTGCTGCGCCGCCCGATCGTCTCGATCAGCAGCGGCAGCAGCGCCTCGCGATGCTCCACGCGCGCCTGGTTGCTCTTGAAGCGCGGGTCGGCCAGCAGCGCCTCCAGGCCCAGGGTGCGGCAGAGGCGCTCCCACAGGTTCTGGTTGGCCGCCGCCACGAAGATGTTGCCGTCCGCCGTGCGGAAGGCCTGATAGGGCACCACGGCAGGATGGGCCGTGCCGATGCGGCGCGGCACCACCCCATCCTGGAAGTAGCTGGAGACCTGCACCGTCATCAGCCCCATCGCCGTCTGCAGCAGGGACGCCTCCGCGCGGCAGCCCTCGCCCGTGCGCTCGCGGCGGAACAGCGCGCTGACGGTGGCCAGCGCCGCGGTGATGCCCGTGCTCATGTCCAGAAACGACACGCCGCAGCGCGCCGGCGGGCCATCGGGGAAGCCCGTCATGTCCATCACGCCCGTATAGGCCTGCACCAGCGCCTCGTAGCCCGGGTCGGAGGCCTTGGGGCCCGTGCGGCCGAAGGCGGAAATGGAGGTATAGACCAGGCGCGGATTGAGGCCGTGCAGCGTGTCGTAGTCCAGGCCGAACCGCTCCATGGTGCCGGTCTTGAAGTTCTCCACCAGCACGTCGCTGCGGGCGGCAAGGTCCTTCACGACGGCCACGCCCTCGGGCGACTTGAGATCGAGGACGATGCCGCGCTTGTTGAGGTTCATGCCCAGGTACGGGCTGCCCAGGTCGCGCCCGAGGGGGGGCCAGGTGCGCGATTCGTCCCCGCCCTGCTCCTCCACCTTGATCACCTCCGCGCCCAGCATGGACAGCAGGAGGGCACAGTAGGGGCCGGCGAGCACGCGCGAAAGATCGAGCACGCGGATGCCCGCAAGCGGCAAAGCCTGAGCGTTCATGGTGTGGCGTCCTGGTCGCGGGCAGCGGCGGCACGCGCTGCCGGAATGCGGGTGGCCATCGGACGGGCCGGCCCTGCTGCGGGCAGCCCCGGTGGGAAGGGCCGCCGGGCCCGGCGCCCCCGTCCCCCGAATCGGAATGCACCACCTGTAACGGGCCTGCTCGTGAAGCGCAAGGCGGGGCCCGGCGCCGCGCGGCGGACGCTCGGATGCACGGTCAGACGCACGGTCGGGGGCGCGAGCAGGGGCAGACGGCCGGCGGGACGCGCGGCGGACGGCCGCGGCACGGCGCTAGACGTGGCGACTGCCCTTGTAATGGGTCATGTAGTCCTCCGCCACGCGCTGGGGCGGCAGGTCGAGCATGCCCGCGATCATGATCACGAAGCCCTTCACGTACACCGGGGCGGGCAGGAAGGTGAACTGCTCCTCCTCCAGGTACTCGATGTAGGTCTTGCGGATCTTCGTCCGCTCGGCGATGTCCTCCAGCGACAGGCCGCGCATCTGGCGGATCTTCTTGAGCACTTGGCCGGTGAAGCAGGAGACGGTCTGGATGTACTTTTCGGCGGCCTCGTCGTGCCGCTCGGGCGGCGGGCGGCGCTCGGGCGGCACGTCGCGGGGCGTGTCCCCGGCCGCTTCGCGGGGCGCGTCGCGCGCGGGCTCGCGCGGCATCTCGCGCGGCATCTCACGGGGGGCTTCCCGCGCGCCGGCGCGGCTGCCGTCGCCTGGGGCTTCACGGGCAGCCTCGCGCAGCGGCTCCCGAGGCGCGTCGCGCGGCGGGCGCGGCGGCGGGGGCTTGAAGGCGCCGGCCGGGCGCGCCCGGGCCGGGCCGGACGGCGTGCGCAGCGCCTGCATCCGGGCCGCGAGCGGCGGCCGCTGGTCGCGCGGGCTGCCGCCTTCGCGCTCCAGGGACTCCAGGAACCCATCGTACTCGCGCCGCAGCTCCGGATTGAACAGCGTCTCGTAGGCGCGCGAGATCAGCGCCAGGATCTCCTGGTTCTCCTCGTCGGTGAACAGGGAGTAGGTGGCGAGGGAATTCTCCTGGAAGGCGTGCTTGGCCACCTCGTAGGCGTTGCGAATCTCTTCCGGGGAAGCGCTGTGAGCCACGCCCAAGATCTCGTAGTAGTTTTGGGACTTGAGGGACTTCATCGCTTCCCACCCCATCCGGGTTCGGGCCGCCCCCAACGATCGGGGCTGGAACCTATTCGGGCTTGAGCTGCAGATTGTTCAACAGGTTGTAGGTGATCGTCCTGAGATTGCGGGCGCTCTTGCTGTTGTCTCCGTTCAATGTAATGGGCTGCCTCTTCCGAATGGATTGCCAAACCTGGTCGTCGTTTTCAAGGTAGCCGAGGAAATCCACCTTGATTCCGAAGAACTTCTCGCAGGCCGCCTGCATGGAGTAGCCCACCCGCACGTCGCTCAGCGAGCGCACCTGGTTGAGCACGATGGCGGGGCGGAACTTGGCCATGGATTCCTCCAGGTGCGCGCCCAGCCGGCGGTCCATGCGGTGCACGTGATCGATCAGGTCCACCGGCGAGCGGATGCCCAGGTCGTTCTTGCGGTCCATCGCCTTTTCGATCACCATGCGCACCTGCGGATCCTGGGTGAGCATCTTGAGCCGGCGGAACAACGCGCTCTTGATGAAGCGATAGGCATTCTCGATGGAGGTGGGCTCGGGCACCACCATCAGCACGCCCCGGTCCGCGAGCAGGAAGAAGTCCAGCGTGTTGTTCGTCGTGCCCGCGCCCAGGTCCAGGATGATGTAGTTGACGTTCAGGCTTTCGATCGCCCGCAGCAGGCGCACCTTCTGGCTGTACTTGGGATTGGCGATGCCCAGGAAGTCCTGCGCCCCGCTGATGAGCAGCAGGTTGTCCAGGGACGTGCGCAGGACGACGTCCTCGATGCGCACGTGGGTGCCGTTGACGAAGTCGGACAGGGTCACTTCCGGGGCCGGCACGCCCAGGCAGGTGTGCAGGTTGGCCCCGCCCAGGTCGGCATCGACCAGGATGGTCTTCTTCTGGGCCTTGGCCAGGATGATGCCCAAGTTGCTGGCGAAGAAGCTCTTGCCGACGCCCCCCTTGCCGCCGCCGATGGCGATGATTTCCTTGTCGCGGAGAATCTGGCCCACGGCTCACCCTGCCCCATTGGTGTGCGATGGCTGCGCGGCGCAGGGGGCGCAGGGTCGTCACCCCACGCAGTCCTGCCTCGCCGGCCCGGCGGCAGCCGGATCGCGCTGTCCCTGCGCCCGGAGGCGCCGCGACGCCCGGCGCTCCGCCCTCAACAAAGCAAGAACCCGACCATCCCGGGTCAGGACAGACACTGGGTCCAATCCTTGGACGGCATGCGGACTAGCGGACGCGCCACACCATCGCGCATCCGAGAGCGAAGTAAACGGCGTTGACCGACCAGGTCGCCACAACCGGCGCGAGAAAGCCGCCTTTGCCCAGCGTGAATACGATTTCCGTGGCGATCATGAACAACAGGCCGCCGAGGATTCCCACCAAGATCTCCCCGGAGGCACGTCCCCTGCGAAAATGGGCCTGGGCCAGTGGAGTGCCGAACCAGACCAATACGAATGGCGCAAACATTGCCGCAGTTTTTTGATACCATTCTACGGCATAAAGCTCAACCGGGCGGCCCTGACTTTCAAGTTGACGAATCTTGTCGGACAGTTCAAAAAAAGGCAGGTGATGGGCGTCCAGCGTGTCCTGCTCAAATAGGTCGGGAAACTCCTCCCTGGGGCGATCGAGGGACTTCTGCCGCTCGAGCACCCAGCCGCTCGGTTCCAGGTGGCGGGTGACCACGTCGTGCAGGAGCCAACGACCCGTTTCGTCCCGGTCGACACGCGCGACGCGCTCCATGCGATGGAGGTGAAAGGGCGAGGGCGCCCACTGGAAGATGCGCACGTCGGTGACGCGGGCGCGTTCCGCACTGATCTGGCGAGCATAGATGATCTGATCGCGCAGGATGGTCCACTGGTAGGAGAGGCGGGGGCCCGCGGCAGACAGGTCGCCGCGCTGCAGGATGCGGTACAGGTAGTTCTGGTTGGCGTAGTCAAGCGCGGCGATGAAGATCAGGACGAAGCCGATCGGCCGCAACTGCCGGAACAGCCCCACTCCCACGCTCTGCATCGCGACCAGCTCGGAGGAGCGACCCAGGCTGTTGAACGTGAACAGCGTGGCCAGCAGCGCCGTCATGGGGATCAGCAGGTCCAGGATGTTCGGAATCGAGCGCACCGTGTCTTCGGCGAACTGTTCCAGCCCGGCGCGGCTCGAAAAGACGGTGTCCAGGTTGCCGAACAGGTTGGCGATGATCACCAGCAGCAGCAGCGCCAGCAGGGACAGGGACCAGAACTTCAGGAACGTCGCGGCGATATAGCGGGACAGCAGTTTCATCGTTCAACCAGCAGGGCGGCGCAGGAGGGGTCCGCACGTCCCATCAGGGAGGGGTCGGGCAGGCGGTGCCGGCTAAGCCTCCGCTACGGCGGGCGTTTCCACCGACCGGTCTTAAGAGGCGCAGGGCATGAACAAATCCATTCTCGTGCTGGACGAAAATTCGGTCATCCATGGCCTGGTAACATCGGCGCTGGAGACGGAAGGGCTGACCCTGCACCACGAGTTCAACCCCGGCCGGTACGTGGAGCGGGCCAACTCCCTTATGCCGGATTTGATCCTGCTGGGCAATTCGGAGCGCGACCCGGACTACGATGTCTGCCGCAGCCTGAAGGCCTCCAGGCAGTTGGCCAGAGTGCCCATGGTGCTGCTGACCAGCTCCAAGGAGCGCATCACGCACGATACCCTGGCGCGCCTGCGCGTGGACGGCGTGGTGCGCAAGCCCTTCGAGGCGAGCGACCTGCAGCAGCAGGTGAGCAAGCACCTCAACGTGGCGGACCTGATTGGCTCGGCCTACGAGTACCGCCGCTCGCAATCCACGGCCGAGGACGAGGCCAATCCGCTGGCCAATCTGGACGTGCTGGACGACGAGGTGCTGGGCATGCTGCGCGGCACGGCGCCCCCCCTGCGCGAGGACAACGGCGGCGAGCCCAGCGCCGGCGCGCCGGTGGTGGATGACGAGGTGCTGGCCGAGACGCTGCAGCCCGAGCGCGCCTTCGAGCGCATCGAGGCCGAAGCGCCGGCCCCGCCCCGCCCGCGCTTCGATTCCCTGGAAACCCTGGAGGGCGAGTTCCCCAGCGAGACGCTGGAACTGCCGGAGAGCGAGGCGGAGCTGGAGGAGCTGGGCGCCGCGGACGTGCTGGACGAGGAAACCGCCGAGGAGGCGGTGCTCGAGCCGCAGGGCTTCGACCAGGAGCTGGATGCCGGCGCGGCCGGGCGTCCCGGCGCCGGCAGGCTGGACGACATCGAGGTGGAGCTGCCCGGCGCTACGGCGGAGCTGCCCGCCATGGAGCGCGCGCTGCGCGCAGGCTCGGTGGACCTGTTCGAGTCGGATCTGGCGGGCGATGCCGCACCCGCGGCAACCGACGGCAGCTTCGAGGAAAGCATCCCGCTCTCCGTGCGCCGCATGATGGAGCTCAAGCCGGTCTTCACCATGACCCAGGAGCAGAGCGCCGCGGAGGAGGACGTGCTGGAGCCGTTCGACTTCGAGCCGGACAGCGCGGAGGTGCGGGCCATCCAGAACGAGCTGGACTCCATGGAGGACGTGGACCTGGATGTGGAGGGCGAGGGCGTGCAGGAGCAGGAGTTGGCCTTCGCCAGCGAGCAGGACGTGCAGGCCATGGAGGACGAGCTGGAACCGCCGGAAGAGTTCGACCTGATGGGCAAGGCCGAGCCGGCCCCTGCGCAGCCCCGGGCCACCGCGCAGCCCCGGGCCACTGAGCCACCCCGGACCACCGCACAACCCCGGGCCACTGAGCCGCCCCGGGCCACCGCGCCCGAGCCAAAGCCCGTCGCCCCCGAGGAAGCCGCCGGAGAGGGCGAGGA
>JBGOUY010000411.1:0-2926 GCA_041477795.1 bacterium
CCGTGCCCCGCTAGACCCGCAGCTTGGGGTCGAGCACGTCGCGCAGGGCATCCCCGAACAGGTTGAAGGCGAACACGGACAGGGTGATCGCCACGCCGGGGAAAATCGCCAGCCAGGGGGCGGTTTCGGCGTACTGTTCCGCGCCGCCCTGCAGCATCAGGCCCCAGGCCGGCGTGGGCTCCTGCACGCCCAGGCCGAGGAAGGAGAGCGAGGCTTCCAGCAGGATCGCCTGACCCATGAAGGCCGTCAGCAGGATCAGGAAGGGCGCCATCACGTTGGGAATCATGTGCCGCACGATGATGCGCCAGTGCGAGAAGCCAAGGGCGCGGGCCGCATCCACATAAGGCACCTCGCGCAGCGCGAGGGCGCTGGCGCGCACCACGCGGGCACAGCGCGGGATCATCGGGATCGTCACGGCCAGGATCACGTTCTGCACGCCGGTGCCGAAGATCGACACGATGGCCAGCGCCATGATGATCAGCGGGAAGGAAATGAGGATGTCCATCAAAAACATCACCACGAGGTCCGTGATGCCCCCGAAGTAGGCGCTGGCGACTCCGACGAACAGGCCAAGCGTCGCGCCGACCAGGGCAGAGACGAAGCCGACCAGCATGGCCGTGCGCGACGCATAGATGATGCGCGAGAGCACGTCGCGGCCGAACTCGTCCGTGCCCAGCAGGTACTGCGTCGAGGGCGGACTGAGCAGGTGGTCGTAGCTGATGAAGAGCGGATCGTACGGGGAGATCAACTCGGCGCAAATCGCCATGAAGATAAAGACCAGCACGATCACCAGTCCGATGGCCCCCAGGGGCTTGGTGCGGAAGAACCGCACCACCCGGGCGCCCCAGGTCTCGTGGCCAGGAATTTGATCGACGACGATATGGCCGGTCGAAATGTCCGTCATAGCAGCCTCTTCGGGTTCCTTTAGGTGTAGTGGATGCGGGGATCCAGCCAGGCGTAAAGGATATCCACCACGAAGTTGGTGAATACGAACACGAATGCCACCAGCAGCACCAGCCCCTGCACCAGGGTATAGTCCTTTTGCCCCATGGCCTGCACGAACAGCCGCCCAATGCCGTTCAGGTTGAAGACCTGCTCGGTCACCACCAAGCCGCCGATCAGGAACGCGAACTCGAGCCCGATCACGGTGATGACGGGCAGCATGGCGTTGGTCAGGGCGTGGCGGTTCATGATCAGCTTGTCCGCCAAGCCCTTGGCGCGGGCGGTGCGGATGTAGTCCTCCCGCAGCACCTCGATCACCGTCGACCGGGTCATGCGCATGGCGACGGCGGAATAGCGGTAGCCCGTGGCCATGGCTGGCCAGATCAGCATGGACAGGTTGTACATGGGATTCCGCCAGATCGGCTCATAGGAGATCGGCGGCGACCATTGGAAAAAGATGAGCAGGAACAGGATCATCATGATCCCCAGCCAGAACGAGGGCGTGGCCAGTCCGGCAATGGAGAACACGCGCACGACGTAGTCGATCCAGGTGTCCTGCTTCAAGGCCGCGAGCGTTCCCAGCGGGATGGCCAGCAGCGTCGCGATGATGGTCGACATGATGGCGATCTGCAGGGAAACCGGGAGGCGCACCCAGATCTCCTCAGTGACCTTGCGGCCAGTCCACATGGATTGACCCAGGTCGAACTTGGCCAGCCCCACCATCCAGTCCACGAATTGGATGGCGAGGTGCCTGTCCAGGCCGAGGCGGGCGCGCTCCTTCTGGAGCTGCTCTTCGCTGACCATTCCGCCCTCGCCTCCCAGGCGCAACTCGACGATGTCGCCCGGGATGACGCGCATCAGGAAGAACACGAGGGCGGCCACGCCGATCAGCGTGGGCACCATCAGCAGGATGCGGCGAATCAGGTAGCGATACACGGCGATTCCGGTTCCGCAAGCGGTTCAGTTGATATGCCGCCGGCCCGTGGCTGCGGGGCCGGCGACCCAGACCTCCCGTCGGGGCCTTGTCAGGCCCCGAATTTACAGGTCCCGCCACACATTGTCGACCTGCATGCGATAGCGCGAGCCGCCCCAGCGCCAAGTTGACGGCGCAGCGGGCGCGCACGTCATCCAATGGCTTGCGATAGAAGTTGACGGACTGCACACAAGCCGACGCCAGGGCGTCAAAACGACGTCCTGCGGCCGCCAGTGACCTTCCCCTTCCACGTTCTCCCCCGCCCCAAAGGTCCACTGTCCGGCAGCGCGGCCCCTAAGCGGTTCCGCGCACCGTGGACATGTGTTGCAGGTTTTGCTCGCTCAGTGCGTGGTGGCAGGCAACCCAGTGCCCCGGGCGCTTCTCTTCGAAGCGGGGCGTTTCCGCCCGGCACTGATCCGTGGCCAGGGGGCAGCGTGGGTGAAACACGCAGCCTGGCGGCGGATTCAGGGGTGAGGGCACTTCGCCCTGCAGGATGATGTGCGCGCGGCTGGATTCCGCCACTGGATCGGGAATCGGGACCGCGGAGAGCAGCGCCTGGGTGTAGGGATGCAGCGGCTCACGATAGAGCCGGCGCGATTCGGTCAGCTCGGCGATATGGCCCAGGTACATCACTGCCACCCGATTGCTGATGTGGCGCACCACCGAAAGGTCATGGGCGATGAACAGGTAGGTCAGCCCGAGGCGCTCCTGCAGATCCTCCAGCAGGTTGATGATCTGGGCCTGGATCGATACGTCCAGGGCCGAAACCGCCTCGTCGCAGACGATGAACGAGGGGTTCATCGACAGCGCCCGCGCGATCCCCACGCGCTGGCGCTGGCCCCCGCTCAGCTCGTGCGGATAGCGCGTGTGCAGAATGGGGGGCAAGCCGGCGAGCTGGAGCAGCTCCTTGACCCGCTCCAGGGTCTCCGCCTTGCTCCTGGTGATCTTGTAGACGCTCGGGCCCTCGCCGATGATCTGGCCGATCGTCATGCGCGGGTTGAGCGAGCTGTA
>JBGOUY010000385.1:0-3372 GCA_041477795.1 bacterium
CAGCGAGCCGGGGTGAGGTTCCGGCGCCACCGGCGCCCATTCTGCAGGGCCGCGCGAGTCGACCTGATGGATCGGCGGCACAGGCTGAGGTGCCGCTTTGGCAGGGGGTTTGCGCCTTGCGCGTGGTGCGGCATGTCCCGACTAGGTTAACACCTATGGGGCAGCGCCCCCAGATGCTTGCAGAGGCGCTCAGTCGGCGGAGGCGACGTCCTTCATGCGGCGCATCTGGTCGAAGAAGCGGGCCTTGGCCGTTTCAGTCTTCTGGATGCGCGCGGCCTGGGCTCCGGCGAAGTCGGTGGCGGGCGAGGGGCCGTCGAAGAGCCCGCCGTCCATCTCCAGCAGGAAGCGCGAGGGCTGCTGGCGGATCGTCTCGCCCCAGCGCTTGCGCACCTTGGCCAGGGAGAACACGAGCTGGCGCTGGGCGCGCGTGATGGCCACGTAGAACAGGCGCCGCTCCTCCTCGTCGCCCTCTTCGGCCAGGCTGCGCTTGTTGGGGAAGACGTCCTCGGCCAGGTGGATCAGGTACACGCAGGGGAACTCCAGGCCCTTGGCCCCGTGCACGGTCAGCAGCGAGACCTGGGGCTTGCGCTCGGAGGCGTCGGGCTCCTCGGGCAGGGTCAGCAGGGCCACGTGCTCCAGGAACTCGCGCACGCCGGGGCCGCCGTCCGCGGGGCCCGCGGCCAGCGCAGCCGCCGCAGCCAGCGGGCCGTCGCCGTCGGCCGCAGCCCCCTGGCCGCCCTGGCCACCCTGGCCCCGTCGTGCGAACTGGTCCACGGCCAGCTCCAGCTCGTAGATGAGCCCCACGGCGCGCTCGGCGCCCTTGGCATCGCTGCGCTCCTTCTCGATGGCGCGGTGCAGGCCCAGCTCGGCGAGCAGGGCGCGAAAGGTGGGGCCGAGCGGCTCGTGCGCGAAGCGCTCGCGGTAGCCGTCGACCAGCGCGGCGAAGCGCTCCATGGCCGTGCCCACGGCGCCAGGGAATTCCCCGTGACGCGTCGCCTCGCGCAGCAGCTCGAAGGTGGGGCGGCCCTGCTGCGCGGCCAGGTCCATCAGGCGCATCTGCGAGGTCTTGCCGATGCCGCGGCGCGGGAAGTTCAGCACGCGCAGCAGGCTCACGTCGTCGTGCGGCTGGTGCACCAGGCGCAGGTAGGCCAGCGCGTCCTTGACCTCCTTGCGCTCGTAGAAGCGCGTGCCGCCCACGAGCTGGTAGGGGATGCCCTCCTCGCGCAGCAGCTCCTCCACCCCGCGCGACTGGTGGTTGGAGCGGTAGAGGATGGCGAAGTCCCCCCACGTGCCGCCTTCGCGCAGGCGGGTCAGCTTGAGGTGCGTCACGACGCGCTCCAGCTCCTCGCGCTCCTCCTCGGCCAGCAGCCATTCCAGCAGGCGCCCCGGCTCGCGGTGCGTGCGCAGGGTCTTGTCCTTGCGCTGGGTGTTGTGGCGGATCACCTGGTTCGCCGCGGCCAGGATGGTGCCGCTGGAGCGGTAGTTCTGCTCCAGGCGCACCACGCGCGTACCCGGGAAGTCCCGCTCGAAGGCGAGGATGTTGCCCGGTTCCGCGCCGCGCCAGCGGTAGATGGACTGGTCGTCGTCCCCCACCACGCAGAGGTTGCCGTGCCCGGCCACGATGGCGCGCAGCAGATCGTACTGGATGCGGTTGGTGTCCTGGTACTCGTCCACCTGCACGTAGCGGTAGCGGGCGAAGAAGTCCTGCGCCGCCTGCGGGTGCTCGCGGCAAAGACGCCGGCTGAGCAGCAGGATGTCCTCGAAGTCGATGCCGCCCAGGCGCTGCAGAGCGCGGTTGTATTCCTCCAGCAGCCGGCCGAGCTGCTGCTCCATGGGCTCGCCCGTGCGGCTCTGCAGCTCTTCCGGCGTCACGCCACGGCTCTTGGCGTGCTGCAGGGCGAAGTACACGTCCTTGGGCTGCACGCCGCCGATGTCGTAGCCGCCTTCCTCCAGCAGGCTCTTGACGAGCTGGAGCTGATCCTGGCTGTCGAAGATGACGAAGTGCGGGCGGTAGCCCAGCTTGGCGATGTGCGCCCGCAGGAGCTGCACGCCGAAGGAGTGGAAGGTGCACACCGTGGGGCGCTCCGCCTCGCCCGCCAGGCGGCCGCGCAGCAGCATTGCCACGCGCCCGGCCATCTCGCGCGCGGCCTTGTTGGTGAACGTCACCGCCAGCACCGCCGCGGGCGGCACGCGCCGGGCGCGGATGAGATAGGCGATGCGCGTGGTGATGACGCGCGTCTTGCCGCTGCCCGCCCCGGCGAGCACCAGCAGCGGGCCGTCCGTGGCCGTGACGGCGTCGCGCTGTTCGGGATTGAGTTCGGAAAGGTCAAAGCTCATGCGGGCGGCGTCCCTGCCGGTGCGATGAACAGCGAAATGCAAAATCCAATGTGGGGGAACGAGTCCCCCCACACCCCCCGATTGAGTTTCTCCAGTTCCTTTTCAGGCCAGCGACTCTTCATCATGCTGTGCCCAAACTGGGTGCAGGGAACTGAGTTCCCTGCCGGGGGCATTGGGGGCGGAGCCCCCAACCGACTTGGTTCTTGTTGCTGCGCCTACCCCGCCAGCTTGTCGGCCAGCCAGGCGCCGAGCCGCTCGAAGGGGATGCGCGCCTGCTCCATCGAGTCGCGCGCGCGGATCGTGGCAGCGTGATCCTCCAGCGAGTCGAAGTCCACTGTGACGCAGAGCGGCGTGCCGATCTCGTCCTGCCGGCGGTAGCGGCGCCCGATGCTGCCCGCCTCGTCGTACTCGCAATGGAAGCGCGTGCGCAGGTCGTCATAGACCTTTTGCGCGGTCTCCTCCAGCTTCTTCGAGAGCGGCAGCACGGCCACCTTGATGGGGGCCAGGCGCGCGTGCAGCCCCAGCACGGTGCGCCGCTCGCCGCGCACCTCCTCCTCGCGGTAGGCGTCGCACAGGAAGGCCAGCGCCAGGCGGTCCACGCCCAGGGCCGGCTCGATCACGTGGGGCATGAACTTCTCGCCCGTCACCGGGTCCACGTAGGCCAGCTCCTTCTTGGCGGTCTCCTGGTGCTGCGTCAGGTCGAAGTTGCCCCGGTGCGCGATGCCCCACAGCTCGCCCCAGCCGAAGGGGAACTGATACTCGATGTCCGTGGTGGCGCGGCTGTAGTGCGACAGCTCGGCCGGGCTGTGGTCGCGCATGCGCGCGTGCTCCGGGTGCAGGCCCAGCCCCAGCAGCCAGTCCATGCAGAAGCGCTTCCAGTGCGAGAACCACTCGGCCGCCTCGGATTCGCGGCAGAAGAACTCCAGCTCCATCTGCTCGAACTCGCGCGTGCGGTAGATGAAGTTGCCCGGCGTGATCTCGTTGCGGAAGGACTTGCCGATCTGCCCGATGCCGAAGGGCACCTTCTGGCGCGAG
>JBGOUY010000392.1:0-3243 GCA_041477795.1 bacterium
CATCAATGGCCTGCTCACCTCCGGCAAGGGTCAGCGCGTGGGCGTCATGTCCGGCTCGGGCGTGGGAAAGTCCGTGCTGATGGGGATGATGGCCCGCCACACGACCGCCGACGTGAACGTGATCGCCATGATCGGCGAGCGCGGCCGCGAGACCGTGGAGTACATCGAGCGCGAGCTGGGGCCCGAGGGCCTGGAGCGCTCCGTGCTGGTGGTCGCCACCTCCGACCAGCCGCCCCTCATCCGCACCCGCGCCGCCTACCTGGCCACCACCATCGCCGAATACTTCCGCGACCAGGGCCAGCAGGTGCTGTTCATGATGGACTCCATCACGCGCTTCGCCATGGCCCAGCGCGAGATCGGCCTGGCCGCCGGCGAGCCGCCCACGACCAAGGGCTACCCGCCCTCGGTGTTCGGCGCGCTGCCGCGCCTGCTGGAGCGCACGGGGCGCTCCGGCTCGGACGGCTCCATCACCGGGTTCTACACCGTGCTGGTGGAAGGCGATGACCCGGCCGACCCCATCGGCGACGCCGTGCGCTCCATCGTGGACGGACACGTGGTGCTCAGCCGCGACCTCGCCTCGCGCGGCCAGTACCCGGCCGTGGACGTGCTGCACTCCACCAGCCGCGTGATGACCGACGTCGTCTCCGACCAGCACAAGCGCGACGCCCAGGCCTTCGTGGCCACGCTGGCCACCTATCAGGAGGCCGAGGACCTCATCAACATCGGCGCCTACGTGCGCGGCAGCAACCCGCGCATCGACTACGCGCTGGACAAGATCGAAGCCATCACCGCCTACCTCAAGCAGCCCATCGAGCAGCGCGCCTCCCTGGACGAGTCCGAGGCGATCCTGCAGCAGATGTTCTCCGACTTCCAGTGGTAGCCGGGGGCTGGCCGGGCCTCCCCCGGTCCGCAGCGAGCGCAAACCTCACCCCACTCCGCTTCCGCGGAGTTGCCCCTCTCCACCCTGCGGAGAGGGGCGAACCAGCAGCACCGCGGACAGGGGCGCCAGCCACCGAGTGAATCTCCGCCGGAGGCAAGGCGCAGTCAGATGCGCGCGCTAGTTCACGTACAGGTGCGCCAGGGTGCGGATGATGCGGTCGGCCAGCACGTGGAAGGTGCGCACGCGCTTGATGATGTCGGCGGAGAGGGTGTCCAGCGGGATGTACATGATGTGGACGCCCCGCGCCGCGGCGAAGGCCAGCATGTCCGCCGGCGGCCCCTGCGTGGCCACATAGGCCACGATGGGCTTGCGGGAGAGGTCGATCGCCGCCTTGAGCAGCAGCTCGGAGCGGCTGCGCACGTCGGCATAGCGCGGGTTGCCCCACACGAAGGCGCGCCCGCTGGGCGGGTAGAGCGAGAGCACGCCGCCGTACTGGCAGCGGCTGATGCCCGGGCCGTCGAGCTTCTTGCCCGGCTCCGTGGAGTACAGCGCCAGGTCGGACTCGTTGTGGTGCTCGGCGAACCACATCTTCTCGTGGGGGAACTGGGCCTCCTCGCCGGGCTTGTGGAAGATCACCACCACCGGCCCCACGTCCCCGATGCCGGGCAGGTTCTCGCGCACGTACACCTTGCCGCGCGGCAGGTTGCGCAGCGTCTCGCGCAGGTCCAGGCCGTCCATCAGGCTCGCCTGCAGCTCGTGGATGCGCACCTGCTGGTCGGAGAGGATGCGCTTGGCCTTCTCGCGGATGTAAGTGAAGAAGCCCTCGATGCGCGTGTCCTGGGGCAGGTGCGAGACGTGCTGCTCGCCATCCTCCCAGCGCTCCTGCCAGGAGCCCTCCTCGAACTCCTCGGGCGGCTCGCTGAGGTCCAGCTCGTCCGGGTCGAAGCCCTCCTGCAGCGCCCGCGGCAGGCGCAGACGCAGCACGAGTTGCTCGCCCTCCGATTCGCCCTCCTGCAGGTCGCCCTCCACCTTCAGCTCGGGCAGCGCGGAGTCCTCCTCGAAGAACGGGTAGTGGTCCACCATGCGCAGGAGCTGGTAGGCGAAGTCGTCGTTGACGGTGCTCTTGCCGGCCAGCACGATCTCGTAGCGGCTGGGTGTGAGGCGCCGGTGCACCAGGGCCAGGTTGCGCGCGAACTGGAGCAGCGTCATCAGCCGCGCCGGGGAGGGCTGCTCGTCCCACTCGCGGTCGTAGAGCTTGACGGCGCCCTGCATCATCTCGGTAAGCAGCTCGTAGGGGTCCACGTCCGCGCTGCCCACGCGGCGCTCTGCGGCGCGGCGGCGCAGCTCGGCCAGCAGCGCGGCGAGGGTCTCGCGGAAGGCGTCGCGCGCGGCCCCCAGCTCCCCGCCCTTGGTGTTGGGCAGGGGCAGGAGCTGCGGATAGGCCGGCACGCGCAGCCCGCAGCGCGCCAGCTCGTAGGCGAAGGCCTGATAGGGCAGGGAGCCCAGCACGTGCCCGGTGGACTCGCGCGCCAGGTTGTAGAGCGTCTGCTCGCGCTGGGTGACGGCGCCGGGCGGCACGGGCTCGTTGCCGCGCATGCGCTCCAGCACGGGCGCCAGGTGCGTGAGGCCGCAGACGAAGAGCACGCGCTCGTGCGTGGCGGCGAGCTCGCGCAGGTGCGCGGCCATCTCCGCCTCGCGCAGGGCATCCTGCGAGTCCGGCGGCTGCTCGCGCCGTGGGGCCTCCAGCGTGCGCTCCACCGCTCGCCAGTAGGCCTCCAGGCCGATGCGGTCGATCAGGTAGTCGTCCGCCGCGCGCACCGGGCCGCCCTGGTAGTTGATCAGGTCGCGGTCGATCAGGTGCACGGGCACGCCGAAGGTCTCGCCGAGCCGCACCGCCTCGCAGAGGGAATCGTCCGGCGTGATGGGCAGGATCTGCTGCACCGGCTCCAGCGCGTCGTTGAAGTCCTGGTAACCCACCACGGAAAGATAGGGCAGCCGCTGCACGCCCGCGCGGATGGACGCCTCCAGCGTGCGCGGCAGCTCCACCGCGATGGCATCGGGCCGCAGCGCGAAGAAGGCTCGCCGCACCAGCCCCGCAAAGCGCATGCGACCGTGCAGGGAGGGCACGGCGTACACGTTGCCGAACGCGATGTAGGGCAGGTGCCGGGCCTTGGCGGCGGTGGATTTCATGACGTCTGCCAGTGGCTCAGTCGGTGGCGTGTGCCAGGCCTCACTCCGTCACCCCGCTGACGCGGGGTGCCACCTCTCTCCATTCCATGGAGAGAGGGGAACAGCTCTCGGTCAGCGTTCTTCAGCGTCCGTCAGTGGCCCGCATTGCAGTTCATCTGTGTTGATCTGTGTCC
>JBGOUY010000081.1:0-15434 GCA_041477795.1 bacterium
GATCAATGGCAACTGCAACCGCACCTGCTTTGGAACCACAGATGGACACAGATCAACACGGATGGAACGGCAACGGCGGCTCTCGCAAAGGCGCGAAGCCGCTAAGCAAAGGCGCAAAGAACGGCAACGGCGCAAGGGGAAGCGGCGATGAACGCCGATGGACGCGGCGGTAGCGCCGGGCGAGAGGCCGCGGCCCGCTGCCCTGCCGGAGTGAAGCAATGTCCGGCTTTGTCCGAGCATTCCCGAACTTGCCTGCTGCAATCGGCGGCCCGATGTGCTATCATCGTCCTTTGCGCAGCCGCTCTGGACGGGCCGCCGGGCTGACTGGGGAAAAATTCCAAACGAAGCCGAGGCCGGGCACGACGCCTCACCCCCGTTGCCTGACGGCAGCTTCCCCCTCTCCCACAGGCGAAGGGGAATCGTGGCGGACCCGCCATGGGTGTCCCCTCTCCGCTGGGTGGAGTGGGGTGCCCCGCGTCAGCGGGGCGGGGTGAGGTGGCCGCGCCGAGCCGGGCGAAATTTCCAAACGAAGCCAGCGCCCGTATGGGTGCCGCTGGGATGCGGCCCCGGGTCCCGGTCGCCGTCGCCGATAGCACGGCCTTCGGAATGCGCTCCCTCCTTGGGAGGGGGCTGGCCCGCGCGAGCGGGCCTGGGGGCGGCCCCGCTCCGGCGCGTCAGCGCGGCGCGTACATCACGAGCGCCACGCCGGCCAGGCAGAGCAGGCCGCCCAGCAGATCGAACCGGTCGGGGGCCTGGCCGTCCACGGCCCAGCCCCAGGCCAGGGAAAGCACCACGAACCAGCCGCCGTAGGCCGCGTAGACGCGCCCGAAGTGCGCCGGCTGGTAGGTCGGCACGATGCCGTAGGCGAACAGCACCAGCGCCCCGGCGGCGCCCAGCGCCCAGTGCGCCCCGGCGCGCCACCATTGCCAGACCAGGTAGCCCCCGCCGATCTCGCACAGGCCGGCGAGCAGGAACAGGGCGATGGAGCGGCTCAGCACAGGCAGGGTCATGGCGCCTCCTCAGGGCGGTGGGCGGGGGGTGAGCAGGCCCCGCGCGAGGGCGGGACACGGATTGCGAAACGAAGCCAAGGGGCCGCGCAGCGGGGAAGGGCGGGGCCGGGCGCCGCGTGCGCCTCAGCCCGGGATGTCCATGCGCTCCAGGCGCCACCAGGCGAGGGCCGCCAGCCCGACGGCCCAGCCCAGCGCCACGGGCAGGCCCAGCCGCAGCGGCTCGTCCCAGGCGATGGGCAGGCCCTTGCCGAGCCGCTCGACGAGCCCCAGCGGCCGGTGCAGGTGGTACAGGAAGCCGAAGCGGCCCGCCTGCAGCAGGCCCCCGGCCGACTCCAGCGCCATGCCCAGCAGCACGGCCACGCCCACGGCCGCGCCGGAGTTGCTGAAGAAGCCGCCCACCAGCAGGGCGAAGGCGCAGAGGGGCACGAGTTGCACGGCGCTCAGCGCCAGCGCCAGCAGCAGCGCGCCGCGGTACTCCGCCACGCTGCGCAGCACGAGGCCCTCGCGCACGACGGGCTCCCAGCCGGTGCTGGCGGCCACGACGGCCGCGGCCAGCAGCGCCAGCGCGCCCAGCAGGGCCCACGCCAGCAGCACGAGCGTCGCCAGCTTGGCCGCGCACCAGTCGCGCCGGCGCACGGGCAGCGTGAGCATCGTCTTGGCGGTGCCCAACGCGAACTCCTGGGAGAAGGCGAGCGCGCCCTGCACCAGCACGACGAACACCAGCAGGCGCAGGGCCCAGGCCATGCCCTCCGCCCAGAGCTGCGGCGCGCTGACGACGTCCAGCGCGGTGGGCGGGGGCGTCCAGGCCAGGCTCAGCATGCGCAGCACGGGCAGCGCCGCCAGCGCCAGCAGCAGCACGTACGGGTAGCGCTGGGCGGCCAGCTTGCGCAGCTCCTGGCGCATCAGCTCGGCGATCATGCCGCGCCCTCGGCGCGGGTGCGCGCGGCCATCTCGCGGAAGCAGGCCTCCACGGCCGCGATGCCGCCGGCGGCGAGGGGCTGCTCCAGGATCAGCGCGCCGCGCTCGAGCACCAGGGCGCGCCCGCACAGCTCGGCCACCTCGTCGAGCTGGTGGCTGCAGAGCAGCGTGCTGACGCCCTCGCTGCCGGCAAGCTGGCGGATCAGGTCGCGCACCTGGCGCTGCCCCACGGGGTCCAGGCCCGTGGTGGGCTCGTCCAGGATCGCCAGGGCCGGCCGGTGCAGGAAGGCCGCGGCCAGCCCGAGGCGCTGCTTCATGCCCATGGAGTAGCGCCCGAAGGCCACGTCCGCCCGCTCGGTCAGCTCCACGCGGGCCAGCAGCGCCTCCACGCGCGCGGCGTCCACGCCCAGCAGGCGCGCGAGCTGGAGCAGGTTGCGCCGCCCGGAAAGCTGCGGGTAGAAGCGCGGCGCCTCCACCACGGCCCCGATGAGCCGCCGGTGCGCCACGCTGCGCGTGCCCAGCATCGGCTCGCCGCGCAGCCAGGCCTGGCCGGCGCTCGGGCGGGCCAGGCCGCACAGGATGCGGATGGCGGTGGACTTGCCGGCGCCGTTGCGGCCCAGCATCCCCACCGTCTCGCCGGGGGCGATGGAGAAGGTGAGGCCGCGCAGCGCCTCGAAGGCGCCGTAGCGCTTGCTCAGGCCTTCGACGCGCAGGATCGGCTCAGGGCTGCTCACGGGCTGCTCACGACGTGCACGGGGCGGGGTGCCAAGGGGGCGCGCGGCAACGAGCTGCTGCGGGTCTACGCCACAGGTCGCCGCGGCGCAGCGCTGGTCACGCTAGCAGAGCCACCGGCGCCTCGCAACGCGGGGCGCGCGGTGCCGCGCGGCGCGGGGCAGGCATTCGGCGCGGGCATTGTATCCGCCCCGCACAGTAGGTTAAAAGACAGCAGGTTAAGACACAGTAGCTTAAGACACAGTAGCTTAAGACACAGCAGGTTAAGACACAGCAGGTTAAGAAGGAGGCTGCATCGTCCGCACTGCCGTCGCAGCACAACCGCCGTCCGCCGAGCCGCCATGGACATCAACGAGACCCCCGAACTGGCAGCCTTCCGCGCCGAGGTGCGCGCGTGGATCGCGCAGCGCGTGCCTCCGCAGCTCAAGGGCCTGCGCCAGTCCATCGTGCAGGGGCCGGGGCTGGGGCACGAGGAGCTGCTGCCGCTCACCGAGGCCCTCGCGGAGAACGGCTGGGCCGCGCCCCATTGGCCCAAGGCCTACGGCGGGGCCGGCTTCGACATCCCGCAGATGGTGATCTTCCAGGAGGAGTGCGCCCGCGCCGGCATGCCGGACCGCCACACGACCGGCCTGGACATGCTGGGGCCGATCCTCATCAAGTACGGCACGCCGCGGCAGCAGGAGCGCTTCCTCAACGCGATCCTGCGCGACGAGATCATCTGGGCGCAGGGCTACTCGGAGCCCGAGGCCGGCTCGGACCTGGCCGCCCTGCAGCTCCGCGCGGAGGTGCGCGAGGACGAATTCGTCATCAACGGGCAGAAGATCTGGACGTCCAAGGCCCACAAGGCGCACTGGCTCTTCATGCTGGCCCGCACGGACCCCAAGCCCAAGCGCAAGCAGGACGGCATCAGCTTCATCCTGTGCGACCTGAAAACGCCCGGCATCACCGTGCGCCCCATCATGACGATGGATAACTTCACGCACTTCTGCGAGACGTTCTTCGACAACGTGCACGTGCCGCGCGAGAACCTGGTGGGCGAGCTGCACCAGGGCTGGGAGGTGGCCAAGGCGCTGCTGGGCCATGAGCGCTTCCTGCACCCCACCTCCAACCCGCTGCTGATCCGCAACGCCCTCAACAACCTCAAGACCGTCGCCCGCGAGACGCCCGTGGGCAATGGCGTGGCCTGGGACAACCCCGACCTGCGCCGGCGCGTGGCCGTGCTGGAGATGGACTGCGACGGCCTGCTCTACACCCGCTACCGCAGCCTGACGCGCGTGGAGCAGGGCGAGCCGCCCGGGCCGGAGACGATGCTGTTCAAGCTCTTCGGGGCGGAGCTGATGCAGCGCATCGTCGACCTGCACCAGGAGGTGGAGGCCAGCGCGGGCGTGGTGTGGGATGAGACGCCGCAGGGCAGCGGCCCGGGCGAAACCGCGCGCCACGCCACCAACATCCGCGCGGCGACCATCCGCGGCGGCACGTCGGAGGTGCAGCGCAACATCATCGCCAAGCGCGTGCTGGGCCTGCCCGATTGAGCCGCTGCGGCCTGCCTCGCGCGGGACGGGACGCGCCCCGGCCGGCATCCGCAGCGCCGCCGATCCGCGTGACACGGCGCCTCGGCCAGGGCTGAGTCCGCGGCTCGCCGCGCCGCGCGCCGGTGGCGGCCAGGGCGGCGCGAGCGGCTCGCCGTTGCCCGCGTGCCGCTCTTGCCGTATACGGGGCCATGGGTCGAAGTCGGCCCGCACCGATCCACCTGCGCCACTGCGCGCCTGCGCCGCCATGCTGCTCTGGGAGCACAAGTACGTCACCGCCAGCCGCGCCGCCAAGGCCCGCCTGGCCGCGCTGCGCCGCGAGAACGTGCGCAGCGTGGCCGTCATCAAGCATGCGGCGCTGGGCGACCTGGTGCTGACGCGGCCCTTCCTGGTGGAGGTGCGGCGGCACTTCCCCAACGCCCGCATCACCCTGGGCGCCATCGCCAACTACGTGCACGGCCTGCCGGAGGACCTGGTGGACCGGGTGCACGTGGCCGCGGGTCAGTTCCGGCCGCGGCCCTCCTGGCGCGAGCGCCTGCGCAGCTACCGCGAGCTGGGCTACCACGACCTGCTCTTCGACCTGACCGCCTCCAGCGCCTCGGCCTGGATCGCCAAGGTCAATCCGGCGGGCGTCAAGTTCGGCTTCCAGCACAGCCCGCTGGCGCACTGGGTCTACGACGTGACCCTGCCGCGCTCGTTCCTCACCTTCGAGGCGGAGAGCTTCCTGCACATGCTGGCGATCCTGCGCCTGCGCTATGCGTGGCCGCCGGACTTCGGCTGGCCGCCCCACCAGCGCGCGACGGATCCGCCCTATCTGCTGTACTTTCCCACCGCCTCCAGTCCGCCGCGCTGCTGGCCCGCCGAGCGCTATGGGGCGCTGCTGGGGCGCCTGGCGCAGGCGCTGCCGGAGCACGAGCACCGCGTGGTCTATGGCGTGGGCGCCTGGGAGGTGCAGGCCGCCGACATCGTGCTGGCCGCTGCCGGCGCACACCCGAACCTCCGCGCCGTGCGCGACGCCAAGGGCGAGACCTTCCGCGCCCTGCTGCGCGGCGCCACCCTGTTCATCGGCAACGACACGGGCGTGAAGCACCTTGCGGTCGGCCTGGGCACACCGACCCTGGCCGTGATGGCGCGCAGCGTGGTGGATACCTACCTGCCGCGCTACGACTTCCACGATGCGGTGCACGACCCGGAAGGCGCCGACCCCACCGTGGACGAGGTGGAGCAGGCCGCCCTGCGCCTGCTGGCGCGCATCCGCGCCCGCGGCTGAAGGCCCGAGCCAGAAGCTGTAGCGCCGGCCAGGCTCTGCCTGCGTGCGCGTGCGGACGCCGGCCCCTTCGAGACGTCCTGCTGCGCAGGACTCCTCAGGAGCGCGGCTCTGGCGAGCGCGTTGATTTGCGAAGACTCCGCGTTCCTGAGGAGCGAGCGCAGCGAGCATCTCGAAGGGCGCGGCAGGAAGCCATTATTGAGATCGCTTCTAAGGAAGTCCGGTGACCTGGCTGTAGACGGCGCGCGTCTCCCGCACGCAGCGCTCCCAGGTGAAGGCGGCGGCATGGGCGCGGGCGGCCTCGCGCTGGGCAGGGGTGAAGGCGACGGCTGCCGCGATGGCCGCGGCGATGGCGTCGGGCTGCTGGGGATCGGCCAGGGCCGCGTGGCCGCCGGCGGTCTCCGGCACGGCGCCGCGGTTGCCGCCCACCACGGGCGTGCCGCAGGCCATCGCCTCCAGCACGGGCATGCCGAAGCCCTCGTAGTCGGTGGCGAAGAGGAACGCGGCGCCGCCGGTGTAGAGCGCCGGCAGATCCTCGTCCGGGACGAAGCCCAGGCGCCTCACGCGGCCCTGCAGGCCGAGCTGGCGCACGAGGCCATCCAGCACTTCGCTGCCGAGGGAAGCGGGCCCCGCCAGCACGAGCTGCAGGTCGCGCTGCAGGGGGCTTGCGGCATAGCCGCGCACCTGATTCTCGAAGTTCTTGCGGCGCGCCAGTTCGCCCAGGTAGAGCAGGTAAGGGCGCTGCACGCCGTAGCGGGCCAGCACCGGCTCCACGACCTGCGCCGGCTGCGGCCGGTACGCCGGATCGATGGCCAGCGCCACGCGGTGAATGCGCGCCAGGGGATAGCCGAACAGCCGCGCGAAGTCCTGCCGGCTGGCCTCGCTGTCGGCGATGAGCGCATCGGCCACGGCGGCCGTGCGCGACCACTGGCGCTCCATGCGGCGCCGGAAGCGCTGCGAGGCGTGATGAGGGAAGAGGAACAGCGCGGCGTCGTGCACGGTGGCGATGCGCGCCACGCCGCGCCAGGCGGGCACGCGCGCGTCCGTGCCGTGCACCACGTCCGCCCGCACGAACAGCGGCCAGAGCGGCTCGGCCACCCACTGCACCGGCAGCCCCGGCGGCCGGAAGCACAGCCCGCGCTCTTTCCAGCGCGAGAGGCGCAGCGCAAGGCGCAGCTCGTCCCCGTTGCCGGCCGCGGCGAGCGCCTGCAGGCCCTGCACCAGGCGGATGGTGTAGCGGGCGATGCCGGTGCGCACAGGACGGCAGGCCGCGGTGGCGTCGACGAAGATGCGCATGGCCTCAGCGCCTCGCTCCGGCCCGCGGCCGGGCGGCGCTGCCTGCCCCGCGGGGTGGCGCCGGCCGCGTCATACGGTCTCGAAGGGCAGGTGGGCGATAGCCTCGAACTGCCGCGCCTGGGGCAGGAGGCGGGTCTGCGCCTGGTTTTCCCGGAAGGCCCGCGCCGCAGGCACGGCCGCCAGCGCGGGCGGCGCCACGTCGTCGCGCACGAAGAACGCGTTGACGCCGCGCGAGTTGCAGCCCACCAGGCGATAGCCCAGGCGCTGCCCGAGCCGCTCCAGCGCGGTCAGCGACGCGCCGTAGTAGAGCCCGGACGGATGGTGCGCGCGGGCATTGTGGAGGGGGGCGTAAGGGATCGTCAGCGAGCGCGCGGGGCCGAAGGCGGCGTTGTATTCCACCACCACGATGCGCGGCCGCAGGCCCGCCAGCGCGTCCCAGATCCACCAGTCCATCCCGTCGATATCGATGGAGAGCAGGTCCACGTCCGCCACGCCGTGCTGGGCCAGCAGCCCGGCCACGTTCTCCCGGGTCACGAAGGCCTCGATCACGCGGAGGTCGCTATAGACCGTGGCCGGCTCCAGCGCATAGTGCTGCCGGGCCAGGGCTGCGCCGGCGGGGTCGCCCTCCACGAACCAACCTCCCCAATCCAGGTGTTGGGCCAGATTGGCGCAGTTGCACTCCCAGCCGTCCTGGATGCCGATCTCGAGGAAGCGGCGCCGCTCCCAGCCGACCAGCGCCAGCAGGTAGAGCAGGATGCCGTCCTCGCCGTTCTGGGAGAACACCTTGAATTCGACGTCCTCCAGGGCCGGCAGCGGCTCGCTCCGCGCCAGCCGCGCGCGGTGCGCCTCGATCTGCTGGCGCAGGGCGATCTGCAGGGTGGCGCTGGCGCGCGCCTCCACGCCGCGCAGCAGCGCCCGCCGCAGCTTGGCGAGCCACTTGCGCGTGCGCAGGCGCCGTTGCAACGACTTGTCCGCCACAGGCCCACTCCAGGTTGCTGCGGTGTCCGGGGTGCCGACCCCGCAGGCGGTGCGCCCACCGCACCGCTCGTCAGGCTTCGGTGTAGCATTGCCTCCGCGGCCCGTCGAGCCTGCGGAGTGGCGGCGCGGGCCGATCCGCGCTATAGGGGGGCGCACCCGATTCCACGCCGGCGGCTTCGGCCGCCGGCCGCCATGCACTGCCGCAGCCGGTGCTTCCCATGCCCACCCCTGCCTCTCCCGATCCGCTGGTGAAGGCCTTCGCCGCCGTGCTGTACGCCGATGCGGCCGCGCTGGAGGAGGCGCTGCCGCGGCTGGCGGCGGCCTTCTCGCCGCTGGAGCAGCGCGGGGCGCCGCACCCATTCGACCAGACGGACTATTACGCGGTGGAGATGGGCGCGGGGCTGCAGCGCGTGCTGGTGTCCTTCGCGCGGCTGGAGCCGCCGGGCTGGCTGGTGGAGGCCAAGCGCGCAGCCATTGTCATCGAGGACGCGCTGCGCGTGGCGGGCCGGCGCCGGGTCAACGTGGACGTGGGCTACCTGGACCTGGGCAAGGTGGTGCTGGCCTCCAGCAAGGGGCGCCCCAGCAAGCTCTATCTGGCGCACGGAATCTGGGCCGACCTCACGCTCACCTATGCGCAGGGGCGCTACCAGCCGCTGCCGTGGAGCTTCCCGGACTTCCGCAGCGGGCGCTACGACGCCGAGCTGCTGGCCCTGCGCACGCGCTACAAGGCGCAACTGCGTGAGGCCACCGGCGAGCGCTAGCGCCAGCCGCCCGCTACCCCTTCGGCGCCACGTCCAGCCGCACCACCACGCCCGCCAGGGCCTTCTTGGGGGCAGGATAGCGCTTCATGACGAGGGGATCGTGGCCGGGCACCAGGTGGCGCGGGGAATCGGCCAGGGCCTTGAGCTTGGCCCAGCCCTGCGTCATGTCCCCCACGTTGTAGACGATGGGGAAGGGCATGGCGCGCTCCAGGTTCTCGTAGAAGTGGCAGGCGTCCGAGGCCAGCACGATCCAGCCACGCTTGGTCTTGACGCGCACGCTCTGGATGCCCATGGTATGTCCGCCGATCAGGTGCACGCTCACGCCCGGGGCGATCTCCTCGTCGCCGTTGTGGAAGGCCACGCGGCCATCGAACACGCGCCGCACCAGCGTGCAGACGTGCTCGGCCGTGTAGGCGTGGCCCAGCGAGGGCGTGCACATATGCCGGCCGGTGGTGTAGGCCAGCTCCAGGTCCTGGATGTGGAAGCGCGCCGCCGGGAAGTCGTCCAACGTGCCCGCATGATCGTAGTGCAGGTGCGTCACCACCACGTCCTTCACCTTGGCCGCGTCGATGCCCAGCATAGCCAGCCCTTCGCGCGGCAGGCGCTGCACGGTGCGTTCGCGCACCTTGCCCTCGGCCCGGTCGAAGCCGGTGTCCACGACGATCGTGCGCTGCCTGTTGGTGATCGCCCAGACGAAGTAGTCGATGGGCATCGGGGCCTCGTGGTCGTCGGCCATGATGAAGTTGTCCGCGCGCGTGCGCTTGGGCATGACGCCGTACTTGACGGCGTAGACCTCGTAGACGTCCCCGTTGCTCATGGTGTCGTTGCTCCCTTCGGGTGGCATGGCGAGCCGCGCGCGGGCAGGCCCCCGGCGCGTGTGGCGCCACGCTAGCAGGGATCGCCGCGCCGGGGAAGCGCGCGGGGCGAATGGGCCTGGCGCTGCGGCGGGCAGGATGCAGGGCGGCGCTCAGCCCGCGCTGCGCAGGGAGTCGAGCAGGGTGGGGTCGGGCTGCCAGCGCCCCTCCTCGCTCCAGCCACGCAGGCGGTAATACTCGGCGCGGGCGGTGGCGAACGACTCTGGATCGATGGCGGGCGCCTCGTCCTGTGCGGCGGATCCGTCCGCGGCGAGGGGCGGCGCGGCTCCCGCTGCGGCGCCCGTTGCGGCAGCGCCGTTGCGGAAAAAGCGGCTGGGCAGCGTGTCCTCGTCCGCCCGCCAGCCCTGGCGCTGGTTGAAGAGCTTCTTCAGGTGGTGGATGGCGCGGCCCGCTTCGCGCAGGTGTTCCGCCGTGAACGCCTCGCCGGTCAGCGCGCTCAGCATCTGCGCGCCGTCCCCGTACACATCGGTCAGCGCGCGGCGCACGAACTTGCACAGGATGAGCGAATCCAGCACGGCGGCCTGGTTCTCCAGGTCGATCATGGCCTCGACGCGCGCGGAATCCAGGTCGAACCGGTCCACTTGGCCGGAGAGATCCAGGTCGTAGGCGCCGCTCTTGTTGTGATCCGCCCCGCGCGAGCCGACCGCCAGGCCCAGGCCCAGCGTCTGCATGCCGGCCGGGTGATAGCCCGGCAGCTCGAGGCCCTTCACGTGCGCGGCGAAGGCCTCGGCACCGTGCCCGATTCGGCGCGCCAGCTCCCGCGAGCCCAGCGCCAGCAGCTTGCCCTCGCCCTCGCAGCGGGCGATCTTGTGGATGGCGGCGATGAGCGCATCGGCATCGGCGAAGCGGATCGCCGGCACGTCCAGCAGCCCGCGCTGCACGCACTCGGCGGCAAAGGCGTAGGTGCCGCCGGTGGAGATGGTGTCCAGCCCATAGTAGTCGCAGAGGCGCGAGGCCTCCAGCACGCGCTCGCGCTCCCAGATGCCCAGCAGCGAGCCCAGCGCGAACACGTTCTCGTACTCCAGCCGCGTCGTGCTGCCGTCCGGGCCGACGTAGCGCTTTTCGCAGCCGATCATGCAGTCGCGGCAGGTGACGCGCTGCACGTGCGCGCTTTCCAGCAGGCCCTCGGCCGAGAGGCTCTCCGCGCGATCGTCGTGCCCGCCGCGAAAGTTGTCCAGGGGCAGGATGCCGATGCGGTTGAAGACCAGCAGATTCCCCAGCGTGCCGGTGGTGCGGTACTTTTCCGTGCCTGGCCCCAGGCTGGCCTGCTTGAGCTCGCCGCGCAGGCGCTCCAGCCGCGCGGGGTCGGCGGCCCCCGGCGACTCGCTGCCGCGCACGGCCACGGCCTTGAGGCGCTTGGAGCCCAGCACGGCGCCCGTTCCGCCGCGCCCGGCATGGCGGCCGTCGTGGGTCAGCGTGGCAAAGGGCACCGCGTGCTCGCCCGCCACGCCGATGGCCACGATGTCCCAGTCCTGGCCCCAGCGCGCATGGATGGCGTCCTGCGCCTCCTGCGCGGAGAGGCCGCACAGCTCCGGCGTTTCGCGCAAGGTGACGCCGCCGGGTTCCACGAACAGCGTGCTCCAGCGGGCACAGGCGCCGCCGATCACCAGCGCGTCGACCCCTGCGCCCTTGCCCGAGAGCGCGAAGCCGGAGGAGAGCATGGCGTCGTTGAGGCGGCCGGTGAGCGGGGACTTGCTCAGTACCGCGGCCTTGGCCGAGGTGTTGAGGGCGGTGCCCACCAGCGGGGCGAAGGCGAAGACCAACGGCGCCTCGGGCGCCAACGGGTCGTAGCGCTCGCCGCTCTCCCGCAGCAGCAGCCAGGTGCCCAGGCCGATGCCGCCCAGGTAGCGCCGGTGCACCGCGTCGGGCAGCGCCACGCGCTCGCTGCGCCCGCTGCCCGCGTCGATGCGCAGATAATTGCCGTGCACGCCCCGCATGCCTAGCCCCCCACCGAGGCGCTGAACACGATCAGGTGATCCCCCGCGGCGAGCGGGTGCCCCGGATCGGCCGTGACGGACTTCCCGTTCAGGGAGAAGCGGTAGTGCTCGCCCAGGTCGCCCGCCTCCGGCAGCAGACGCCGCACGCGTGGGCACGCCGTGCGCAGCACCGCCAGGGCCTCGCCCACGGTGCCCGCGTGCAGGGGCAGCACGCGGCAGCCCGCCTTGAGCCGCAGCCCGCCGTACAGCTCCAGCGTCACCGCCGGGCGGCCGGCGTCGCACAGCCCCAGCCCCGCCAGGGCGGCGCGGCATTGCTCGGGCGTAGCGAGGGGCGTCCCGGGCGCCAGGCGTGCCTGCACTTCTGCCGGCAGGCTCCCCGGCCCTGCCGGCACCGGATGGCGGCGGGCGGGCGGAGCGGCTTTCTGCTCGCGGGTCAGGCTCATGGCGGTGGCGCCCCCCAAAGACGCCGTGAGTCAGCGGTTCGTGCCCAGGGTAGTACGGGACGCGCCGGTGAGCAAATTCTGCGAGCATTGCCTTGCCAATTGGCAGGCCGCAACGCAGCAGCGCGATCGGTCGCCTCCCGCGGGCCGCGCCCGTTTACGCCGGAAAGCGACGTGAATGGCCGCTCCCACTCCCGCGCAGTGGCCAGACCGCCCCTTGGTGCATCCCGGCAGTCCGCGGGCCATCTTCACGCGGTCAACAGGGAACCTCAGGGGGCGCTCTGTGGCCGGCCGCATCGGCGGGGGCGACTCTTGCTAACAGCGCTACATTTGTATACACTCTCAATCGCCAAGCCCCGTCCGGAGCGGCCTGACGGCGCACCCGGCGATTCTGTTTGACCGCCTTCCGGCTATGGCGTAGGAGTGAGATTCGGTTGCAGTGCGCACGCAACGCCCGAGCGGAGGGCCGGATATGGACAACAGTGCAATCTGCGGAGTCGGAACGGCGATGATTACGCCATTCACGGCGGACGGGGCCGTGGACATGGCGGCCATGGAGCGCTTCATCGACTTCCAGATCAAGGGCGGCGTGAACTTCCTGGTACCGCTGGGCACCACCGGGGAGACGCCGACCCTGACGGATGCGGAGCAGGAGGAGGTCATCCGGCTGGCGCTGCGCATGGCGAAGGGGAAGGTGCCTGTGGTGGTGGGCTGCACGAGCAACAACACGGCCGAAGTGGTGGCACGCGGCAAGCGCTTCAAGACCCTGGGCGTCACGCACGTCCTGAGCGCCTGCCCCTACTACAACAAGCCCACGCAGGAGGGAATCTACCGGCATTTCAAGGCCCTGCACGAAGGGACGGGGCTGGCGATCATGCTCTACAACGTGCCGGGCCGCACCGCCTCCAATGCCCTGCCGGAGACCATCGCGCGGCTGGGTGCCGAGCGCATCATCTTCGGCGTCAAGGAAGCCTCGGGCAGCATCACGCAGATGCAGTCGCTCTGCCAGAAGGTCAACGGCGACCTGCAGGTGTGCAGCGGCGACGACGCCATGACCCTCCCCCTCATGGCCGTGGGCGGCGTGGGCGTGGTGTCCGTGGCGGCCAATATCGTGCCGCGAGCCATGCGCGAGTGGACCGACACGATGACCGAGCGCAATTATGTCAAGGCGCGCGAGCAGCTCAAGCCGCTGCTGCCGCTGTTCGATGCCTGCTTCATCGAATCCAATCCCATTCCGGTGAAGGGCGGTGCCAAGCTGCTGGGCCTGATGGATACGAACTACCGGCTGCCCATGGTGCCTCCCGCCGCCAAGACGATGGAGCTGATGGAGCAGGTGCTGCGCCCGTTCCGATAGTCGCTCCAGCGGGTCTCCGGCGCTGGTGCCCGGGGGCTTGGCTACGTTCGCTCCATGGCTGCCCGTCCGGCTGATCGCCAGCCCCGGCCGGGCCATATTCGCGTTATGACCCCCTGCCCAACCGATCGCCTGGCTTCCGGCTTCACCACGGTGGTGCTGGATATGCCTGGGCTGCACCAGGTGCAGCTCTCCCTGTTCGTCCCCGTCGGCTCGCGCTACGAGGCCCCGGGCGAGTGCGGCATCTCGCACTTCCTGGAGCACGCGCTCTTCCGCGGCAATGCCCTGCATCCCGATGGTGACGCGCTGAATCGCGCCTTCGAGGGCGTGGGCGGGATGCTCAACGCCCACACGGGCGTAGAGGCGACCGAGTACGAGACGACGGTACATCCGGCGCACCTGGAGGAGGCCGTGCGCCTGCTGGCGGCCTTTGTGCGCGCCCCCACCTTCGCCGACGTGGAGAAGGAGCGGCGCATCCTGCTGGACGAGCTGAGCTACGAGTACAATGAGGAAGGGCGGCTGGTGAACGTGGGCACGCTGGCCTCGCAACTGCTCTGGCCCAATCATCCGCTCGGGATGAGCGTCGGCGGAATGCCGGAGACGATCCTGGAGCTGGCCGAGCCGCACCTGCGCGCCCATCACGCCCGGCACTACCACCCCGCGCGCATGGTGCTGGCCATTGCCGGCGCCGTGCAGCGCGAGCCCGCGCTGGAAGCCGTGCGCCGGCACTTCGGCGATTGGCGCCCGTCCCCCCCGGAGCCGCCGCCGGCGCGCCCCGTGCCCGCCCCCGCGCCGCGCCCGGGCGGCCCGCACGTCAAGACCGTGCTGGACCTGGACAATCAGCTGCACCTGCAGCTCAGCTTCCCCGCCCCGGGCTACAACGATGCGGACGAGCTGACCATGGCCCTGCTCGCCCGCACCCTGGACGACGGGCCGACCAGCCGCCTGCAGCGCGTGATCCGCGAGGAGCGCGCCCTGGTCTACCACATCGCGGCGGGGCACTCGGGCTATTGGGATGCCGGCTCCTTCGACATCGTGACTTCCGTCAAGCCCGACCTCTTCGATGAGCTGCTGGCGGCACTGCTGGGCGTACTGACCGACGTGCGCGCGCGGGGCCCCAGCGCGGACGAGCTGGAGCGCGCGCGCATGCGGCATCTGTTCGACCTGGAGTTCGACCGCGACTCCCCCACCGCCCGCATCGGGCGCTATGCCTGGCCCCTGCTCTATGGCACCGTGCGCGAGGAGGACAACGAGCGTGCACAGGTCGCCGCCTTGCGCCGGGACGACTTGGCGGCGCTGGCCGCGCGCCTGTTCACGACCGAGCGCGTACACGCCGTGCTGGTCGGCCCCGTCGATGCGGCGCTGGAGCGGCGCCTGCGCGCGGCGCTGGCCAGCTTCTGACGGCGTTCGGCGATTGCCAGGAATTCTATTGCCAGGAATTGCCGTGCCAGCGGCGCCTGCGCCCGGGGGCGGGAACGCGTCCGTTGCAGGCGAGGATCAGGGACTGCGGGGGTCAGGCTGCGGCCCCGCGAGGGGGCGAAAAAAAAGGTGTGCCGCCCGTGTGGTACTGGAATGGGTTAGGGGGGACGCTGACCACACGAAACGGCACACCTTTAGGGGACGACTTTCCATCCGGTGTGCGGGCGTCGCTGCACCTGGCAGCGCTCACGATAAGGAGCCGATCGCCTCGCTTTCCGCGTCCAGACGATGCAGGACGCAGCGGTTGAAATCATCCAGGTACGGGAAGAAGGGGTCCACTTCGATCGCCACTTCGCCGCACGCGTCACACGTGCAGGTGGGCGTCTCGCTGAAATATTGGGCCCAGAAGCTGCTCAGCTCCGTGCGAGCCTGCTCGGGCGCCTTGATGGTCGACGGCATGAGTCCGCACTCCGCCCTCGTGAACCGCTGCAGCGCGGCTTCCGGGTTGCGCCCATTTCACACGAGGATCCTGGCGAGACAATGCGGGAACTGTGAAGAAACTGTGGATTCCTTCCCGCCAGGCGGCTGATTTGGAAGGTAAAACGACACACGTGGCGATCTGCCGGCCCGGTTGCGAAGGCCTGCTGGCCGAGGAGCTGCGCCAGTGCGGCCAGCCGCTGCAGGTGCTCGCGGCGCCGGCCGGGGCGCCCGCGGAAGGGATCGGCTGGCTCGCGTGGCAGCCCGCCCATCCCGGCGCCACGCCCGGCCCACGCCAGCTCATCTTCGAGCGCCAGCGCCTGCCCGACGCGGCCTGGCTGCCGGGACCGGAGCTGGCCACGCTCGCGGCGACGCTCTGGCCGCAACTGCGCGCGTCGCTGCAGGCGGAGGGCCGGGGGGCCCACCGCGCGGCGCCGGTGACGC
>JBGOUY010000304.1:0-5096 GCA_041477795.1 bacterium
CACGCTCGGCACCCTGCGGGAGGTGGGGCTGGGCTACGTCCAGCTCGGCCAGCCCTCCACCACGCTCTCCGGCGGCGAGGCGCCGCGCGTCAAGCTGGCCAGCGAGCTGCGCAAGCGCGGCACGGGGCACACGCTCTACCTGCTGGACGAGCCCACCACCGGCCTGCACTTCCACGACATCGCGACCTTGCTGCGCTGCCTGGGCACGCTGGTGGAGCAGGGCAACACGGTGCTGGTGATCGAGCACAACCTGGACGTGATCAAGGTGGCGGACTGGGTGATCGACCTCGGGCCGGGCGGCGGGAAGTACGGCGGCGCGGTCGTCGCCACGGGCACGCCCGAGCAGCTCGCGCAGCACCCCGCCTCGCTCACCGGGCGCGTGCTGCGCGCGGTGCTGCAGCCGCGCGTGGTGCCCAGCAACGGCGCCCGCCCGCGGCCGCGCCGGGGCAGCCGCGACCTGGTCGTGCGCGGGGCGGAGAAGAACAACCTCAAGCACATCGACGTCACCATCCCCCCGGACAGCCTGACGGTGATCACGGGCGTCTCGGGCTCCGGCAAGACCAGCCTCGCCTTCGACACCATCTTTGCCGAGGGCCAGGCGCGCTACGTGGAGTCGCTCTCCACCTACGCGCGGCGCTTCCTGGGCCGGATGGACAAGGCGCGCGTGGACGGCATCGAGGGGCTGGCGCCGGCGATCGCCATCGACCAGAAGAACAGCGGGCGCTCGCCGCGCTCCACCGTGGCCACCATCACGGAGATCTACGACTACCTGCGCCTGCTCTATGCGCGCATCGGCAAGGCGCACTGCCCCGTCTGCGGCACGGCGCTGACCGGCTATTCGCCCACGCGGCTGGCGCGCGAGCTGACGGGCGCGCACGAGGGCGCGCGGCTGATCCTGGCGGCGCCGCTCTACCGCCCCGGCTCCAGGCGCCCGAGCCTGCTGGACGATCCGGCGCACCTGGCCGAGCTGGGCCAGGCTCTGCTCGCGCAGGGCTTCACGCGCCTGTGGCTGGGCGGCGCGACGGTGGAGCTGGCCGAGTGGCTGGCGCTGCCGGCGGCCCAGCGCAAGCTGGGCAAGGACGCCCCGGTGGACCTGGTGATCGACCGCCTGCGCATCCGCGCCACCGAGCGCAAGCGCCTGGCCGAGGCCATCGAGGCCGGCTTCGAGCAGGGCCGCGGCCTGGTGCGGCTGATCTTCCCAACCGACGAGGGGGCGGGCCCGCAGGCCGGGGGCGCTGCGCCATCCGAGCGCCTGGTGAGCGAGCCGGTGGGCTGCGTGGCCTGCGACCTCTATCAGGACGAGCCGCTCACCCCGCGCATGTTCTCCTTCAACTCCCACCAGGGCGCCTGCGTCACGTGCAGCGGCCTGGGCAGGACGATGCAGGTGGATGGGGCGCTGCTGGTGCCCTTCCCCGAGCTGCCGCTGTTCGAGGGCGCCCTGCTGCCCGGGCCGCTCGGGCAGACCATGGCGCGCAAGCACGGCAAGCCCTGGGCGGCCCTGCGTGCCTATGCCAAGCGCGAGGGCATCGCGTTGGAGGGTCCCTTCGGCGAGCTCGGCGAGCGCCAGCAGCGCCTGCTGCTCTTCGGGGACGGCAAGCGGCTCAACTACAGCAAGCGCCACGCCTGGTCGCGCCAGATGCACCCCTACACGATGACCTTCCGCGGCCTGGCGGGCATCGTGACGGATTGGTACCAGAGCGAGCACAAGGCCAAGTGGCAGCCGCACATCGAGCCGGTGCTGGCGGACGTGGACTGCCCGGACTGCGCGGGCGAGCGCCTCAAGCCGGCCTACCGCGCCGTGACCATCGGCGACAAGAACATCAGCCGGCTCTGCGACGGCACCGTGGAGGAGGTGCAGGCGGAGCTGGCGCGCTGGCCGCTCGGCAAGACCGAGCGCCAGGTGGCGGTGCAGCCCCTGCAGGAGATCGCCTCGCGCCTGGGCTTCCTGAAGGACGTGGGGCTGGGCTACCTGGCGCTCAACCGCGAGGCCATCACGCTCTCGGGTGGGGAGGCGCAGCGCATCCGGCTCGCCTCGCAGCTCGGCTCGGCGCTGGTGGGCGTGCTCTACGTGCTGGACGAGCCCACCATCGGCCTGCACCCGCGCGACACGCTGCGCCTGCTGGGCACGCTCAAGCGCCTGCGCGACCTGGGCAACAAGGTGGTGGTGGTGGAGCACGACCCGGAGACGATCCTGGCCGCCGATCACGTGATCGACATGGGTCCGGGCGCGGGGCACCTGGGCGGCGAGGTGGTGGCGGCCTGCGCGCCGGAGGCCCTGCGCAACCATCCGCGTTCGCTCACGGGCGCCTACCTCTCCGGGCGCAAGTCGATCCCCCTGCGCGAGGCGCCGCGGCCCATCGACCCGGCGCGCGTGCTGCGCGTGCGCGGGGCGCGCGCGAACAATCTCAAGTCCGTGGACGTGACCTTTCCCCTCGGAGCCTTCACGGCCGTGACGGGCGTCTCGGGCTCGGGCAAGAGCACGCTGGTCGTCTCCGTGCTGCAGAACGCCCTGGCGCGCCGGCTGAGCAATGCCCGCGTCGTGCCGGGCGCCCATGACGGCATCGAGGGCCTCGAGCACGTGGAAAAGCTGGTCGTGATCGACCAGTCCGCCATCGGCAAGACGCCCAAGAGCAATCCCGCCACCTACTGCGGCGCGCTGGACAAGATCCGCAGCCTGATGGCGCAGATGCCCGAGGCGCGCCAGCGCGGCTACAAGCCCGGCCGCTTCTCCTTCAACGTCAAGGGCGGGCGTTGCGAAGCCTGCGAGGGGCGCGGCTACAACCACATCGAGATGCACTTCCTCGCCGACGTGTGGGTGCCCTGCGACGTGTGCGAGGGGCGGCGCTACAACCGCGAGACGCTGCAGGTGCGCTTCCGCGGCAAGAACATGGCGGAGATCCTGGAGCTGGAGATCGCCGACGCCGCCGAACTCTTCGCCCACCAGAGCGGCATCCGGCGCCTGCTGCAGACCCTGGTGGACGTGGGGCTGGGCTACATGAAGCTGGGGCAGCCCGCCAACACCCTCTCCGGCGGCGAGGCGCAGCGCCTCAAGCTGGCCGCCGAGCTGGCCCGGCCCTCGGACGGGCGCACCGTCTACATCCTGGACGAGCCCACCACCGGCCTGCACCTGGACGATATCGCCAAGCTGCTCGTCGTGCTGCACCGGCTGGTGGACGAGGGCAACACGGTGGTGCTCATCGAGCACAATCTGGACGTGATCAAGACGGCGGACTGGGTGATCGACCTGGGGCCGGAAGGCGGAGATGCCGGCGGCGCCGTGGTCGCCACGGGCACGCCCGCCGAGCTGGCCCACCACTCCGCCAGCCACACCGCGAGCCACACCGGTCGGGCCCTGGCCCGCCACGTGCCGCAATTCGCTCCGGGCGCAGCCGCCGCAGTCAAGGCGAAAGCGTCCCGCCGGCGCGCCAATGGCAAACGCAAGGCCGACGCGGCGGATTAGCTGAAGAAGCTGAGGATCGCTTCTTTGATGCTATCGAATCCGTGAGGGGTCAATCGGTAGGAACCACGGCAAGATTTGGTAGCTAAATCAGCGATTAGAACAATTCGCACCAAAAGTAATGTACGGCCACGAGCGCGGCATATGCGCCGAAGAGAAACGGGCCGATGAATTCAATGAGATTTGCGTTCCAGGCTAGAAGGAGACTAAGGATGCTAATGGAAATGGATACAACGAACAGAAGCCACGTTGTATTGGTGTTCTTCTGATTATTGATCTCACTTTGGATGAATCTGATGCTTCCACCGATTGTCCCAATAGCCACAATGTCCTGATTGATTATATTCGTGATCTTGAGTGTTTCGAAAATGAAATAAATACTGGAGTCCAGGTCCCCGGGCTTGGGTATAATCCCATCTGGTCTGTCTCTGAATGCGTGCGCGACATTGAACCATTCGGTCCATTGTCGTTGATAGTTGGTAAACTGAGCGCGAACCTTGTCTAGCTCAAGTTGAGTAACATTCGGCCTTAACCGATTCAAAGGTATAACTAATTTGAGACCATCGTTCACTTTGTTAAATTGATTAACGAGTGATTCATGATCGTCAAAGATTTTATTCAAACGGCTCTTATCGACCATATGGCAATCTCAAAATTGCAGTCCGAAATCAGCCCACAAGTAATTCCGACCAATGCCACAGAGTTAGTGTTTTTTCCAATCGGCGATCACTTGTTACCACCATTGTGAGCTATTCGCTTGGCAGACAGGATGGCGGACAGTCTACGGCTAGATGGTCAATCATCGCTGAATTGCCTCTTTCCCCGTGAGTAGATTCAGCGAGAATTCTGGAAGTGCCGCCAGACGGACACGGCGAGGATGAACACGGTGCCGGGCAGCACGCCCCAGATCACGAAGGCGTGGTAGAGCAGGTGTAGCTGGGGCTGGGTCGCGCGCAACGCCAGGTAGACCAGGTAGCCCGCGTAGAAGGCCACGAACAGCGCCCCCTCCCAGCGCGAGATGAGCGAACCGGTGAAGAACACCGGCAGGCAGATCACCGCCACCGCCACCATCACCGGCAGGTCGAAGTCCAGCGCGTCCGGGGCCACCGTCACGCCGTGCGGCGCCACCAGGGCGGTGACGCCCAGCACGCCCAGCAGGTTGAAGATGTTGCTGCCGATCACGTTGCCCACGGCGATGTCCCGCTCGCCGCGCAGGCTGGCCACCAGGGAGGTAGCCAGCTCGGGCAGCGAGGTGCCGCCCGCCACGATGGTCAGCGCGATGATGAGCTCGCTCACGCCGAGCCAGCGCGCGATCTGCTCCGCCCCCTCGACGAACCACTGGGCGCCCAGCACCAGCAGCGCCAGTCCAGCGACGATGTACGCAGCCTGCAGGAGCTTGTTGGGGGGCGCGGCTCCCTCCTGCGCCCCCTGCGAATTGCCCTCCTTGCGCCCCTGGCGGATGGCAAAGCCCGTGTAGGCGACCAGCCCCAGCACCAGCACGAGGCCCTCGAGGCGGCTCACGTTGCCGTCCCAGGCCATCGCCAGGCTCGCCAGGGACACGACGATGAGGATCGGCACTTCCATGCGGATGAGCTGCCGCGTCACCACGAGCGGACTGACCAGGGCCGAGACGCCGAGG
>JBGOUY010000155.1:0-9796 GCA_041477795.1 bacterium
CCCCTTGAAGCGCTCGTGGGCATCGCCCCACTGCTGCTCGTAGATCGCCAGGCGCGCGCCGGCAGGGTCGCGGAAGGGGGTGCAGGGGCCGCTGGGCATGCCGAAGGGCCCGGCCTCGGGCTGCCAGCCCCGCGCGCGCAGGTCGGCGCTGGCGCGCTCCAGGTCGGCCACGCGGTAGATCAGGATCGGCGGGCCGGGCGCGAGGTGATCGGCCAGCAGCACCACGGGCCCCTGCGCCGAGAGCCGCACGCCGGCCACCCAGGCGTCGAAGGCGTGGATCTTCCACTCCAGCGTGCCCCCCAGCACCTCGGTGTAGAAGCGCAGGGCCGCCGGGAAGTCCGGGGCGGGGACGTAGAGATAGTCCAAGGAGTCGAACACGGGGGCGCTCCGGGCAGGTGGGGCCGCCGGCCGGTGGCGGCGCAGGGCGTCGTCGTGCCGGGTCGCGCCCAGTGTGCCGCCGCCCGCGCCCGGTTGCCAGCCGCCGTGGCCAGCCCCGCAGCCCGTGGCGGGGCCAGCCCCGCAGCCAATCCGGGGCACGGGGCGCGCAAGTTCCGCGGAGGACCGCCATTCGTCCGAACTTGCCGGCTGCGCCGGGCGCTCCGATCTGGTATCATGGGGGTGCTGGGAGCGCCGCGGAGCCGCGCGGGGAGCGGCTCCGTAGCCACCTTGCGAAATTTCCATACGAAGCCAAATCCCATCGCCCACCCGATGCACGAGCTGACCCGCCGCCGGCTGGAGGCCTTCCGCGCCCGGCGCCTGTCCAGCGCCGCCCTGCTACTGCTGCTGGGGCTGTTCGTGCTCTCGCTGGGGGCGGAGCTGCTGGCCAATGACCGGCCCCTGCTGCTGTGGCGCGAGGGCCGGCTCTACGGGCCCGTCTTCCTGCGCTACCACCCGCGCCAGTTCGGGCAGCAGGGCACCTTCGTGGTGGACTGGCGGGCCCTCACGGCGCGACTGGGGCCGGGCGACTGGGCGCTCTGGCCGCCCATCCCGTGGGGGCCGTTCGAATCCGATCCGGCGCTGGCGGCCTTTCCCTCCCCGCCGGATGGGCGGCACTGGCTGGGCACGGACGACAAGGGGCGCGACCTGCTGGTGCGGCTGATCTACGGCTTCCGGCTCTCCATGGTCTTCGCGCTGTCCGTGTGGCTGCTCTCCTTCGCGCTGGGCGTGACCTTCGGGGCGGTGCAGGGCTACTGCGGGGGGCGCATCGACTTCTACGGGCAGCGCTTCACCGAGATCTGGAGCTCGGTGCCGGTGTTCTTCCTGATCCTGATCCTGATCGCCCTGTTCACCCCCAGCATCGCCCTGCTGATCGTGCTGTACAGCCTGTTCGGCTGGACGCAGATCGCCCAGTACCAGCGCGCGGAGTTCCTCGCGCTGCGGCGGCGGGACTTCGTGGAGGCGGCGCGGGCGCTGGGGGCCTCGCCTCTGCGCATCATCGTGCGGCACATCCTGCCCAATGCCCTCACGCCGCTGGTGACCTTCACGCCCTTCACCATCGCCGGGGGCATCACGGGCATCGCCGCGCTGGACTACCTGGGCTTCGGCGTGCAGCCGCCCACGCCCTCCTGGGGCGAGCTGCTGCGCCAGGCGCTGGAGCACTTTTCCACCGCCTGGTGGATCGCCACGTACACCGTGGGCAGCATGTTCGTCGTGCTGCTGCTGCTGGTGTTCGTCAACGAGGGCGTGCGCGAGGCCTTCGATCCGCACCGCAGCCATGCCGCCCCGCCCGGTGCCCGGTGAAAGTGCTGGACTCGATCGGCGGCCGTTGGCTATAGTGATGGCTCACGGGGGAAGGATCGTACCATCCAGGCGAGCATGCAGCGGGCGGGGCCCTGCCTTGGGGTCCGGCGGCCGAAAGGAGCGGTCATGGCGATCGTGTCGATCACGCGGGGACTGCACAGCGGTGGCGAGGCGTTGGCCGAGGAGATCGCCAAGGCCTTGGGGGCGCGCTGCGTCAGCAGCGAGGTGCTGATCGAGGCGGCCAAGACCTTCAAGGTGCCCGAAGAGAAGATGCTGCAGGTCTTCGAGAAGACGCCCTCCTTCTGGGAGCGCATGACCGAGAGCCGGCGCATCCACTTGGCCTATATCCAGGCCACGCTGGCCGAATATGCCAAGGACGACAAGCTGGTCTACCACGGCAACGCCGGCCAGGAGTTGCTGCGCGAAGTGCCGCATTCGCTCAAGGTGCGCCTGCTCTTTCCCGTCGACCAGCGCGAGCAGCGCATCATGGATAAGTTCAACTACACGCGGGAGCAGGCTGCGCGCTTCGTCGAGCAGATCGACGACGACCGCACCCGCCGCATGCGCTACCTGTACAACGCGGACTGGCGCGATCCCTCGCGCTACGATCTCTGCATCCGCATGGAGCGCATCACGTCCAAGGTCGCCGCGCAGATGATCATCGACCTCACCAGGCAGCCCGAGTTCCGCCTCAGCGAGGAGAAGGCCGGGCCGTTCCAGGACTTCCTCATCAAGTGCCGCATCTACGCGCTGCTGGCCGGCGCCATGGTGGGTCGGCTGAGCCTGATCACGGTCAACGTGCAGAGCGGCGTGGTGACGCTGCAGGGTACCCTCACCTCCAACGAGGCCCTCATCGAGGAGCTGGTGGAGCAGATCAAGGTGATGGAGGGCGTGCGCAGCGTCAACAACGAGATCGTCGTGGGCCTGGTCTACCAGGAGTGGAACGTCTAGCGGCCGCCGCCGGGGACTCCACGAGGCGCGGCGGACCGCGCGGGACGCGGAGCCGCCTCAGCGGCCGAGCCCCGGCACGTGAATGTGCAGCGCCTGCACGAACAGCATCACCGCCAGGTAGAGCAGCACGGCCACCAGCAGCCATTGGATCACAGCGCCGTGCACCCGCGCGGCCAGGCGCGCGCCCGCCTGTGAGCCGACGAACACGCCCAGCACCGCCGGCACGACCACGGACGGGTCGATCAGGCCATTGCGGTAATAGATCAGCGCGCTCGCCGACACGGTGATCCCCACCATGTAGATGCTGGTGCCGGAGGCGGCCTTGATGGGCATGCGCATCAGCACATTCATCACCGAGACCTTGATCGGACCGCCGCCGATGCCCAGCAGGCCCGACATGACGCCGGCCACGGCGCTCAGGCTCATGCCGCCCCCGAGCCAGCGCGGGGCGTAGCGCACCTGCTGGCCCGTGGCGGCATCGATGAAGATGTGCTCCAGCGCGCTGCCGGCGATGTCTGTGGGCGCCGCCGGGCGCTGCCGGCGCGAGGCCACCGTGAGTCCGCTCATCAGCAGCAGCACGCAGGCCAGCGCGATGCGCAGCGTGTCCGGCGAGGCGATCACCACCAGCAGCCCGCCCAGCACCGCGCCGGCCGTGGTGGACAGCTCCAGCAGCAACGCCAGGCGGACGTGGGTGAGCTGCGCGCGCAGGTACACGCCCGCCCCGCCGATCGAGTTCACGATCACGCTGAGGGCGCTGGCGGCGATGGCCAGCTTGAGGGGGATTCCGAAGAAGCCCGCCAGGATCGGCACGATGAACACCCCGGCGCCGAAGCCCACCAGGGCCCCCAGCCCGCCCAGGGCGATGGAAGCGAGGAAGATGCCCAGCTCACCGATCATCATCGCGGGGCCGTTGCGGCGGGGAGGGCAGGCCCTGGCAGCGGAGCCACGCTAGGGGATCGCCAGTGCCATGCCGCCCAGCACGATGGCCAGCACCGCGGCGGCCGCCACGGCGAAGCGCCAGTCCCGCGCCCGCGTCAGGCAATAGGTCAGGTACGCCAGGCCCAGGGGCGGGCTCGCCAGGAACACCAGCAGGCCCAGCGTCAGCAGGGCGTTGCCGTCCAGCGCCGCCAGGGCGCCGGCCAACTGGGAGATCGGAACCGTCGTGTGCGGCAGTTGCCCGTCGCGGAGCAGCACCCGGATCGCCCCGGTCAACACCAGCGCCGTGCCCACCCACAGCAGCGCGCGCAGCAGTCCGCCCAGGCGCCGGTTGTGCAGGCGGTCGCGCCCGAGCCGCTGCGCTTCGGACGGGCCTGCGGAGTCGAGGTGGGACGGCAAGCGACAGTCTCCGGACAAGGATCGGGCGCCCCCGCGGCAGGCCGCATGGGCACGGGGTCTGCCCATGCATACCGCGCCGGCGCGTCAAATTTCCAGTGACATTCGCACAAGGCCCGCGCGCCGCGCGCCGTGCGGTCCGCGCCCCGCCGCTTGACCGCCGCCGGACGATCGGGCACCCCTGGGGAAGGCGCGGGATGCCCGCGCCCTCCGTCCTGGCCCGCCCGACCCATAGGCTCCCGAGCGCCCTGATGCCCCTGCGCCTGATCGACTTCGCACCCCCGCGGCCGCCTGCCCGCTGGCTGGCCGGGCTGGCGGGACTTGCCTGCGCGCTGCTGCTGGCGGCGGGGCCCGCGCGGGCGGCGGGCGACCCCTGCGGCAACGGGCTCGTGGCGCGCATCCAAACCACCTACCAGGCGCTCAGGTCGTTCCAGGCGCACTTCACGCAGACCGACCGCCAGACCGACGGTCGCCGCGTGGAGGCCTCCGGCAGCGTCGAGTACCTGAAGCCCGGCCGCATGCGCTGGGAGTACGTGCCGCCCAACGAGCAGCTCCTGGTGACCGACGGCGAGACGGTCTGGCTGTACGACCCGATCCTGGACAACGTCACGGTGCAGCCTCTCGGCCAGATCACGCAGGGCACGCCGCTGGCCTTTTTGCTGGGCGCGGGCAACTTGGAGCACGACTTCACCTGCCGCCCCTTCTCGCGGCCCGCGCCCGAGGACGGGCTGGACTACGTGGAGCTGGTGCCGCGCGAGCCGATCCCCACGCTGGCCTACATCCAGCTCGGCGCGCAGCGCCGCACCGGACGCATCGCGGCCCTGCGCATGGTGGACGGGCAGGGCAACCTGCGCGAGGTGCGCTTGACGGATCTGCACACGGACGTGCCGCTCAAGGCGGAGGCCTTCACCTTCGAGGTGCGGCCGGGCATGGAGGTCATCCGCAAGAGCGATGGCTGAGGCAGCCGTGCCCCGGCAAGCGCCCCCCGCCCCCCCGCCCCCGCCGGCCCTGCGCATCGGCGCGCTCATCGCCCAGCGCGCGCGCAGCTCGCCCGAGGCCGTGTTCTGGGAAGGCGCCGGTCGCACGCACACGTACTCCGCGCTGCACGGCGCGGCCAACCGTGCGGCACGCGCCCTGCGGGCCGAGGGCCTGGCGCCCGGCGACCCCGTGGCCATCTGCGCCGGCAACGGCTACGCGTACACGGTCGCACACTTCGGCGCGGCGCGGGCCGGGCTGGTGCTGGCGCATCTCAACGCGCGCACCACCGCCGCCGAGCTGATCGCGCTGGCGACCCACAGCGATGCGGCGCTGCTGTTCTTCGGGCCGGCCCAGGCGGCGGCGGTGGCAGCGGCGCGGCCTGCGCTGCCGCGGGTGCGGCGCACCGTGTGTCTGCCGGAGGACGGCGCGGCGCCGCAAGCGGCGCTGCCCTCCTGGGCGGTGGCCTGGGAGGCGTGGCTGGCGCCGCACGCGGCGGCCGACGGGGCCGATCTGGCGGCGCTGGATGGCGGTGACGGCGGCGGCGACGACGGCGCGGCCTTCCAGCTCCTCTACACGAGCGGCACCACGGGCACGCCCAAGGGCGCGCTGATCAGCCACCGCGCCAAGCTGCGCCAGGGCACGACGCACGCCCTCAACCTGGGGCTGCAGCCCGGCGACCGCGTCTGGAGTGCCCTGCCGCTCTACCACCAGTATGCCCAGTGGCTGCTGCTGGTCTCGGTGCCGCTGGTGGGCGCGACCGTCGTGGCCCGGCCCCGCTTCGACGCGGCGGCCTGCTGGGCCGCGCTGGAGCGCGAGGGCATCACGCACCTGCCGCTCGTGCCCACCACGCTGTACCGGCTGCTCGATGCGCCGCAGGCCGAAACGGGCCGGGCGCCGCGGCTGCGCTGCATCGTCTATGGCGGCGCCCCCATCGACCCCGGCCGCATCCCGGCCGTGCGGGCGCGCTTCCCGGGCGTGCGGCTGTTCCAGGGCTTCGGGCAGACCGAGACCGGCTACTGCCTGGGCCTCCACGATGCCGACCACGAGCGCCGCCCGGAGAGCGTGGGCCGGCCCGACGTGTTCTCCACGGTGCGGCTGCTGGATGCGGCGGGCCGCGCGGTGCCGGACGGTACCGTGGGAGAGATCGTCGCGCGCACGCCGTACCTGATGAACGGCTACCACCGCGATCCCGAGGCCACCGCCGCCTACTTTGCCTACGGGCGGGACTGGGGCCGCACGGGCGACCTGGCCGTGCGCGATGCGGAGGGCTTCTACACCCTGGCCGGCCGCACGAGCGACCTGGTCATTAGCGGCGGAGTGAACCTCTACCCGGCGGAGGTGGAACGCGTGCTGCTGCGGCACCCCGCCGTGGCCGATGCCGCGGTCTTCGGCATCCCCGACGCGGAGTGGGGCGAAGTCCTGGTGGCCGCCGTCGTCCCGCGCAGCGGGAGCGCCGCGCCGGCCCTCACGCCCGCGGCATTGGACGCCCACTGCCGCGCCGTGCTGGCGGGCTTCAAGTGTCCGCGCCAGTACCGGCTCGTGCCCGACCTGCCGCGCACCGCCAGCGGCAAGGTGCAGAAGTTCCGCCTGCGGGCGGACCTGTTCGGAGCGGAAGGGTCGAGCTAGCGCGGCGGCTAAGAAATTCGCGGCCAATGGGTGATCCGTTTGCGCAGCCAGGATGCGCCGCGTGGGACCCCACCCCGCGGCCCGCCGGCGGCGGGCCGCGGCCCCTCCCCGCTAGGCAGGGAGGGGCGCGGCTTCCGCATGGCTGGAGCATCAAGCCCCCTTCCCTGGTGAGCCCCGCTTGCGGGGCGAACCGGCAGCACCGGCGGGGAAGGGGGTTGGGGGATGGGGTCCGCGCCGCCGGACACGGTGCTGAATGGCCGCGATATTGCGAGTCACGACACTAGCGCGTCGGCGCGGGCAGGGGGATGTTGTCGATCAGGCGCACCTCGCCGAAGCGCACGGCAAGGCTGGCCAGGGTGGGGCCTGCCAGGCGCTCGACCTCGACCAGGGTTTGCGCGTCGGCCACGCTGATGTAATCCACGACGCCCAGCGACGCCTCGGCCAGCACGGCGCGCATGCAGGTGCGCAGGGCCTCCGCGTCGCGCTCGCCCGCGGCGGCCATGGCCTCGGCCGCCTGCAACGCGCGGTAGAGCGCCGGCGCCTGGGCACGCGCCGCGGGCTTCAGGCGCACGTTGCGCGAGCTCATGGCCAGCCCGTCCGGGTCGCGCACGGTGGGGCAGATCACGATCTGGCTGGGGATGCACAGGTCGGCCACCATGCGCTGCACGACGAGGCACTGCTGGCCATCCTTCTGGCCGAAGTAGGCGCGCTCGGGGCCGGTCAGGCAGAGCATCTTGCAGACGACCGTGGCCACGCCGCGGAAGTGCCCGGGACGGCTCGCGCCCTCCAGGCGGCCGGCCAGCTCCTCCACGTTGACGTAGGTCTGGAAGCCGGGCGGGTAAACCTCGCTCACTTCCGGGGTAAGCACGAAGTGCGTGCCTTCCGCCTCCAGCAGACTCAGGTCGCGCGGCAGGTCACGCGGGTACTGGGCGAGGTCCTCCGCCGGGCCGAACTGAGCGGGATTGACGAAGATCCACGCAACAACGTGGTCGTTTTCCGCGCGGGCCCGCCGCACCAGGGACAGGTGCCCCTCGTGCAGGTAGCCCATCGTGGGCACGAGGCCCAGCGTGCCGCGCAAGGCGCGGCGGCGGGCGGTCCATTCGGCAAACGACGAGATGACGTCCATCAGCCGTTCTCGGCGGACGCCACGCTCCGGAGGCGCCGAGCGGCGCACCCCGGCGGCAGCGCCGGCGCGTCAGCCCCCAAGCTCCCGCGGAGTCCCGTTCCAGATACCGAGCATAGCAGAGCGACCCGGGGCGCAACAGGCGCCCGCGGCCGGCCGGGCGGCACGATCGGCCGGGCGGCACGATTGAGTTTCGCCGGGCCCCTGGCGTAAGGTGGGGCGCGGCGGCGCCGCCCGGGCGGCCGACCGCAGCGCAGCGCACCTCCGGAGCGAGCGGCGACCATGGCGGCCACCCCGTTGCACTTCCAATCCATCCCCGAGCTGGCGCGCCGGTTGCGCGCTGGCTCGCTGAGCCCCGTGTCCCTCACCGAGGCGCTGCTGGCCCGCATCGACGCGCTCAACCCGCGCCTGCACGCCTTCCGCGTCGTCACGCGCGAGCGCGCGCTGGCCGAGGCCCGCGCGGCCGAGGCCGAGCTGCGCGCCGGCCAGGATCGCGGGCCGCTGCACGGCATCCCCTATGCCGTGAAGGACCTCTACGACGTCAAGGGGGAGGCCACCACGGCCGGCACGCGCCTGCTGGAGGACGCCATGGCGGTGCAGGACTGCCATGCCGTGCGCCGGCTGGCGCAGGCCGGCATGATCCTGCTGGGCAAGACGCACACCGTGCAGTTCGCCTTCGGCGGCGTCGGCATCAACCACGATCAGGGCACGCCGCACAACCCCTGGCACGCCACGCCGCACGCCCCCGGCGGCTCCTCCAGCGGGACGGGCGTGGCCGTGGCCGCGGGCCTGGCGCCCATGGGGCTGGGCAGCGATACGGGCGGCTCCGTGCGCATCCCCGCGGCGCTGAACGGCATCGCGGGCCTCAAGACCACCGTGGGCCGCATCGGCCGCAGCGGCGTCTACCCGCTCTCCTGGACGCTCGATAGCGTGGGCCCGCTGGCCCGCACCGTGGAGGATACCGCGCTGGCCTACGCGGCCCTGCAGGGCCCGGACTTCGCCGACGAGACCACCCTGGGCGTGGCCCCGCACGACGTGCTGGGGCCGCTGGCGCGCGGCGTGGCGGGCCTGCGCCTGGCCTTCTGCGAGACGCTGTTCTTCGACGACGTGGACGCGGAGGTGGCCTCCGCCGTGCGCGCCACGGGCGCCGTGTTCGAGAAGCTGGGGGCGCGCGTGACGCGCATCGAGGTGCCGGAGATCGGCGAGGCCATGAACTTCGGGCGGCGCGACCTGTTCGTGGCCGCCGAGGCCTGCCATTACAACGGGCGCTTCCTGGACGAGCACTTCGATGCGTTGGACCCCATCATTTCCCACCGCATGATCGCCGGGCGCAAAATGACCGCCACCGACTACTTCGCCCTGCTGCGCAAGTGGGCGGAGCTGCGCCGCTCCGTGGTGGATATCCTGCGGGACGTGGATGCGCTGCTGGTGCCGACCTGCCAGGTGCCCGCGCGGCCCCTCGCGGTGATCGACGCGGACAAGGGCAGCTACGCCGCCTACAACCTGAAGTACCTGCGCAACACCGCCGTGGGCAACGTCCTCAACTTCTGCGGCCTGTCCGTCCCCTGCGGCTTCGATGGCCAGGGGCTGCCCATCGGCCTGATGATCTACGCCAAGCCGTTCGGCGAGGACGTCGCGCTGCGCGCGGCCCACGCCTATGAGCGGGCCACCGACTGGCACACGCGGCGTCCGACGCTGGACTGGGCGAAGTAGGGGCGGGGGCCGCCCCCCGGCCCGCATTCTGCGGGCCGACCCCCTCCGAGGAGAAGGGGGCTCCATCCATTGCTGGGATCGAGTCGTGAACCCCTCTCCCGTGGGAGAGGACTTCCCAGCATTGAGTCAATCCTTTTCGTGGCCGGGCGGTATCCGGCGATGATTGGGGTCGTAGAGGGTGCCGTGTTCGAGCATGGTAAAGAGGCGGTTGGTGAGCCGGTCGGCAACCCCGCGCAGGGCACGGGCATGACGGTGACCCTTGCGGATGAGCGCGGCGTAGTGGGCCTTGCAGCGGGGATCGTGGATCACCGCCACACGCGCCCAGTGGAAGCA
>JBGOUY010000068.1:0-16308 GCA_041477795.1 bacterium
AACGCACACCTGGGAGGGGCTGAACTGTTGGAGCCGCACCTGGAAGACGCGTTGCGACCCGAAGACGACATCCCTGGCTGGAAGGCGGATGCCGAGAGTCGCTTGCACCGCATCGCGGACAACAGGCAAGACCGGGATTGAGCCCATCCCCTATCCGCGTTGATCAGCGTTCATCAGCGGCTGAATTGCAGTCGCGGCTCAATACTCCTTCAGCCGCGCGTAGCGGTCGCGATGGTAGGCCGAGTCGCCCAGCGTCACCTCCGCCACGCGCGCGCGCTTGAAGAAGAAGCCGATGTCGTGCTCGTCCGTCATGCCGATCCCGCCGTGCATCTGGATCGCCTCGTTGGCGATCAGGTGGAAGGCGTCGTTGCAGCGCGCCTTGGCCGTGGAGATGGCGATGGCCGCATCGGGCATGTCCTCGTCGATGCACATGGCGGCGTAGTAGACCGAGGAGCGCGCCAGCTCGGTCTGCACGTACTGGTCGGCGCAGCGGTGCTTGAGGGCCTGGAAGCTGCCGATGGGCACGCCGAACTGCTTGCGGGTCTTGAGGTAGTCCACCGTCATGTCGAAGGCCTGGTTCATCGCCCCCAGCATCTCCGCGCAGAGGCCGACGGTGGCCCGGCCCAGGATCGCCTCGAGGGCCTGGTCGGCCGGCAGCTTCCCGGCCAGCCGCTGCCCGCCGTCCACCTTCACGTTCTCCAGCTTCACCGTGTAGCGCTTGCGCCAATCCATCATGGGCACGGCCGTCAGCGTCACGCCCTTGGCCTTGGGATCCAGCAGGAACAGGGCCACGCCTTCACGGTCGCGCCGGCCGCCATCGCTGCGGGCCGTGACGACGATACGATCCGCTGTGCCGGCATCGGGGACGAAGATCTTCTCGCCGCTGAGCTTCCAGCCCGAGCCGTCGCGCCTGGCCGTCGTGGCCACGTCGAAGGGGTCGTAGCGGCTCTGGTGTTCCAGATAGCCCAGGGAGAGCAGGGCCTGGCCCTCCACGATGCGCGGCAGCCATGCGTCCTGCTGCGCCGGGCTGCCCGCCTGGGCCAGCGCCATGCCGCCCAGCAGCACCGTGGAGAGCACGGGCTCGGGCATCAGGCCGCGGCCCAGCTCCTCCATCACCACCACCGTCTCCACCATCCCCATTTCCTGGCCCCCCACGCGCTCGGGGAACGTCATGCCCAGCCAGCCCAGCCCGGCCATCTTCTGCCAGAGCTCCTTGGAGAAGCCGCTCGCATCGGTGCGCAGCTCGCGGATGCGGCGCAGCGAGGATTCCCGATTGACGAACTCCTTGGCCATGGACTGCAGCATCTGCTGCTCTTCGGACAGCGCGAAATTCATTGCAACGGCTCCATGAGAACGGGCGGGGAGAGTCGCCAGCCGGGGGCCCGCGCTCGGCGCAAAGGCGAGCGGGCCGCTCCTGCAACCTGAACCGCGGGCGGCTGCGGCGCTTCTATTGGGTGGGGCTGCGCTCCTGCATCCTCGACGCGCGGCACCGCCACGCTGGCCGGGTGGCGGCCGTGGGGTCACCGCCCGGCACGAACGCGGCTCGATCCGCGCTGTCCATATCCACTACCGGTCTCCAACCACCATCCGTCTTTATCCACAATCCCCGCGCACGGTCAAGGCAGCGCCGGGCGCGGACGCCGCGGCGGCCCGCGCCGTCACGGGGACCTTGCACGCTTCCGGACGATCGGATAATCGTGGAACGAGTCCCGGGGAGGCGAGACCGCCGCGGCAATGCTCGCCAGGCGACCCGGGCGCAGCCGTCCGGAATCCCGGGGCAATACCGACGCGAACCGCCGATGCTTCTACCTCCATTCGTCCCAGACCGCCATGGATCAACGTTACGTGGATACCGTGCGAGCCTGCAAGGCGATTCTTCGGAACATGGAGCGCCTTGAGGACACGATCACTGAGGGTCAGCGGATGGAATTGAATCGGCTCCTGTACAAGGTGCGCGACCGGCTGGAGCGGTTCCTGGAGCCGGAGGCGGATGAAGGGCTCTGGATCGGCGAACGCTGATGCGTCGGCGTCCCCACCCTACCACTACGCGGATGGCGTCTTGACGCTGCGGCTGCATGTGCAGCCCGGCGCGGCCCGCAGCGGCTGGGCCGGGCGGCATGGCCCCTCGGCGCTTAAGCTGCGGCTGGCGGCTCCGGCGCTGGAGGGCCGGGCCAACCGCGCCTGCATCGACTTCCTTGCCGCGGCCGCCGGCCTGCCCCGCGCCGCGATCCAGATCGTGCGGGGGGAGCGCTCCCGCGAAAAGCTGGTGCGCATCGCACCCCTCACCGAGCACCAGTTTCGGGAGCTGCAACGCCAATGGGAGGGCTGACCCACAGCCGCCACGCGCGGCTCGCCGGACTGTTCCATGGGACGCGCTGTGGCGCGGGCCGTGGGGCGGCCCGCCCGCGGGCGTTCCTGCCGGCGCTGCTGCTGGCGCTGCTGCTCGTGGTGCTGCTCCTGGCGCCGCTGGCCGGTGCGGCGCGCGCGCAAGCGCCCAATGTGGCCGAGCTGCGCGCCGTCATCGCCGTGCGCGATGCCCAGAGCGCCCACCAACCCGACCCGACCGTCGCCGCGGCCCAGGCCTACCTGGCCGATTTCTCCGACGGCCGCTACGTGGATGAGGTGTTGCTGGCCATGGCGCAAGGCCAGGCGGCGCTCAGCCATCCGGAGCTGGCGCTGCAGGCCTACAACCGCATCGTCGAGCAGTTCAAGGACAGCCCCTTCCGCGAGCAGGCGCTCGCCGAAAGCCTGCCTCTGCTGAACGCCCAGGGCGACCAGGCTGCCGCCTTCGCCCGCGTGGACACGCTGGTGGACGCCTATCCCAACTCCCTCGAACGCAGCCGGGCGCTGCTCTGGAAGGCCCAGGCCCAGTACGCGCAGTCGGACCCTGCCGGCGCGCTCGCCACGCTCAAGCGCGTCAACGTCGCCGATGGGCTCACGCCGGAGCAGGAGGCGGACTTCTATCGCCTGGAGACCCTGGCCCTGGTCAAGACCGGCGAGAGTGCCTGGGCGCCCCTGCAGCGCTATCTCAAGCGCGACGACTCGCCGGAGCGCAAGGCCGAGGTGCTGATGCTGGTGGGCGAGACCGCGCGCCAAGCCGACCGCCCGGACGAAGCGCTGCGCTTCTATCAGCAGGTGGTCGAGGATTACCCGGTGCCGGCGCACCTGGCCGAGGCGCTCTTCTGGCGCGCGGAGCTCTTCGCCCGCACCCGGCTCGCCAACGCGCCGCCGGAGGTGCGCACGGCGCGGCGCGAGACGGCCATCGGCTACTATGCGGCCTACCTGGAGGTCGGCGACCCGCAGCACCGCGCCGCCGCCCTGGTGGGCCGTGCGCGGCTGCAGCAGGAGGCGGGCCGGCTGGAGCCCGCGCTGGCGGACTACGACGCGGCGATCAAGCTCGATGCGCAGCTCGCCACCGATCCGGATGGGGTGCGCGCCCGCGTGGCCGCCCTGCGGGGGCTGGGGCGCACGGACGAGGCGGTGGCGCTGCTGGAGGCCGAGCGCAAGGTGCCCTCCCTCTCCCCGGCCGATCGCGTGGCGTTCCAGGTGCAGCAGGCGGGGCTGCTCTACGACGCCAAGCAGTGCGAGCCGGTGGAGGCCCTGCTCAATCCCATGCCGATCGTGGCCGACCCGCAGCTGCGGCCGCGCGCCTTCTTCATGCGGGGCTTCTGCCGTTACCAGCGCAAGGAGTGGGAGAAGGCGACGTTCGACCTGGAGGGGTTGATCAACGACCCCAACTACCAGAACCTGGTGCTCAATCCGCTGCTGGATGCCTATGAGAAGAGCGGGCAGGCGAGCCGTCTGGTGAACCTGGCCGAGGAACTCCTCAAGGCCGGGCGCGTCAAGCCCAGCGCGGAGCTGCTGACGCGGCTGGCCAACGGCTACGAGAAGCTGGGCGAGCCGGGCCTGATGCTCTCCGCGTTGCAGCGCCTGGAGCAGGCCGACCCGGCCGCGGCACGGGCGCCGGAGCTCCAGTTGCGCATGGGCCTGGCGCGCGAACGCCTCGGTCAGCGCGACGCAGCCAGCGCCAACTACCGCGCGGTGCTGCAGACGCCCGACGCCGCCACGGCCGTGCCGCAGGACGTGTACATCACCGCGCTGGAGCACCTTCACGCGCTGTACCTGGCCGATGGCCACCTGGCCGAGGCGGAGGCCCTGCTCAAGCCCGCCGGGGACGTGCTGAGCGAGCCCAAGGCCGTGGCCCGCCTGACCGCCTTGAAACGCGAGGAGCAGGTGGCGCAGGGCCAGCAGGCCCTGCAGGCCGGCAAGCCGAAGGAGGCCGTCGCGCGGCTGGAGGCCGCGCTCAAGAAGACGCCCAAGGAGCCCACCGCCGCGCGGGCCCGCCTCGTGGCGCTGCTCGCGCTGGCCCGGGTGCGCACCGGCGCCGGGGACAAGGCCAGCGAGCTGTACAAGAGCGAAGCCAAGCGCGAGGGGCCAGGCGAGGGCAAGGGCGCCTACCGCGTCCTGCTCGCCCAGGCCGTCATCGCGGCGGTGCAGGCGCAGCCCGAAGCGCTCAAGCCGGGCGGCAAGCGCAAGGAGCTGATCGGCGTCTACCGGCTCGCTTTCGCCGATCTCCCGGCCGACCCGCCGCAGCAGCGCTACCAGGCCGCCCAGGTGCTGGACGGGCTGTACAAGGAGCAGGGCGCCCACGCCGCCCGCGCCGCCCTCGTGACGGCCCTGCTCAAGGACGGCTTCGACGAAGAGACCAAGCAGAAGCTGCGGCTCTACCAGGGGCAGGTCTATGCGGACTGGGGCCAGGCCCTGCTGAACAAGGGGGACCTGGTGGGCGCCAAGCTCCAGTTGCGGCACGCGCTGGACGTCCTGGCCAAGGCCGACTGGCGGCGCCGCTTCGACGTCATCTCGCTGCTGAACCAGGTGGAGCTGAAGCGCAAGGAGTACGGCGAGCTGGTCGTGCTGAACGAGGCCTTCCTGCCCGAAATCGCGGACCCGCAGCTCGTGGCGCAGGTGCGCGCTTTCCTGGGCCAGGTCTACGTGCAGTGGGGCAAGGCCGCCGAGGCGGACGACAACACCAAGTCCGCGCGCATCCGCTACCGGTACGCCCTGGACTACCTGCCCGAGTCGGACTGGCAGCGGCGCCTGGCCGCCACCAGCGGGTTGGCCAAGGCCCTGGCGGCGCAGGGTCGCGACGGCGATGCGGCGGCCGCCTTCGAGGCGGTCATTCCGCAGATCCAGGATCCCGCCATCAAGCAGCAGTACGCGCTGTACCTGGGCAAGCTCTATGCGGAGCGGCTGAAGGACCCGGCCAAGGCCAGCGCCTGGTTCAAGGCCGCCGACCGTGGCGGCAAGGAGCCGCTCTCGCTGGAAGCCGGATACCTGTGGGCCGATCAGCAGCTCGCGGCGGAGCACGGCGACGCCGCGCTGACGCGCCTCAAGGAACTGGCCGCACGCGGCATCGCCGGCACCCAGTGGGAGGTGCCGATCCACTACCGCATCGCCGTCCTGCTCCATCAGCGCAAGGAGCTGAAGGAGGCGCTCGCCCACTACCGCATCGTGGCCGCGATCAAGGGAGAAGCGGTGCGCAAGCTCTATCCACGCTCGATCGAGCAGTCGCGCGAGCAGATGCAGCGCATCGAAGCGTTCCTCAAGTCTGGCGGCGGGCAGGACGATATCGCCGTGCCCTCCGTACGGCCGGACTGACCGGCAACGGCGTACCCATCCACCTCGTCCGGAGAGTCCGCGATGATAAGTCTGCTGTTCAACGGCCAGATCGCCCTGTTCTTCCTCATCGTGATCGCCCTGGTGATCTCGCTGTCGTTCCACGAGTTCGGCCACGCCGCCACGGCCAAGCTGTTCGGCGATGACACGGCCCAGCGCATGGGCCGGCTCACGCTCAATCCGCTCGCGCACCTGGACGGCATGGGCCTGCTGATGCTGGTGTTCGTGGGCTTCGGCTGGGCCAAGCCCGTGCCCACCAATCCCAACAACTTCACCTCGCGCTACGCAGACCTGTTCGTCTCGGCCGCGGGACCGGGGATGAATCTGCTGCTGGCCTTCCTGACGGTGAATGTCTACAGCCTGGGCGTCCAGCAGGATTGGGGATTCCTGCACAGCCCGGGGGCGGGCGTGTTCTTCTACTACCTGGCGACGATCAACCTGATCCTGATGATCTTCAACCTGATCCCGCTGGGGGCGCTGGACGGGCACTACATCCTGCCCTACTTCCTCACAGCGCGGATGGCAGCGACCTATCGGGATTTCAACGCCCGGTACGGCAACATGGTGCTGATGGGGCTCGTGCTGCTGAGCATGGCCGGCGTGCCGGTGTTCCAGTTCGTCTTTGGCATCGGGCGCGCCTTGTTGCCGTACCTCTCCGTCATCTGAGCGCCGCGCGGGCGCGCCTAGCTCGCGCTAGGCAGGCCCGGCTGGTTCTGCGGGCGCGGGCCACGACCCCGGCCCCGCCGGGAGCGGCCGCGTCGCGCGCCGGGACGGGCGGCTTCGCCGGCGTCCGCACGGTTTCCGGCGGGCGGTGCGGGCTCGGGTGGACGCACACCGCCGCTCACTTCGCCGGCGGCACGGGGCCGTCCGCGGCCGCGGCGGGAGCGGCGGCGGGGGCGCAACTCATTGCCCGGCGCGACCTCGTTGCCGGGTGCGACTTCGTTCCCGATGTTCAGGTCCTCGTCAGGCTCGGGCTCGACCCAGCGTTCGATCTCATTGCCCGGCTCGGGCGCCGACGGGTCCTCCGCCTGGTCGCCCGCGTCCTCGGCGGCTGCTGGCGCAGCCGGTTCCGCGGCCTCGCCAGCCTCGGCGGCGGGCTGGGCCTCCCGTGCGCCGCCCCGCCGGCTCCGGCGGGGCCGCTTGCGGAGCGGAGCGGCGGACTCTTTCTCCGCCGCGCCTTCCCCATTGCCCGGGGCTTCGGACGGCGCGACTTCCTCTCCCGGCTTGTGGATGCCGGCGCTATCGAACACCACCGAGTTCGGCGGCAACTGGTCCGCCATCGCGCGGAACGGATTGGAGCGCTTGATCGGAGGCGGCATCTTTTCGAGCGCCTCCGGGTCGGTCACGATGTGCGCGCTCTTGAACATCAGGCCCTTGGGCTGGCCATTGTCGTTGGCCACCTCGGGCATCTGCGGCTCGCGCGGCGGACGCCGTTCGCTCCCGTGGCGCTCTGCACGCCGGGGGGGACGGGCCGCTCGGGGCGCCGGCTCGTCCGGGGCGGTTTCCGTCTCGTGCCGCTCCGTCTCGTGCCGCTCCGCTTCCATTTCGGGCTGAGGCTCCACCTCCACCTCCTCGTCGAAGCGGTCGGTGGCGGCCATCTCCGTCGGCTCGCGCCCTTCGTCCTGCACGTCGCGCAAGCTTTCCGTCTCGCGATAGGGCCCGTGCGTGGCCTCTTCCCTGCCTCCGCGGCGGTGGCGGCGGCGGCGGCGGCGGCGTCTACCATTTTCCTCCTCCGCCTGCGCGGCGGAACCGTTACCGCGGCCCTCGGCGCGGGGCTCCTCACGCTCCGCACGGCCCTCGGCGCGCTCGCTGCGGGCCGGCGGGCGGGCCTCGCCGCGTTCGCCCTCGGGCTCCTCGCCCGTCGCCTTGACGCCGTGCAGCTCAATCGGGTGCCCGGCCGGCAGTTCCGGGTCACCGTCCAGGCGCACCGCCATCTCGAACTCCAGCTCCAGGTCGCGCACGGCCTCCCGCTTCTCGTTGAGCAGGTAGTTGGCGCTGTCCAGCGGCAGGGTGCCGTGAATCTCCACGTATTCGCCCGTCGCGGCCAGCTCGCGGATCTTGCGCAGTATGTTGTTGGCGCTGCTGTTGACCGTGGGGATGTGTCCCGTGCCGCCGCAGTTGGGGCACTGCACCCGCAACCCGCGCGAGAGCTCCATGTCGATCCGCTGGCGGCTCAGCTCCAGCAGGCCGAACTGCGAAATCTCGCCAATGGTGGTGCGGGCCTTGTCGTCCTTGAGCGCCCCGGTGAGGCATTTTTCCACCTGGCGCCGATTCTTGGCCTGCATCATGTCGATGAAGTCGATCACGATCAGGCCGCCCAGATTGCGCAGGCGCAGCTGCCGCGCGATCTCGTCCGCCGCCTCCATGTTCGTGCGCAGCGCCGTCTCCTCGATGTCCTGCGCCTGGTTGGAGCGGCCGGAGTTCACGTCCACCGACACCAGCGCTTCGGTGGACTCGATGACGACGCTGCCGCCGGACTTGAGCGGTACCTTGGCTGTATCCAATGACTCGATCTGCTCCTCGATGTGATAGGCGGAAAAGAGCGACTTGTCGCCCACGTAGAGCTTGAGCCGCTTCTGGTACTTGGGCAGGGTGGACTTGAAATAGCGCAGCGCTTCCTGGAATCCCTCCGCGTCGTCCACCCACACCTCCTGCACCGCGTCGGAGAAGTAATCGCGCAGCACGCGGACGATGGGGCTGGGTTCCTGGTAGAGCAGGCCGGCCTTGCGCTCCTTCTCGAACTTGGACTGGATGTTCTTCCACTCCTTGCGCAGCCCCTCCAGGTCCTTCTTCAGCTCGGAAACCGGCTGGTCGATGCCGGCCGTGCGGATGATGACGCCCAGGTCCTCACCGCCCGCGAGGGCTTCCATGATGTCCTTCAAGCGCCGCCGCGTGTCCGGATCCTCGATCTTGCGGGACACCCCGGAGCGCTCGCTGTTGGGCGACATCACCATGTAGCGCCCGGCCAGGCTGATGAACGTCGTGAGCGCCGAGCCCTTGTTGCTCATCCCCTCCTTGATGATCTGCACCATCACGGGCTGGCCTTCGCGCAGCACGTTCTGGATCTTGGGGCGACCCTTTTCCCCGTCCTTGGGGTGGTGGAGATGGAAGTTGACGTCGCTGATGGAGAGGAAGCCGTTGCGCGGCTCCCCGTAATCCACGAAGGCGGCCTGAAAGGCGGGGTTTATCTTGACGATCCGGCCGCGATAGATATTGCCGACCTTGCGCTCGCGATCGGTCTGCTGCACGTGCAGCCCGACCAGCACCTGATTCTCGACCAGCGCAATGCGTGTTTCATCCTCATGCACGTTGACGAGCATGATCTGCTTGCCCATGGGCACCTGCCTTGGAAAGGCGTTGTATACGATGCCAGAGGGCGGGCGCGGGGCGGGCACGGAGAACGGAACGCTCCCCGCCGGCTAGGGACGGACGAATGACGGCGCCACGCCCGCGGGCGTGGCCTCAGGCTCCGGGGCAGATCGGCGGCGCGGCAAGAGTCCCTTCGCTCTGCCTGCGGCTCGCTCCACCCGCGTCCCGGGCCGGAATGACGGATCATTCGAACACCAGCATCCCTTCCTGTGTCCTACGCGCACCTCTGGCTCCGGCGGCTTCGCCGGCGGGTCGTTCCGCGACCTGTGTCGCGGCAAGCCCGCCGCCGGCCTCGCCGGATGGACCGATCCGCTCCGCTTGTGATTCGCACCCCCTGCCGAAGCGTGCGTTCGCTGCCCATGCGGCCGCCATCGCGCATTCGCGCGCGGCCGGGCGCCGATCCGCCTATGCTCCGCGTGCCGCCCGCACTGCACACCGGTTGCTCCCTGGCCGGGGCAGACCGATCCCCGGGGCACGGCAACCGCGCCGTGGAGAGCGGATCGAATCGGTAACTTCCGGCTGGGAGAGGTGCCAGGGGCGGCAAAGGTGGGGTGCAGCGACTGGGCAGAGTCGGTTCAATGTCGGGAATCTCTCCGCTCCATTCCCGGTAGTTGTCAGTCGCTCGTGTTCCACGTTACAGCCATGATGGGGCCAAGTTCCGTGAAATGTCAATGGTTTGAATACATTGTGCTCAAATGCGGCGCGGATGGGCCGAATCCCGGCCTCTGCGGCCATTGCGCAGCGGTGCTATACTCGGCGGGCGAGCGGCCGAACGCGGGAACCGGTTTGCGGAGATTCCCGTCCTCACGACCCAAAAGGAGTCTATGCCACGCTTGGAGAAGATCCGGGCCGATGCTCCCGATCTGAAGGCGGCGGTCCGCCACAACTACGACGCGATTGCGCCCCGCTACGACTGGGTGCTGGGCGCCCCGGAAGTGCTGGGCCTGCACTGGCTGCGGCGCGCCCTGCTGCGCCAGGCGCATGGCCGCGTCCTGGAGGTGGCCGTCGGCACGGGCCGCAACCTGCAGCACTACCCGCCCGGCTGCGAGCTGACGGCCATCGACTTCAGTCCGGCCATGCTGGCCCGGGCGCAGCGCCGGGCGGAGCGGCTGGGGCTGGCGGTGGACTTCCAGCTGATGGATGCCGAGCAGCTCGGCTTTCCCCCGCATCGCTTCGACACGGTGGTCTGCACGCTCGCGCTGTGCAACTTCCCGCATCCGCTGGAGGCCCTGCACGAGATGCTGCGGGTGGTGCGGCCGGAGGGCCGCGTGCTGCTGCTGGAGCATGGCTACGCCGACCGCACCTGGCTGCGGCGGCTGCAGGATCTGCGGGCCGAGCGGCAGTTCCAATGGCTGGGCAACCGCTGGGATCGCGAGCCGCAGCGGCTGGTGCAGGAGGCCGGCCTGCAACTCGTGCAGCACCGCTCCCTGCTGTTCGGCGTGCTGCAATGGATGGTGGCGAAGCCCGGCCCGCGCTAGGTGCCGGCCGCCCCGCGGTCAGCCCTTCTCGCGTTCAGGGCGGCGCGGGCGAAAACTCGGCCGCGTGCATGAGCTGGCTCTTTTGCGCCACAATCAGCTCCCGCACGCGCGGCAGGTGCTCGTTGATCCAGCGTGGATCGCTGCGGAGCTGCCGCCGGCTCTCGGCGAGATGGGCCCCATCGCGATAAGCCCAGAGGTGCAGCACCCGGTTCAGCGTGCCGATTTCCGGGTAGTACCAGCCCGCCGGCTTGACGCCGTACCGCTCCAGCACGGGCAGGGCGACCTCCCGCACGGAAGCCAGATAGGCCGGCACGCCGCCCGGTTTCAGGTCGTCCGTGCGCAGTTCGTAGACCCCCGCGCCTCCCTTCCCGGTCGCAACCGGCCGGCGCTCCCAGAAGTCGGCCGCCAGCATCGCCTGGCAGTGCTGGCGCCCGATGAGGGGCAGCACGCGCGGCAGGTACTCCCGGCTCCACTGGGGATCCTGGCGGAACTGGCGCTTGGCGTGCTCCAGATGCTGCCAATCGCGGAAAGCCCAGATGTGGAGCACGCGGCTGAGCGTGCCGACGTCGGCGTAGTACCAGCCCGCCAGCGCGATGCCGTAGCGCTGCCGGACGGGCAGCGCCACCTCGCGCACCGCGTCCCGGTAGGCCGGCAGGCCGCCGGGCCGGAGGTCGTAGCAGCGCACGTCGTAGATCATCGCGGTCGCCTCAAGGCAGCGCGGGAGCCGCCGCGCCTGCTCGACCAAGCGTGCGGCGGCCAGCACGGGCGCCCGCTCCGCCGAGGTCGCCGGCGCCTGGTGCCCCTTGCGCGGAGTCGCCGCGGAGACGCGCAGCCCCTGGTGCGGATTTCGCATCGCGGCGGAGAGAACCGTGACCGCGACCGTCACGCGACGCGTTCCGCAGCCAGCGGGGGTTGACAATGCGCTGGACAGCCCTTAGAACTCGTCTTGAACGAATGCAATCCCGCAACCGCACGCGGCTGATCAATATGCTTCCGCATCTCGCGCAACTGGCCTTACTGGGCACCCTGTTATTAGGGCTGTACCAGGTCTTGCGCCTGGAGCCGAGCCGGAAGCGTGTCCCCAGGGCCTCTTAAGAGGCGCTGCCGCGGGGTGCGCGAGGCTTGGCAGGGTCTCGCGCCGCTAGGGAACAATTGCCGAAAAGCTGCGAGGCCCCCTTCACCGGGCCTCGCAGCTTTTTTTTTGGGCCACCCGGGCCCAGCCGAAGCCAGCGGGGCCGACCGCAGCGCTCGCGAATGCAGCGCACGCTGAACCAGGAACCGAAACTCGAGGAAACCGGTCATGTCCCAGATCGAACTGATCCGCATCTTCGACACCACGTTGCGAGACGGCGAACAATCCCCCGGCTTCACCATGAACGCCGAGGAAAAGCTGGTCATGGCCCAGCAGCTGGCCAAGCTGGGCGTCAACACGATCGAGGCGGGCTTCGCCGCGGCCTCTCCGGGCGACTTCGAGAGCGTGCGGGAGATCGGCCACTCGATCAAGGGGCCGCTGATCGTCTCGCTGGCGCGCACACGCCTGGAGGACGTGGACGCGGCGGCCGAGGCGCTGAAGGGCTCCCCCCACTGGGGCATCCACACCTTCGTGGCCAGCAGCCCGCTGCACATGAAGTACAAGCTGCAGCAGGAACCCGAGGACGTGCTGCAGGGCGCCGTCAAGGCCGTGGAGCACGCCAGGTCCTTCACGGACAACGTGGAGTTCAGCCCCGAGGACGCCACGCGCAGCGAGCCGGAGTTCCTCGTGCGGATGTGCTCCGAGACCGTGCGGGCGGGCGCAACCATCATCAACATCCCGGACACGGTCGGCTACACCACGCCGCAGGAGATGTACGAGCTGATCGAGCGCCTGAAGAACGAGGTCTATCACGCCGATGAGATCACCTTCTCGGTGCACTGCCACAACGACCTGGGGCTGGCCGTGGCCAATTCGCTGGCCGCCGTGCGCGCCGGGGCGCGCCAGATCGAGTGCACCATCAACGGCATCGGCGAGCGGGCGGGCAATGCCTCGCTGGAAGAGATCGTGATGGCCCTGCGCGTGCGCCGCGAGTTCCACAAGCTGGACACGGCGATCAATGCGCAGGAAATCTACCACGCGAGCCGGCTCCTGACGCAGCTCACCGGCATCCCGGTGCAGCCCAACAAGGCCATCGTGGGGGCGAACGCCTTCGCCCACGAAGCGGGCATCCATCAGGACGGCGTGCTGAAGAATCCGCTCACCTACGAGATCATGACGCCCGAATCGGTGGGCATCAAAGCCAGCAGCCTGGTGCTGGGCAAGCACTCCGGCCGCCACGCCCTGGCCGATCGCGTGCGCGAGCTGGGCTACGAGCTGAGCACCAGCGAGCTCAACCGGGTGTTCCAGGAATTCAAGCGCCTGGCGGACCTGAAGAAGACCGTCTACGACGAGGACATCGAGGCGCTGATCACCCAGACCACCTCCGTCGGGGCGGGCCGCTACAAGCTGCGTTCCATGAACGTCAGCTCCGGCACCAACACCGTGCCTACCGCGACGGTCGAAATGGAGATCGACGGGGACATCAAGCGCGAGGCACACTTCGGCGACGGGCCGGTGGATGCCGCCCTGAACACCATCAAGGCGCTGACCGGCTCGCGTTGCAAGCTGACCCAGTACAAGGTGAACGCCGTCACGGGCGGCACCGATGCGCAGGGCGAGGTCAGCGTGACGATCGAGGACGATGGCCGCTCAGCCACCGGCCGGGGCACGGACCTGGACATCATCATGGCCAGCGCCAAGGCGTTCGTCTCCGCCCTGAACCGGCTGGAGTACCGCAAGGAGCGCATCCAGGGCGTTTGATGGGTGCGCCGGAGCGGGCCATCACCACTCGGGGGAGTGGGCGTGCGCCGCGAGCGGCCCCTGCGGGCCGGTCGAGCCGGGATCGTGGCGCCGGCAGGCGGGGGAGGCAACGGCGGCGGGGCCGGGCCCGCAGGCACGGGGCGAGGCCAGGCCGGTATCCGCTGCGCGTTCACATTCCGCTGACGAGGACCTCATGTGGTTTGCGCTTGCTTTGTTGAGCGCCCTGTTCCAGGTGCTGCGCAACATGGCCATGAAGCGGCTCGGCCATGCCCTCGACGAGACGATCAACGTCTGGGGCCGCTTCACCTTCCTGCTCCCCTTCGCCGCGCTGGGCGTGGCGGTGAAGGGCGTGCCGGCCGTCCACGCCGGCTTCTGGACGGTGGCGATCGCGTTCGGCATCGTGCAGAATCTGGCCACCATCAGCCTGTCCAAGGCGCTCAAGGTGGCGGACATCTCCCTGGTCACCGCGCTGTGGAAGATCAGCGTGCTGCTGCTGCTGGTGTGGGGCTTCCTGACCCTGGGCGAAACGCCTTCGCCCCTGGGGCTGACGGGCGTGCTGGTGTCGGTGGCGGGGGTGTACCTGATCAACGTGCGCCGCGCCCGCGTCTCCGTGTGGGCCCCGCTGGTCTCGCTCGTGCAGGATGCGGGGCAGCGCTGGACGGTGCTGGCCGGCGTGGGCTATGCGGGGTCGGTGGTGCTGATCAAGCGCATGGCCCAGCTCTCCGACCCGCTCTATGCCGTCTGGATCGGCTACGTGTTCTGCGCGGTGTTCATCACGCCCTACGCGATCTACACCTCCGCGGCGCACTTCCGGCAGGTGGGGCGCTACTGGAAGAGCTTCGTCGGCATGGGTGCGGCCGGCACGCTTTCCACCTGGTTCGGCACCACCGCCTACACCCTGACGCTCAGCTCCTACGTGGAGGCGGTGAAGCAGGTGGAAATCCTGCTGGCGCTGGCCATCGGCTACCTGTTTTTCCAGGAGGGGCCGCGCATCCGCTTGATCTGGGCCGGCACGGTGGTGATCATGGTCGGCATGGTGCTGCTCACGCTGGGCGATTGAACATGGCCGGGAGCGCCGGGAATCGCGCCTTCGCCCCCCAGGGAGCGGGGGCCCCCGGCACCGGCCGCCCGCAACTTTCCACTTCCATCCGGACGTTTCTGACCCACCATGACCGAACGCTATAACCCGCGGGAGATCGAGGCGCGCTGGAGCCAGCGCTGGGATGCCGATGGCCTCTACGAGTTCCGGCCGGACTCCGACCGCACCAAGTTCTACTGGCTCACCATGCTGCCCTATCCTTCGGGCGACCTGCACATCGGGCACTGGTACGCCATGTCCCCCTCCGATGCGGGGGCGCGCTTCAAGCGCATGAACGGCTACAACGTGTTCTTCCCCATCGGCTTCGACGCGTTCGGCCTGCCGGCGGAAAACGCCGCCATCCGGAACAACATCCACCCCAAGCTCTGGACGTACGAGAACATCAAGCGCATGCGGCGCCAGTTGCGCAGCATGGGCGCGATGTGGGCCTGGAAGAACGAGGTCATCACCTGCGAGCCGGACTACTACAAGTGGAGCCAGTGGGCCTTCCTCAAGTTCTATGAAAAGGACCTGGCCTACCGCGAGTTCGCCCCGGTGGACTTCTGCCCGAGCTGCAACACCACGCTGGCGCGCGAGCAGGTGATCGGCGAGGAGCGCGTGTGCGAGCGCTGCGGCACGCCGGTGGTGCGCAAGGAGCTCAACCAGTGGAAGTACCGCATCACGCGCTACGCCGACGAGCTGCTGGACTTCTCCGGCATGGACTGGCCCGAGGCCGTGCGCACCATGCAGACCAACTGGATCGGCCGCTCCGAGGGGGTCGAATTCGAGCTGGCCGTGAAGGGCAAGAAGGGCCTCGCCATCCGCGTGTTCACCACCCGGCCGGACACGATCTTCGGCATCTCGTTCTGCGTGCTCTCCCCGGAGCACCCGTTGGTCGAGCGCATCACGACCGCCAGGCAGCGCGCCGCCGTGGACGCCTATCGCGACCAGGCCACGCACATGAGCGAGATCGACCGCATGTCCGAGACGCGGGAGAAGGACGGCGTGTTCACCGGCGCCTCCGCGATCCATCCCTTCACCGGCAAGGCCGTGCCGGTCTGGATCGCCGACTACGTGCTGATGGGCTACGGCACGGGCGCCATCATGGCCGTCCCCGCCCACGACACGCGGGACTACGAATTCGCGCGCAAGTACGACCTGCCCATCCCCGCGGTGGTGCGCCCGGCGGACGGCAACCCCCTGTCCGCGGGCGAAGTCTACACGGCCAAGGAAGGCTCGCTGATGTTCAATTGCAGCAGCGAGTTCGACGGGCTCGTGTGGCCGGAGAGCTTCGAGCGCGTGGCGGCCGCCCTTGCGGCCAAGGGCGTCGGGGCAAAGACCGTCAACTACCGCCTGCGCGACTGGCTGATCTCGCGTCAGCGCATGTGGGGCACGCCTATCCCCGTCATCCACTGCCCGGCGTGCGGCATCGTGCCGGTGCCCTATGAGCAGCTGCCCGTGGTGCTGCCCGACGATGCGGTGTTCAAGCCCACCGGGGAAAGCCCGCTCAAGTACCACGAGGGCTTCCTGCACGTGGACTGCCCCACCTGCGGCGGGGCCGCGCAGCGCGAGACGGACACGATGGATACGTTCATCTGCTCGTCCTGGTACTTCTACGCCTACCTTTCGCCGTACTGGAAGGCCGGCCTGCCGGTCTCCGCGCAGGATACGCCCTGGGACACGCAGACCGTCAACGATTGGCTGCCGCTCGACCAGTACACGGGCGGCATCGAGCACGCGATCCTGCACCTGCTCTACCTGCGCTTCTTCGCGCGCGCGCTGGCGGATGCGGGCGTGATGCCCTACCGGGAGCCGATCCGGCGCCTGTTCAACCAGGGCATGATCCTGGGCGAGGACAACGAGAAGATGTCGAA
>JBGOUY010000407.1:0-2994 GCA_041477795.1 bacterium
GACGGCCCCACGCTGGCCGCGATATATCTGGGCGACGTCACCCGCTGGGATGACGCTCGCATCCGCAAGCTGAATCCCAACGCAAAGCTGCCGTCCAAGGCGATCGCCGTGGTGCACCGCTCGGACGGCTCCGGCACGACGTTCATTTTCACCGATTACCTCAGCAAGGTCAGCCCGGATTGGAAGTCCAAGGTCGGTTCCAGCACGGCGGTGCAATGGCCGGTGGGTCTGGGGTCCAAGGGCAACGAGGGCGTCGCCAACCAGACCGCCCAGACGAGCGGTGCCATCGGCTACGTGGAATACGCGTACGCCACGCAGAACCACCTGACGTGGCTCAAGCTGGTGAACCAGGCCGGGCACGCCGTCGCCCCGGGCGCGGAGAGCTTCAAGGCCGCAGCGGCCAACGCGGATTGGGCGGGCACGCCGGGCTTCCGCGTGATCCTCACCGACGAGCCGGGCGCCAAGAGCTGGCCCATCGCCGGCGCCACGTTCATCCTGGTCTACAAGCAGCCGCCCGACCCTACCGCGACCGCGGCTGCGCTGAAGTTCTTCTCCTGGGCCTACGATCACGGCAGCAGCATGGCCGAAGGCCTGGACTACATCCCCATGCCCGACAGCGTCGTCAAGCTGGTCCGCACCGCGTGGCAGGAGCACATCAAGGACGCCAGCGGCCAGGTCGTCTACCGTCAATAGCGGCGTTGCCCTGGCTCCCCGCGTCCGGTCCGCTGCGACGGCCGGGGACGCGCGGGTGCCGGGTGCTGAGCAACCGCCGGAACGTCGCCCCACGGGCGGCGGCCCGGCGCTTTTGCGTTGGACTGCCATGATCTCCGCAGCCACCCGCCCGGAGGAAGCCGGCGTACGGGAGCGCCGCCGCCGCGTGTGGCGGCTGGCCCTGCTGGACGGAGCCTTCCGCGCGACCACGGCCGTTTCCGCGATGGTGGTGCTGCTGCTGCTGAGCGGGGTCATCGTGGCCCTCATGCGCGGGTCGTGGCCGGCGCTGCGGCAGTTCGGCCTGGGCTTCGTCCTGCGGGACGTGTGGAACCCGGTCACGCAGCAGTTCGGCGCGGTGGCCCCCATCTACGGCACGCTGCTCACCTCGGCCATCGCCATGGCGATCGGGGTGCCGATCAGCCTGGGCATTGCGATCTTCCTCACCGAGCTCTGCCCGCGCGTGCTGCGGCGGCCCATCGGCACCGCCATCGAGCTGCTGGCGGGCATCCCCAGCATCATCTACGGCATCTGGGGCCTGTTCGTGCTCGCGCCGTTCCTGCAGCGGCACTTCCAGCCGGCCCTGATCGACGCGTTCGACGGGGTGCCCGTGCTCTCCCAGTTCTTCGCCGGGCCGCCCTACGGCATCGGGCTCTTCACCGCGGGGCTGATCCTGGCGATGATGGTGCTGCCCTTCATCGTGGCCATCACGCGGGACGTCTTCGAGACCGTGCCGCCGCTGCTGAAGGAGGCGGCCTTCGGCATGGGCTGCACCACCTGGGAGGTGGTGCGGCACATCGTGCTGCCCTATACGCGGGTGGGTGTGCTGGGCGGCGTCATGCTGGGCCTGGGCCGCGCCCTGGGCGAGACCATGGCGGTGACCTTCGTCATCGGCAACTCGCACCGCGTCAGCGCCTCGCTCTTCGCGCCGGGCACGACCATCTCCGCCGCCATCGCCAACGAGTTCACCGAGGCCGTGGGCGACCTGTACACCTCCGCGCTGATTGCGCTGGGGCTGCTGCTGTTCCTGATCACCTTCATCGTCGTCGCGGCCGCGCGCCTGATGCTGCTGCGGCTGGGGCAACGGCCGACGCTATGACGACGTCCCTCTACGCGCGGCGCAGGTGGGTCAACCGCTTCGTGGCCGCCTGCTCCCTGTGCGCGGCGCTGATCGGGCTGAGCCTGCTGGCGCTGGTGCTGGGCTCGCTGCTGGCCGAGGGGCTCTCCGGGCTCAACCTGTCCGTGCTGACGCGCATGACGCCGCCGCCCGGCTCGGACGGCGGGCTGCTCAACGCCATCGCGGGCAGCGCCTTCATCACGGCGGGGGCCACGCTGGTGGGAGCGCCGCTGGGCATCCTGGCCGGCACGTTCATGGCCGAATACGGGCGGCACCATGCGCTCAGCAAGGTGATCCGCTTCATCAACGACGTGCTGCTGAGCGCGCCCTCGATCGTGGTGGGCCTGTTCGTCTACGAGGTGATGGTGGTGCCGATGGGCCACTTCTCGGCCTGGGCCGGCATCGTGGCGCTGGCCATCATCGTCGTGCCGGTGGCCCTGCGCACCACGGAGGACATGCTGGCGCTGGTGCCGGGCAGCCTGCGCGAGGCGGCGGCCGCGCTGGGGGCGCCGCGCTGCATCGTCATCGTCAAGGTCGCCTACCGCGCGGCCCTGAGCGGGCTGTTGACGGGCGTGTTGCTGGCCGTGGCCCGCATCAGCGGGGAGACCGCGCCGCTCCTGTTCACCGCGCTCAACAACCAGTTCTGGAGCAGCGATCCCAACGCGCCCATGGCCAGCCTGCCGATGACGATCTTCCAGTTCGCCATGAGTCCCTACGAGGAATGGCAGCGCCTGGCCTGGGCCGGCGCGCTGCTGATCACGTTCGCCGTGCTGGCGCTCAACATCGTGGCTCGCATGCTGGCCAGCGGGCGGAGGGCGCGATGATGGTGGCAGGGCTCGAGCAGGCGCCGGCACCGGCCGTTGAGCGGATCAGCGTCCGCAACCTGCGCTTCTTCTACGGCAAGGCCGAGGCCCTCAAGGGCATCAGCGCGCCCTTTTACGACCGCAAGGTGACCGCCATCATCGGCCCGTCGGGCTGCGGCAAGTCCACCCTGCTGCGCGTGCTGAACCGCATCTACGACCTGTACCCGGACCAGCGCGCGGAGGGCGAGGTGATCCTGGACGGCCGCAACATCCTGGATCCCGGCGTGGACCCGAACATCCTGCGCTCCAAGGTGGGCATGGTGTTCCAGAAGCCCACGCCCTTCCCGATGTCCATCTACAACAACA
>JBGOUY010000040.1:0-20504 GCA_041477795.1 bacterium
CACCGGCAGGCCCAAGGGCGGCTACCGCCTGATGATGCACGCCAACTTCCCCAAACGCCTCTACGGGCAACGCTGGCAGATCGAAAGCGTGTTCTCCAGTCACAAGCGCAGGCTCGGAGCCGCCGTCACAACGCGCAGCGACGCCCGTCAACACCAAGAAATCTTGCTCCGAGTTCTGACCCATAACCTGATGATCCTCAGACGTCCTCAGAGGGTTGCAACAGAGCAAGATGAACACAGATTTATTTTTCCCACCCACGATGGATGCGGATTCGCGACGCTTTCCAATGCACCTGCGACCGCCTACAAAGCCCATTGCTAGCCAGCGCACACCGCGCGGCCCGGCGACCGTTCGGCCCCTGTCTTTTTTGATCTGTGTGTATCTGCGTTCATCTGTGGTTCCAGGCAGTTATGCCGTGGGGGCGCGCAGCCAGTCGGCCACCGCCCCGATGTCCGCATTGCCCCCGCTGAAGATGACGCCCACGCGGCGGCCCTGCAGGCCCAGCTTGCGGTGGAACACCGGCGCCAGCCCCACCACGCCGGAGGGCTCCACCACCGCCTTCATGCGCGTCCAGACGAAGGCCAGCGTACCGCGGATCTCCTCCTCGCTCACGGTGACCATGTCGTCCACGTACTCCCTGATGATGGCGAAGGTGAGTTCGCCCAGCGCCTGGGGCTTGAGGCCGTCGGCCATGCTGCGCGGGTGCTCCACGCGCTCGATGCGCCCGGCGCGGAAGGCGCGCTGGCCGTTGTTGGCGCCCAGCGGCTCCACGCCGATCACCTTCGCCTTGGGCAGCAGGTGCTTGACCGCCAGGGCCGTGCCGGAGAGCAGGCCGCCCCCGCCGCAGGGCGCCAGGACGACGTCCAGCGGGCCGTGGCTCTCGATCAGCTCCTTGGCCGCCGTGCCCTGCCCGGCGATCACCTGCGGGTGGTTGAAGGGCGGGATCAGCGTCAGCCCGCGCTCGGCCTGGAGCTTGCGCGCGACGGCCTCGCGATCTTCCTGGCCCGGCTGATACGTGACCACCTGCGCCCCGTAACCCTCGGTGGCCTGCCGCTTCACGCTGGGCGCATCGACCGGCATGACCACGGTGACCGCAATGCCCAGCAGCTTGCCCGCCAGCGCCAGGGCCTGGGCGTGGTTGCCGGAGGAGAAGGTGATGGCGCCGGCGCTGCGCTCGGCCGGGCCGAGCTGGGCCATGGCGTTGTAGGCGCCGCGGAACTTGAAGGCGCCCGCGCGCTGGAAGCTCTCCGCCTTCAGCAGCACCGTGTTGCCGCTGAGGGCGTCCAGCGTGCGCGAGGTGAGCACCGGGGTGGCATTGGCCACGCCCGCGAGCCGCTTCGCCGCGGCCTCGATCTCCTGCCAGTTCACCCGGGACCTCTCCGGTCGGGATGGCGCGCCAGCGGCCTGCGCTGCGCAAGGCCCGTCGCATCCAACAGCGCGCGCTGTTCCATAAGGGGAGCGCGAGGGGGCCTGCTCCCTCGCCGCCGTTCGCTGTTCCGCATCGCCGCTAGGCCTTGCCGCGCAGGCGGGGCTGGTAGATGCTCTTCCACGGATCCGGCATCTCGCCCACGGGCACGTCGATCACCGTCGGCCCGCGCGTGGCCAGGCCCTTGCGGATCGCCTGGCGCAGCGCATCGAGCGAGGTCGCGCGCAGGCCCTGCGCCCCGAAGGACTCGGCCAGCTTCACGAAGTCCGGATTGCGCAGCTCCGAGGCGATGACGCGGTTGCCGTAGAGCTCCTTCTGCATGCGCTTCACGTTGCCGAAGGCGCCGTCGTTGAAGAGCACGCAGACCAGGCTCACCTCCTGCTGCACGGCGGTGGCCAGCTCCTGCACGTTGAACATGAAGCCGCCGTCGCCGGAGATGACAATCAGCGGGCGGTCGGGCTGGGCGATCTTGGCGCCGATGGCCGTGGCCAGGCCCCAGCCCAGCGTGCCCTGGTAGCCGCTGCTGAGGAACGTGCGCGGGCTGTAGACCGGCAGGGCGAAGCGGCTCACGTAGCCGATCTGCGTCAGCTCGTCCACCAGCACGCCCTCCTCGGGCAGCTCCTCGCGCAGGAGCTTGATGTAGCTGAGCTGCGGCTCCAGGTAGGCCGTCTCGGCCTGCACCTGGGCCGCCACGGTGCGCAGCTCTTCGGCCCGGTCCGGGCGCTTGCGGTTGTGGCGCTGCACCTGCGGGATCAGCTCGCGCAGGGCGTCGCGCGCGTCGGCCACGATGGCCTCGGCCGGCGCTGACACGCGGGCGGGCTCCTCCGGGTCGATGTCGATGCGGATCACCTTGAGCGCATCGTCCACGCCCCAGTGCATGAGCGGGATCTGCATGCGCGAGCCGACGGCCAGCACCACGTCGACCTGGGGCCAGAGCTTGTAGGCGACGGGCATGCTGTGGCTGAGCGGGTGGCGGCTGCTCAGCACGCCGCGCCCCATGCGCGAGGAGACGACCGGGGCCTGCAGCAGCTCGGCCAGCGCGGCCACCTCCTCCCGGGCCTCCACGGCGCCGCCGCCCACGAACAGGAGCGGGTGCCTGGCCTCGCCCAGCAGCCGGGCGGCACGGGCGATGGCATCGCCATCCACGGCCGGGCGGCCGTCCCGCGGGGCCACCGTCTGGGCCGCGACGTCGCCCTCGCGCGCCATCACGTCCATGGCCATCTCCACGGCCACGGGACGCGTGCGGCCCGTGTGGAGCTGGCGGAAGGCCTCGCGCAGGAGGCCCGGCGCGGCGGCGGGTTCCTCGATGCGCTCGGCCCACTTGGTGAGCGAGCGCATCACGCCGAGCTGGTCCGGAATCTCGTGCAGCAGCCCGATCCCGCGCCCGATGGACTTGGACGGAATCTGCCCGCACACGCAGAGCACCTTGGCGTTGATCGCGTAGGCCGTGCAGAGCGCGGTGGAGGCGTTGAGGAAGCCGGGGCCGGGCACGACGGCGTAGCAGCCCACCTCGCCGCTGGCGGCCGCATAGCCCAGCGCCATGTACCCCGCGCCCTGCTCGTGGCGCGAGTGCACCACGCGCACGGCCGAGCCGGCGTCGTAGAGCGCGTTGTAGAACGCGTCCATCTGCACGCCGGGCAGGCCGAACAGCGTGTGAATCCCGTGTGCGATCAGTCCATTGACGATGGCGGCGCCACCGGTCATGCGGGTCATGGCGAGGTCCGTGCGAAGTCCCTGCGGGTGGAAGGGGGGCCGGCCGGCGCGGGCAGCGTCCCGGACGTTGCAGCAACTGTGAAGCACTCTATGCGGAGCCGCGCGCCGGTGGCAAGGGGCTGCGGCAAGCGGCTCTGGCAAACGCCGGTGGCAAGCGGCCCGCGGCGGGGGTCGGCGTGGGGCCTCATCCCCCGCCGGCTGGCGCCGGCTCCGCCTTCTCCAAGGGAGAAGGCTGTCAAAACATCTCCGGCGTTGCGGGCTTGTCCTCTCTCCTTCGGGAGAGAGGTGGCTGCCGCGAGGCAGCCGGAGTGAGGCCCCGCCCGGCGGGGGCCGGCAGGATGCGGAACAACCGCAAGCTGCGAGGGAGCAAGCCCCCTCGCGCTCCCCTTATGGATCTGCGCGGCTGCATTGCAGCCGCGGAAATGCTTGATTCGCATGGGGTGCAGGGGGCCGTTGCCCTTGGCGCTTCGGGCAGGCCCTCAGCACTGCTCCCTGCCGTGAGCCCCGCTCGCGGGGCGAACCGACAACACAGGTGCAGGGGCAAGCCCCCCGCGAATATCCTGACGCGCTTTTTGAAATGTAGGTACTAAGGTCCGTTCAGCGCGCGCCCCAGGCCATCGGCAGGGCTCCGCCGGCTGCGCACCGGCGCCAAGCCCCGCCCGCGGAGCGCCCCGCCCGTGGCCGCTCGCGTCGCATTGGCGATCCCCACCAGGCAGCCCCCCATCTCCCCCCGTCGCTCCGCAGCCACGGTGGCGCTGGAACGGCCGTCGCCGCCCAGCCAAGCGACGTCCCTCCCCGCCGCACCGGCGTCCGCCTGCGGGCCTGACAACTTTCTTTCCAGCGGAAATTCCGCAGCACCCGCCACTGTCCCAATTCAAATAGGGCGGTACGCACGAGCGGGCTCTCCGATGGTAAGTATGTTGTCATTGAAGTGAGATTTTTCCAACGCAACGGCTCATCCTGAATGCGCTGAAATCACACCAGTTCTACGGATTTCCCTCGCCTGGCACAACCCTGGCAATAAGGAAGACTCACGGTCCGAAAAGTGGCGGAGCAGGCGCTCGGCAGCGGAATGCCCGCGGAGGTGGCCATCCTCCGCGGCCGACCTGAGCGCCGGTGCCCCGCCGGGTGGGCGCAAGACCCCGCGCTGTTGCCATCCCGGGGCCCCATCCGCGCTGAACTCCGCGGAACGGGGTGCCGGGGCGCCCAATGACCCTCCTTCCTTGTGAGCACCATGTTCACTTGCTCGCTGACGCAGGTCGGAACCACCTCCGTGCTCGATCTGGAGGGATTGGCTGAAGTGGAGCACGCGGCACAGGTGCACGCCGCCATGCTGCGTGCGCTGACCCAGAGCAGCCGGCTGGAAATCCGCTTCGCCCAGGGCACGCAGATCGGCCTGCCGATCATGCAGCTGGTTTGCGCCGCGCATCGGATGGCCCGGCGCCTGGGGCGGACGGTGGAGCTGAGCGGAGCGTCCTGCCATCGGGTGAGCCATGCCGTGGCCCTGGCGGGATTCTGCGGGACTCCGGTTGGCGAAGGCACCGCGCTGTCGGACTGCGTCTGGAACCGCAGGCCGTCGTGACCGGCACCCGCCGCACCGTCGACGACGCACGCAGCGTTGGCCGGACGGCAAGCTGCGTCCTGCTGGAAGCGGGCGCTGCCGGGGAGGAAGCGGCGGAAGGAAGGCCGGCGACCGACCGGATGTCCCGCTTGAACGTGGAGCGAGGCTGACCCCCGCAGCGCTGGAATCGATCCGGCGGGAGGGCCGCGAACGCGGCGCGACCGGCTCGATCGTGAGAGCCTTGCGGCCGGAACCGTAGCGAACCGCTGTCGAGCAGGTACCGGGATGAACAACTTCGAATTGATGCAGTTTCAGGCCTTCCGGGAGGAGGCGCGGGAACTGTCGGCCGAACTGGAGACCTCGCTGCTCGCGTTGGAGCAAAGTCCGGGCGACCAGGAACTGGTGGCGCGGGTGTTCCGCGCCATGCACACCATCAAGGGATCCAGCGCGATGTGCGGGTTCGACGACATCGCCACCCTGGCCCACCACGCGGAAGACCTGCTGGACCGGGCGCGCTGCGGGCGAATCGAGATTACCCGCAACCTCATCGACCTGATCCTGAGCGTTAACGATCAGGTGCGCTGCATGGTGGAATCCAGGAGCGGAGCCGCCGCCGCCGATGCGGCCACGACGGCCATGCTGATCGACTGGCTGGCCAACTTCGATGGAGCCGCGCGCACGGGGGAGGAACCCCTGGCGAAGCCTTTGCAGCCGGTTGCACCGGCACGCCGACCGAAGCACGCCGGGCACCTGCGCTGCCTGCGCATCCGGCTGGTGCCCGATCCTACCATTTGGCGCAGCGGCACCCGGCTGAATATCCTGCTGAACGAGCTGCGCGCCCTGGGCAACGCGGTCGTCCGCGTCGATCCGCGTCGCGTCCCCGCGCTGGACGAGCTCGACCCGACGCTGTGCTTCCTGTCCTGGGAGGTCGTGCTGCTGACGCGCGCCGACGATCAGGCGGTGCAGGACGTGTTCATGTTCATCAAGGACACGTGCTCCGTCGATATCCAGGAATACGACCCGACCGAAACCAACGAGTTCACGTGCGACCTCATGGTGGCGCCGCCGGGACTGGGCGGGGAGGCCGCCAGCCCGCGGGAAGCGGCGACGCGCAGGCCCGCTGCCCCCGCAGTGGCGGCGGGGGTCGCGCCGGGAACACGGCCGGCGCCGGGATCGGAACGGTTGGTGGAGTTGTTCGCCAGCCTGGTCGCCGTCCAGGCTCGCATCCAGGAAGCGGCGGCGGCCCATACCGATACGTTGCCCGAGCTGCACCGGCTCACCGAGGAGATGATGCGGCTCACCGTTGCGGTGCGGGACCGCTTCCTGGGGCAGGACTCCTCTCCACCCCTGCTGGGTCGCCAACGGGAGAGCGACTCCGGGAACCTGCGTTCCTGACGCCGCCGGTGCGGCCGGTGCGGCAGCGGGTTCGCCGGCAGCCACCGGCGGGAGGCCGGGCCGGCACGTCCGCACCGGCGAACGTGGCGGCGGGCAACGCTCCCGCACGCCGCAGGAGGCCGGCCGCACCGGAATTGGCGACGCGTCGCAACCGCTCCGGCCGGGTGCGGCGTAGCCGGGGCACCCGAGCGACGAGGCGCGTCTGGCCGCAGGCGCTCGGTTCGGATCCGCCGCAGGAATTCCGGTCGCGGGGACAGGCATCCTCCGCCGGCGCGGAGCGATCGGCCAACAGCAGGCCATCCCGGGGCGGCAGCCCCCATTCACTTGGGTTGATCGAGCGTGGGAGAGGTTCGGATGGCCAGGATTCTGATCGTGGAGGGCCGCTCGTCCGCGGCGATGACGCAAGCCTACCAGCTCTGGAATGCAGGCCACGAGGTGGAGACGGCGGCAACGGGCGCGGAGGCCCTCGCGCTGGCCTCTGCCACCGCGCCCGACCTCATGGTGCTGGAATGCCACCTCCCCGACATGAACGGGGTCGCGCTGTTGGAAGCGCTTCGCGATCAGGGGATCGACGCGCCTTCGATCCTGGTGACCAGCCAGCACGACGAGCGCCTGGTCGTGAAAGCCATGCAACCGGGCGTGGCGGACTATCTGGTGATCGCGGCCGATGCGATGGAGGCACTCGGCTCCGTCGTCGAAACCATGCTCAACGAGGTTCATGTCCGCAGGCAACCCACCCCTCACGCTGCCGAGCGCGAGCACAGCGAGGAGACCCAGCGCGTTCTGCTCAACGCCAGCAGCGCGGCCACCGTGCTGGTCGATGCGAGTGGACGGGTGCTTTCCATCAACGAGGCCGGGCGAACCCTGCTCGGACTGGAAGCCGGTCAGCGCACCGATTCGCCCGTCTTTGGGTTCGATCCACCCAACGGGGACCCAGACGCGCCCACTCTCATGCGGGCCGTGCTGGAAACGGGCGAACCCGCCAGCTTCGAGCTGACGTACAAGGGGCGCTACCTGGAGAGCTCCCTGTGGCCCGTGCGCGGCAGCGATGACCAGGTCGCGCGCGTGGCCATCTTCTGCCGCGACATCACGGAACGCCGCACGGCCGAACGCACCCTGCGGCGCAGCAAGGAAACGCTGGAGCGCCAGGTGCAGGAGCGCACGGCTGCATTGGTGGAGTCCAATGCCGGGCTGCAACAGAAGGTGACGGAGCTGGCCCGGGCCAAGATCGCGCTGGCCCGCAGCGAAGCCGACCTGGTGCGGGCCCAGCGGATGGCCCACCTAGGCAGCTGGGAGCTGAACCTGCAGACGCAGATGGCCCGCTGCTCGGGCGAGGCGCTGCACATCCTCGGCATTGCAGAGGCGGCCGCGCAACTGCCGTGGGAGGCATTCCTGGAGCGGGTGCACCCGGCCGACCGCGCCAGCCTGCAAGAGCGCCTGGAACGCGCCATCCGCGACCGCTCCGCGGTCAGCCTGGACCATCGCATCCTGACGAACGGCAGCGAGCGCTTCGTTCACTTCCAGGGCGAGGTGGACCCTCGTCCGGCCGGCCGGCCGCTGCGGATGGTGGGCACCCTCCTCGACATCACGCGGCGCAAGACCTCCGAGCGCGAGTTGCAGCAAAGCCGCGAGCTGCTGCAGACCGTCTTCGACACCTATCCGCATTGGCTCTGGGTGGTGGACAGCGAAGGGCGCTTCCTGATGGTCAATCGCAAGCTGGCGGCGGATTTTGGAATCGGCTCTTCCGCCTGGATCGGCAGGAGCCATGCGGAACTGGGCCTGCTGCCGCCGGACTTCTGTGCGGTTTCCCGGAGGCAGGAGCAAGCCGTGCTGGCCAGCGCTGCGCCCCAGAACGAGCCCGAAGTGCATCTGACAGGCCGCGACGGTTCGCGCCGCGCCTATGCCATGGCTCGCGTTCCCCTGCGGGACGAACTGGGGACGATCGTCGGCATCGTCGGGATTGCCGAGGACATCACCGAACGCATCGCAGCCGAACAGGAACGGCGGCTGCTGGCCACCGCGGTCAGCCAGGCGGCCGAGGCCATCGTCGTGGCGGATCGGCAGGGCACGGTGCAGTACGTGAACCCCGCGGTCGAGCGCATCACGGGCTACGCGCGCGAGGAAGTGCTGGGCCGGCCGGCGCAGTTTCTCGGCCAGGAACCCGATCCCGCTATCGGCGCGGCCTCCGTCTGGGAGACGCTGGCCCGCGGCGATTCCTGGCAGGGGCGGGTTGCCTGCCGGCGCAAGGACGGCAAGGGATACATCGTGGCATCGACCATCTCGCCGATTTTCGACGCCGCCGGGGCGCTGTCCGCCTATGTCGTGGTGAACCGTGACGTCACCCGGCAGCAGCAGTTGGAGGCCGACCTGCGTCAGTCCCAGAAGCTGGAGGCGATCGGGACGATGGTCAGTGGGATCGCCCACGAGATCAACAACATCCTCACGCCCGTGATGGGCTACGCGGAGCTGCTGCACAAGCAACTGACGCCCGCATCCCCGCTGCATGACTATTCCGCCGAGATCCGGAAGAGTGTGCTGCGCGCGCGGGACCTGATTGCCAGCATCCTCACCGTTTCCCGCAAGCACAAGCCCGGGGTGACGGCTATCTCCCTGAGCAGCCTCGCCGCCGAGGTGATGAGCCTGATCCGCGCCACCTTGCCCAAGAACATCCAGATTCAAGAGTCGACCGCCGAGCCCGACCTGTTCGTGCTGGCGGATGCCGCGCAGATTCAAACCGTGCTGATGAACCTGTGCATCAACGCCGCTCACGCCATGCCCGACGGCGGGGAACTCACCGTGGGGCTGCAGCGCGTGGAGCTGCGGGGGGAACCGCTGCCGCGGCCGGAGAGACCGGCGGGCGAGTATGCACGGATTACGGTGCGCGACACGGGTGTCGGGATGGACGAAGCAACGCGGGAGCGCGTCTTCGAACCCTTTTTCACCACCAAAGAGTCCGGCAAAGGCACCGGGCTGGGGCTGTATCTCGTCTACGGCATCGTGCAGGAATACCGAGGCTTCATCGATCTGCACAGCGTGGTCGGCGCGGGCACCACCTTCGAGGTCTACCTGCCCATCGCACAGCCGGCGGCCGCGACACAGGCGGCGACGGCAGCGGCGGTTGACCCGCGGGGCAGCGGATCCGTGCTGGTGGTGGATGACGAGGAGGAGATCCGCAGCTACTTGACAAGAATCCTTGGCGATTGGGGGTATGCGGTGACCGCGTGCAAGAATGGGCAGGAGGGCTGGGCCTGTTTCCAGGCCAATCCCGCTGCCTTCGCCGTGGTCATCACCGACTTCATGTGTCCGCCGATGCTGGGCGACGAGTTGGTGACGCACATCCGCGCCATCCGGCCCGATCTGCCGTGCATCGTTGCCACGGGATTCGCGGAAACCCTGCAGGGCTCCCGGGGCGGTCTGGATGAAGCGACGCTCACGCTGCGGAAACCGTGGACCCAGGACGAGCTGGCCCAGACGCTCCGCAGCGCCCTCGCCCGGCGCCCGGCCCCTGCGGGCGCTGCGGCGCTCGCCCCGCTCCCACCGTTCCCGGAGGCCGCGCACGCCCTGCCGGCCCCAGCCGGCGGAGACCGAGGCGACCCTCCGCTCGGCCGTGACTGAGTCGTGCCGAGCGCGTGACGACCCACCTGCACGCCGCGAGCAGAGCAGGCGCGCTCGGGCCCGCCAGGCAGGGGGCTGCGCCGCGCTGCCGCCACGCCGGAACGCCTACACGATCCGGCCAGCCTCGCCGCGGATTCCGCCCTGCCGCCTGATCGGCGGGGCAGGGCCTTGCCGCGCACCGGGGAGCGTGCCGCGGCCCCTTGCGGCGGAGCGGGGGCAGACCTCGCTCCTGGATGCGCGCTTCCGACGCTCCTGCCTCCCCGACCCTTCCGCTCGTTCGCTGGGGGCCCCGGCTGAGGGCCTGCCCGGCGCGACGATCCGCCCACCCGCCGGCCCAGCGGGCCGGAGTGGCGCTATCCAGCCCTCCGGCCGGCAGCGCGGTGCGATTTGTGCCCGCACCGGCCGCCAGGAATCCGCGCGTCGACTCCTTTCCGGCGAGAGTCTGCTGCGGGCCACCTGCGGCGCGTTGCCGGTGTGGGCCGTCCGGTCAGGACCCCGCATCCCGCTGCAAACCCGGGCGTCGCGAATCACCAGTTGACACCGGTTTAAGGGAAAGGATGTACTATAATACGTACCCTGATATTTCGCCTGCGGGTTTCCGCGCAGAGCGGAGGGCTCTTGCGGCGGGCACCGCGGGCGATTGAGCCAGGTCGGGCGCTGACCTTGGACGAGACGCTCCATCCCCTTGCGGATGGTTCCGGGCGCCTCCTGCGGCGCCGTAGCCCGCTGCCGACGGCGAGGTCGCGAGCGTGGTTACCAAGTCCGCCGCTGCGACGGGGTGCAGCCCGTTGCCGCATGAATTCATCTCCCGCCGCCACGGCCAGCGGCGGAAACAAAAGGTGCCATGAACGCGACCCCGGATCTGCAAACCATCGTCATCGTCGATGACGAGGAGCACGTCCTCGCCATTTGCGACGCCATCTTGCGCATGGCGGGCTACCCGAACGTGGTCACCTGCCAGGAGGGCGGGCGGGTCTGGCAGGCCCTGCAGACCCACGACGTCGGGCTGGTGCTGCTGGACCTCAACCTGCCGGACTGCGATGGCCGGGAGCTGTTGGCGGATGTCACCGGCGAGTACCCGCACATCCCGGTTGTCGTGATTACCGGCGACGGCTCGGCGCAGTGCGCCGTCGAGTGCATGAAGAGCGGGGCGTTCGACTATGTCGTGAAGCCTCTGGAGCAGGCCCAGTTCCTGACGGTCGTGCGGCATGGATTGGCTTTCGCGGCGCTGCAGCACGAGCACGAGGCCTTGCGCGAGGGGATCCTGAAGCGAAAGCTCAATCAACCCGAGGCGTTCGCCTCCATGGTGTCGGTCAATTCGGAGATGCTGGCGCTGTTCAGCTACCTGGAAGCGGTGGCCCGCACCTCCCAGCCGGTGCTGATCACCGGCGAAACGGGGGTGGGCAAGGAACTGCTCGCCAAGGCCGTCCACGATGCCAGCGGCCGGCAGGGGCCCCTGGTGGCGGTGAACGTCTCCGGCCTGGATGACAACCTGTTCTCCGACACGCTCTTCGGACACGGCAAGGGGGCCTATACCGGAGCGGTGGCAAAACGGCCGGGCCTGGTGGAACACGCCCACGACGGGACGTTGTTTCTCGACGAGATCGGCGATCTGGCGCCCGGGTCGCAGATCAAGCTGCTGCGGCTGCTGCAGGACGGCGAATACCTGCCGTTGGGCGCGGATGTCCCCAAGCACTCCACGGCCCGCATCGTCCTGGCGACCCACCAGGACTTGCGCGCGCTGCAGGAGACCGGCCAGTTCCGCCGCGACCTCTACTATCGGCTGATCAGCCACCATATCGAAGTGCCGCCCCTGCGGGAGCGCAAGGACGAGATTCCGCTCCTGGCGGCGCACTTCCTGGAAGAAGCGGCGGAGCAATTTGGCGTGCCGAAGCCCACGATCCCGCCGGCCCTGATCCCGCTGCTGTTCTCGTACGCCTTTCCGGGGAACATCCGCGAACTGCGGGCGATGGTCTTCGATGCCATGGCCCGCATGCACTCCGGCAGGCTTCCGGTGGCTCCGTTCCGGGCCCACCTCAAGCGTCACGCGCCGGGCACCAACGGGCAGGCTCGCAGTCACGCGCTGGGGGAGCGCATGCTGACGTTTGGTGCGGTCTTTCCGACGATGAATGAGGCCAAAGGTCTGCTGATCGAGGAAGCGCTGCGGCGCAGCGGCGGCAACAAGTCGCTGGCGGCGGAAATGCTGGGCATGTCCCGCCAGGCGCTGAATCTGCGCGAGCGGCGCCGATCGTGAGCCGGCGTGATGTCTGGCAAGGCTCCGGCCGCGCCCCCTGCGCGGCGTGCACGCGGCGCAGAAAATCCTTGCGCTTCGCCACGATTCCCGGCTGACTCCCGGAAGGACCCGGCACCCGACCCGCGTGAGCCGCCAGGGCAGCACCGTGGCGGCGCGGGGCCGGTGCGGCTGGCAGCGCACCGGCGCCGGGGGCCGCCTCACTTCATCCCACGCAGCCCCGCAGGAGGTGCCGGATGGCGCTGATCGACGTGCACACCCACATCCTTTCCAAGCGCTACACGGACCTGCTCGAAAAGCACGGCCCGCCCCTCTACGGCCTGGCCCGCGACAGCGAGGGCAGCGTCATCGTGACGCGCAAGGGGGCGCGCTTCATGACCTTCACCGCGCCCATGTTCGACCCGGCCGTGCGCCTGGAAGCGATGGACGCGGTGGGCGTGGGCCTGGAGCTGCTCTCCTACACCTGCCCCAACTGCTACTGGGCGCAGGGCCCGGTGGCCGAGACGGTGGCGCGCGTGATGAACGACGACCTGGCGGAGGTTTGCGCGCGCTGGCCCCAGCGCTTCCGCGGGCTGGCCAGCATCCCGCTGCAGGACGCCGATCTGGCGCTCAAGGAGCTGACGCGGGCGCTGGACGAGCTGAAGATGGTCGGCCTCATCATCCTCGCCAACGTGACCGAGACGCCGCTGGACGACCCGCGCTTCGAGCCGATCTGGCAGGAGTTGAACCGCCGCCGCGTGCCCACGCTGCTGCACCCCACCGCGCCGCCGGGCGTTCCGGAGATGGGGCTGGGCGACTACGGGCTGATCCCCAGCATCGGCTTCATGTTCGATACCACCCTCGCCGTCACGCGCATGGCGCTGGGGGGCGTGTTCGAGCGCCACCCCGACTGGCCGCTCATCGTCTCCCACGCGGGGGCGACGCTGCCCTTCATCGCCGGGCGGCTGGACCAGTGCTACCGCTTCATCCCCGACGCGCGCGCCAAGGCCCCCCACCCGCCCAGCGTGTACCTGAAGCGGCTCTACTACGACACGGTCTGCTACGACGTGAAGGCGCTCAAGCTGGCCTATGACCTGGCCGGCCCGGAGCGCCTGCTCTACGGCAGCGACTATCCGCACAACATCGGCGACATGCCCGGCTGCGCCGCGCGCATCGACCAGCTCGACATCCCCGTGGCCGAGAAGGAGAAGATCCGCTCCGGGAACGCGAAGCGGCTGTTTGGGGTGTGAGGGGGCGGGGGGGTAGTCTAATGTACCCCCTTAGTCTTCGCACCCTGGTAGCGGAGCGTGATTTGTCCTGCAGTCCCGTCGTATGTGAAGCGAAAATAATTGAGCACGTCTCGTCCGATCAGCCCATCGATATCGGGAGTTGGCAGATTGCCGCTGGCAATCTCGGCATTGATCCAAATCTGATGGACCGCACCCTTGACCGCACGGGACGGAAAGCCAAATCGGATGGAACCCAAGTAGACGCGACCTGTTGCATCCACGCCAATGCCATGGATGGGCTGGCTATCGTTGATCAACTTGAGACCGGCTCGTTCTGCAATCTCGTGGCGGACGAGCGATTTGGACGCGCCCGTATCAATCAGGAAGCGGGCCTGAACTGGACTGGGAATCGCCAATCCAGCAGCAGCCAGCGCTTCCGAGTGTTGTTGGGCGATGCCTACGTCGGTATTGATGATCGCCCCTGCTGCCAAGAGATGCCCAGGCGTGGGGGTCTTGAATTCGAAGATCGGGCTCTCGCGGGCGACTTGCCTTTCAAGCCGCTCCTGTTGCCGGCGCTGCGTTCGGTTCATCCCCCTCCGGCGCTCTCTATATGCCTATATGCGCTGGCCGAGGAAGGTGACGTTGACCACCTCGGTGGGATCGATCCGAGTCACAAAGAAGTCGTCGAGCCCAAAGCGCTTGAATCCTTCTTTGGTCGCACTGTCGAGGCTGTCATAAAAGCCGACAACCTCCTGACCCTTGATCAGGACATACTTGCCGAGGTACTGAGAGCGCCATGCAGGCAAGTGTTGCTCAAAGATCTGGCGTTCAGCCATTAGCTGTTGGGCCATGACGTGCGTTTCGCTGGAGGGGTCCCCGCCTTCCATGCGGGATAGCGCCTTGTCCGAAGGGCTAATACAAGTATAGTGCCGAGCCCCTTGGGGTCAAGCGACGAGTTTGGACAACTGCAGACCATTCGGAACATTTTCGGTGATACCCAACACGCTCTTGAGCGTGACACCCCACCGGCTGAGTCTGATGGTGAATACAGGGCCGCCGATCGCTCCGCATTCTCTTTGGCTGACATTGGGTGAAGCCTCCCTTCCCCGTCGTACTCCCAGCAAAGGATGTCGTCCTCGTCGCGCGTCGCCCCCTTCGCCTTCCCTTTCGCCCGCATCTGCCCTAGACCGGGCAGGTGCGGCTTGTTGCGTCCGCCGCCCCTGCCGTTCCAAGAACCGTCCCCTCGCCAACGGAGCGCCCCATGCGCGCAGTGGTCTTCCTCGGTGACCGCAAGCTGGAGTTGCGCACCTTCCCGGACCCCACGCCCGGCCCGGGCGAGGCGGTGCTGCGCATGAAGGCCTCGGGCATGTGCGGCAGCGACCTCAAGTTCTACCGTTCCCCCGCGGGCGCGGCCCAGGCGGCGCTGGGGTTGGGCGGCAACGCCGATCCGATCATCGCCGGGCACGAGCCCTGCGGCGTGGTGGCGGCCGTGGGCGCGGGCGTGCCGGCCAACCTGGCGCGCGAGGGCATGCGCGTCATGCAGCACCACTACGCCGGCTGCGGCGTGTGCGAGCACTGCCGCACGGGCTGGTCGCAGCTCTGCCGCAACGGCATCAAGGTCTACGGCGTGACGGCGCACGGCGGTCACGCGGAGTACCAGCTCGTGCCCGCGCGCACGCTGGTGCCCCTGCCGGACGAGCTGAGCTTCGCGACGGGCGCGGCCATCGCCTGCGGCACGGGCACGGCCTACGGGGCGCTGCGCCGCATGAACCTCTCCGGCAACGACACGCTCGCCGTCTTTGGCCAGGGCCCCGTCGGGCTGAGCGCCACGCAGCTCGCCAAGGCCATGGGCGCGCGGGTCTACGCGCTGGACGTGGGCGCTGAGCGCCGCGCGTTGGCGCTGGGCTTCGGCGCCGACGCCGCCATCGACCCCGGCGCGGACGACCCCGTGGCCGCGCTCAAGGCGCTCACCCACGGCCGCGGCGTGGACAAGGCGCTGGACTGCAGCGGCCACCCCGCCGCGCGCCTGGCCGCCGTGCAGAGCACGCGCACCTGGGGCACCGTCTGCATGGTGGGCGAGGGCGACTCGCTGACCGTGGACGTGAGCCGGGACCTGCTGCGCCGGCAGCTCACCGTCATCGGCTCGTGGACCTTCAGCGCGGTGGGGCAGGCCGAGTGCGCCCGCTTCGTGGCCGAGCGCGGCATCGACGTGGATCGCCTGTTCAGCCACCGCTGGAAGCTGGCGCAGGCCGCCGAAGCCTACCGGCTCTTCGACACCCAGACCACCGGCAAGGGCGTCTTCCTGATGTAGTCGCCCTGCGCCGCGCCACGACCGACACGCCACCGCAAGCGCCCCCACCCTTGCCCGAGGAGGCCTATGAACGAGCTGGCCGCACGCGCCGGCGGCATCGCCGAGCGCCTCAAGGCCGCCCGGCAGACCATCGCCGTGGCGGAATCCTCCGCGGGCGGACTGCTCTGCGCCGTGCTGCTGGCCGTGCCGGGCGCGTCGGCGTACTTCCGCGGCGGCGGCGTGATCTATACGGCCCAGTCCCGCAGCGGCCTGCTGGGCTTCAGCGAGGCCGACCTGAAAGGCATCCGCTCCAGCTCGGAGCCCTACGCCCTGCTGCTGGCGCGCCGCATCCGCGAGCGGCACGGCGCCACCTGGGGCCTGGGCGAAACGGGCGCCGCCGGTCCGAGCGGCAACCGCTACGGCGACGCCCCCGGCCACACCTGCATCGCCGTGGTGGGGCCGCGCGAGCGCGTCCTCACCCTGGAGACCGGCCAAGCCGACCGCGAGGCCAACATGTGGGCCTTCACGGACGCCGCCCTGGCTCTCTTGCGCGAGTGCCTGGAGCAAGCCGGGTAGCGGTCCGCCACAGCCCGCTGCTCGGAGGGTGTAGGGGCACAGCATGCTGTGCCCCTACACTCAGGCGCCCGGCTGGAAGATGGGCACCACGTAGGGCCCTTCGGGGATCACGGCCACGTGGGGGTCGCCAGCCTGCCGCACGCTCTCGCGCACGGCGGCCTCCACGGACTCGACCATGTGCACGCCGGTCAGCCGGCGCGCGTCCGCGGCCAGCCCGGTGGAATAGAGGTGGATGGCGGCCAGGCGCATGGGCTTGAGCTGCATCTCGGTCTGCCACTCGTCGATGTCGGCGTGGGTCTTGCCGCGGATCTCGTCCAGGAAGCGCTCCGGCCCCAGCGCCACCAGCCGCCGCTGGGCGGCCACGTACTCCGGCGAGCCCATGCCCTCCGAGCACTCCGAGGCGATCACCAGGTGGCCGTCCGGCTCCAGGATGTCCAGCGGGCCCACCATGCCCTTGACGGTCTGGTAATACGTCTTGTCCAGCGGATAGCCCGCCGCGCTGGTGACCACCGTCCTGAAGCGGCGCGGCACGGGCACCTCGGCGTAGGCGCGGATGAAGTCCACCGCCGCCAGGTGGCTGGCCACCACCTCGCCGCAGTTGACGAAGGCGAGCCGGCGCTGCTCGTCGATGACGGCATTGACGGCCAGGGCGCCGCCGATCATCTGCACGATCTCGAGCTGCTCGGCATGGAGCGGGTTGCCCTCCAGCACGCAGTTGGCCGCGCGCGGATGCTCCATGAAGCGCGCGCTGTGGAACGTGGTGATGGTCTCGCGGTGCGCCACGCCGGGGGCGATCACCTTGCGCCCGCCGGAATAGCCGGCCATGAAGTGCGGCTCCACCAAGCCCGTGACGATGCGCAGGTCCGCTTCCACCAGCCGGCGGTCCAGCCGCACCACGGTGCCGCGCGAGGTGACGCCCACCCGCACGTGGTCCGCATCGCGGCGCGCGTGGTGATTGGTCACGTGCACCGTGCGCAGCACCCAGGGGTCGCCCACCAGCTCCGCCAGCTCCGGCCCCTCGTTGGGGCGGTGCAGGCCGGTGGCGACGAGCACCTGGATCTGCTCGGGGTGCAGGCCGGCGCCCAGCAGCATGCGCAGCAGCGCGGGCAGGATCAGGCCGTTGGGCACCGGGCGCGTAATGTCGCAGATGAGGATGCACACCCGCCGCGCCGCGCGCGCCACCTCGGCCAGCGGGGGCGCGTCCACCGGGCTGGCCAGTGCCGCCTCCAGCGCCGCGACGGGATCGGGCAGGAGCGGCATGGGCCGCTTGCCGATCAACGTGACCTTGCACTCGGCCGGCAGTTCCACGCCCAGCGTGCCGCGCCCGTAGCTCAGCTCCACGTGCATATGGATTCCCCCCAGGAATCGCTCCTCGCGCGCCGGGTGCGCTCAAACCCGCGCCCGTCCATCCTACCCCGCTCCGGCCCTGGGCGCACCCCTGGGCGCGGCGGCGCCGGGCGGATGGCGCGACCGGCGACCGCAGCAGGCAGGGGCGCAGGCCCTTCGACTTCGCTCAGGGCAGGCTCCCCCGCGCCCCTTGCTGGAAGTGGCAACTGGGTTCCTTTGGAAATTTCTCCCGAGTCACGCGGAGCCGCTCCCAGAGCGGATTGGCGACCCCATTACTATACCACAAGGGGCCGCCCGGCGCAGCAGAAACGTTCGGGAATAGTCGGGAGAAATCGGACAGGACGACCGGCGGGGCCTCCCCCTGTCACGCCTGCGGCGTGACCGCCCCCTCCAAAGGAGGGGGCTCGGCTTCGCGCCAGTTCGTTCGCACTGGCGATGTTCCGCCCCGCTGTTCCCCCTCTTTCGGAGGGGGTCAGGGGGAGGCGCCGTTGCAGTTGCGCCTCCCCGCCGCGGCCCGCACGAGCAGTCCGGGGAGCGCTCCCGCAGCGGCGCAACTTGACACGCTGCCACCCCGGTTGATTGGATGGCCTCGGACAGCGCGCCGCGCCGCGAGCCAGCGCCGCGCCGAAGCCGCCCCACTCCAACCGAGAGGAGTCCCATGCCGCCCGAGCCCCGCTTTGCCCAGGGTGCCGCGTTCATCGAGGGGGCCTACGTGCCCATTGCCGAGGCGAAGATTCCCATCATGGACTGGGGCTTCACGCGCTCGGACGTCACCTACGACGTGGTGCACGTGTGGAAGGGGCGCTTCTTCCGGCTGGAGGATCACCTGGGCCGCTTCGAGCGCAGCGCGGCGGCCATGCACCTGACGCTGCCCCACTCGCGCGAGGGGCTGCGGGAGATCCTGGGCGAGTGCGTGCGCCTGAGCGGCCTGCGCGAGGCCTACGTGGAGATGGGCTGCACGCGGGGCGTGCCGCCGCCCGGCTCGCGCGACCCGCGCACGTGCAGCAACCGCTTCTTCGCCTACGCCGTGCCCTTCATCTGGGTCGCCACGGAGGAGCAGCGGCAGCGCGGGCTGCACCTGATCGTCAGCTCCGTGCAGCGCATCCCGCCCGAATCGGTCGACCCGACCGTGAAGAACTTCCACTGGGGCGACCTGATGCGCGGGCTCTACGACGCCTATGCGCGCGGCGGGGAAACCGTCGTGCTGGGCGACGGCGCCGGCGACATCACCGAAGGCCCGGGCTTCAACGTGTTCGTCGTGAAGGACGGCCGCCTCAGCACGCCCGCGCGCGGGGTGCTGGAGGGCATCACGCGCTTGAGCGCGATCGAGCTGTGCGGGGAGCTGGGCCTGCCGCTGGAGCTGGGCCCCGTGCCGGCCGAGGCCCTGCGCATGGCGGACGAGGTCTTCCTCACCAGCACGGCCGGCGGCATCCTGCCCGTCACGCGCGTGGATGGGCACGCGCTGGGCGACGGCAGCCCGGGGCCGATCACCACGCGCCTGCGCGACCAGTACTGGAGCCGGCAGGAAGCCGGCTGGCACGGCACGCCCGTGACGTACGATTGAGCCGCTGGCGCGCCGGCGCCCGCTCTGCGGCAGCGGGTCGCGCCGGCTGCGGCCTCGGCCCGCCCGGCCGGCGCGGGCATGCCGCGGCGCCCCGGCGCACCTGAGCCTGCGCGCCGGAGGCGTCCCCCGCCGCAATCCTTCTCCCTTTCCCAGTGAGGAGCCATGTGGTGGGTCGGCGTAGACGTCGGCGGGACCTTCACCGACGCGGTGCTTTACGACGACGCCGCGCGCACGGTGCGCTATGCCAAGGCGCCCTCCACTCCGGGCGACCCCACGCTGGGCGTGCTCTCCGCGCTGGAGGCGCTGGAGGCGCCGCTGGCCTCGGTGGAGCGGCTGGTGCACGGCGTGACCATCGGCACCAACGCCATCCTGGAGCGCAAGGGCGCGCCGGTCTGGATGCTCACCACGGCGGGCTTCCGCGACGTGCTGGAGATCGCGCGCACCAACCGCCCCGTGCTCTATGACCTCACGACGCTCAAGACGCCGCCCCTCGTGCCGCGCACGCGCACGATCGAGATCCACGAGCGGCTGTACTACGACGGCAGCGTGCGCACGCCGCTGGACGAGGCGGAGGTGAGCGCCGCGCTGGCCACTCTCCCGCAGCTCGCGCCGGGCGCGGCGGGCGCGCAGGATGCACCGTTCGCGGCGGGGGCGGCGGGGGCACCGGCGGCGGCGCTGGCGATCTGCTTCCTGCACAGCTACGCCAACCCGGCCCACGAGCAGGCGGCCGTGCGCCTGGCGCGCGAGCGCCTGCCGGGCTGGTTCGTCTGCACCTCGGCCGAGGTGCTGCCGCAACTGCGCGAGTACGAGCGCTTCAACACCACCGCCCTCAACGCCACCATCGGCCCGCTGATGGCGCGCTACCTGGGCCTGCTGCGCCAGCGGCTGGCCGAGCGCGGCTACCGCGGCGAGGTCTTCATCATGACTTCCAACGGCGGCGTGGCCACCGCCGAGCGCGCGGCGCGGCTGCCCATCAGCACCGTGCTCTCCGGCCCGGCCGGGGGCGTGGCCGCCGCGCTGGCCCTGGGCGAGCGCCTGGGCGCGCGCAACCTCATCACCTGCGACATGGGCGGCACCAGCACGGACGTGTGCCTGATCGAGGACCTGAAGGTGCCGGTCACCAACGAGCAGTTCATCGACGCCTACGCCAACCGCACGCCGCAGATCGAGATCAACGCCGTGGGGGCGGGCGGAGGCAGCATCGCCTGGCTGGATGCGGGGGACATCCTGATGGTCGGCCCGCAGAGCGCGGGCGCGGAGCCCGGCCCCGCCTGCTACGGCCAGGGCGGCAGCGACCCCACCGTGACCGATGCCAACCTGGCGCTGCACCGCCTGGCGCCCGGCGTGCGCCTGGGCGGGCGCATCGCCCTGGACGAGGCCCTCGCGCTGGCCGCGCTGCGCCGCCTGCGCGAGCGCCTGCCGGCGCTGGCGGACGAGCCGGCCCTGGCCGACGGCATCGTGCGCATCGCCGTGGCGCGCATGGTCAGCGCCATCAAGCAGATCAGCATCGCCAAGGGCTTCGACCCGCGCGACTTCACGCTGGTCGCCTATGGCGGG
>JBGOUY010000076.1:0-15650 GCA_041477795.1 bacterium
ACGGCGGGGTTCCATGCCCACGGCAGGCCGCCTGACCGGGCACACCGAGGTCGGCAGCCATGAAGACGAGTCTGCCAAACGCGGGGCGCGGCGGCTTGGGCATTCCGCTTCTGCTACTGTTGCCAGCGGGGGTGTTGTTCATCGTGTTCTTCGTCGTTCCGCTGGCGGTGCTTGTCGTCAACAGCTTTCACGACTACAGTCGCCTCACCGGCATGATGCCGGGATTCACGTTCAAGAATTATCTGCGCATCCTGGGCGACTCCTATTACCTCGAGATCGCGGGCCGAACGATGCGTCTTTCGTTCATCACTTCGGTGGTGACGCTGATCATCGGTTACCCGATCGCCTTGTACCTGACGGTGGCATCGGCGCGGCAGCGCGCCTGGATCATCCTCGTCATCCTGTCCCCGCTGCTGGTGAGCGTCATCGTGCGCACCTTCGGCTGGCTGATTCTCCTCGGCTCGAACGGGTTGATCGATACCGCGGCACGTTCGGTCGGCTTCGCCGGTTTCGCGCTTCTGCATACGGAAGCGGCGGTGGTGGCGGGCCTCGCCAACGTCCTGATGCCGTTCCTCGTCCTGTCGGTCGCGACGTCGCTGCAAGCGATCGACCCAGCCGTGCCTCTGGCCGCCGCAAGCCTGGGCGCCAGTCCATGGCGGGCCTTCCGTACGGTCACCGTGCCCTTGAGCCTTCCGGGGGTGCTCTCGGGTCTGCTCATCGTGTTCTCTCTCTCCTCGAGTTCGTTCGTAACGCCGGCACTGCTGGGCGGAGCGGACTACAAGGTTCTATCGGCAATGGTCTACCAGCAGGCCATGGTGCTGCAAAACTGGCCGTTCGCGGCGGCGTTTGCGGTGGCGCTGGTGCTCATTGTCCTTGTCGTGCTGGCCGTGCAGCGGCGCGTGCTCGAAGGCGGCAAGTACCGGGTGGTCTTCCATTGATTCCGCAGGGTCCCCGTCGCTGGCTCGGCGCATTCGCCATCCTGGCGTGCCTGTTCTCGGTCGCGCCGGTGCTGGTGATCGTCATCGAATCCTTCACGTCGGCCGACTTCATCGTCTTCCCCCCGCCGGGGTTGAGCTTGAAGTGGTACGTGGAGTTTGCGAAGCGTCCGGAGTTTATCGACTCCGCGATCGTGAGCGTGGTCGTCGCACTCTGCACCAGCCTGGTGTCCACGGCGCTGGGCACGATGGCGGCGATCGCGCTGAACAGGCACACCTTCATCGGCCGGAAGGTCCTGCAGGGCCTGTTTCTGGCGCCGTTGAGCCTGCCCGGGCTGATCTTCGGCCTGGCGCTGCTGCAGTTCCTCGCCAAGTATGGACTTCCACGCAACGTATTCTCGCTGACGTTGGCGCACGTCATCATCACGATGCCGTTCGCGATACGGTTTGTCAGTGTGGCGCTGCTGGGCATCGATGCCAACGTGGAGCGGGCGGCGCAGAGTTTGGGCGCCGATCGCCTCAGGACCTTCTGGCACGTGACCTTTCCGCTGATCCGGTCCGGCACCGCGGCGAGTCTCGTCTTCTCGTTCATACTCTCGTTCGACGAAGTCGCCGCATCGCTCTTCCTGTCCAGCCCGAGCGCGATGACCCTGCCCGTGCGCATTTTCGTCTACATCGACCAGAACTACGATCCGCTGGTGACGTCGGTAAGCTCGTTGCTGGTTTTCACGGCGGTCATCGCGCTTGCGATCATCGAGAAGACTGTCGGCATGGGCCGGTTGTTCGGTCTACGCTGATGCTTGAATCAAGAGAAATGGAAGGAAAGCGCCGGCAATGGCTTCCGTCGAACTAAGAAACGTCACCAAGAATTATGCCGACACGGTCGCCGTGGCCGGTCTCTCCCTCGATGTCGCGCACGGGGAGTTCGTGGCACTGCTCGGGCCATCGGGCTGTGGCAAGACCACGACGCTGCAAATGCTGGCCGGATTCATCAGTCCCACCTCCGGCGACATCCTGGTCGGTGGGCAATCGATGCGCGGGGTTCCCCCGCACAAGCGCAACATCGGGGTTGTCTTCCAGAGCTACGCGCTGTTTCCTCATCTCACAGTATTCGACAACATCGCGTTCGGCCTCAAGATGCGCAACGTGCGCAGCGCCGACGTCGCCGGCCGTGTGGCGCGCGCGCTCGACCTCGTGCAGCTGACCTCACTCGACCAGCGCTATCCCAAGGCGCTGTCGGGCGGACAGCAGCAGCGGGTCGCGCTCGCGCGGGCACTGGTGATCGAACCTTCCGTGCTCCTGCTGGACGAGCCGCTGTCAAACCTCGATGCCAACCTGCGCGAGCAGATGCGCTTCGAGATACGGGAGATTCAGAAGCGCATCGGCATCACGACGGTGTTCGTCACGCACGACCAACACGAGGCCATGGCAGTTGCCGATCGGCTGGTCGTGATGTCGAACGGCACCATACGCCAGGTGGGCACCGCGCAGCAGATCTACGAGTCGCCGGCCGATCTCTTCGTCGCCGAATTCATCGGCCAAGCCAACCTGTTGCGCGGCCAAGTGACCGAGATCCGCGGCGCCGAGGCCGAACTCGTGGTTGCGCAGACGGTCAAGATCCGGGCGCCGCACCACGGGCGGGTGCGGGTCGGCCAGATGGCGGCGCTCGCGCTGCGTCCGGAAGATCTGCGGCTTGCCTCGGCGACCGAGGCCGGCATGAACAATCTGATCTGCAATGTCGTCCGCGTCAATTACCTCGGGTCTGCGTTGAACGTGGGTGTGCGTGTCGGCGAACTCGACCTCGTGCTCATGCTTCCGCGTGGCGCGTACCGGGTCGCCGCGGGAGAGGGTGCGACCGTGTATTGGCCGCCATCCGTCGGCATACTGCTGCCGGAGGAATCTTAGATGGCAGGCGGGAATAGCGTCGAGGATCCGGCTGCCACGCGGCCGTACTACCGCCTGCTCGGCCTGCGTGCCGAAGGCGGCACGCAGGCCGGTCACTCGAAGCTGCGGCTTGACAGCCGGCCGGAGCTCGAGAACAGTCGCGGCGACATCCATGGCGGCGTGGTGGCCTCGCTGCTGGACGCGGCACTGGGGGTGGCGGTGCGCTCGGTCTACAAGGACGGCGAAGGCGCGACAACCGTTTCGTTGACCGTCAACTACATCGAACCCGGGCGCGGCACCCTGATTGCGAACGGGCACGTGGTGCGCGCGGGACGCACGCTGGCGAGCGCGGAAGCGAGCGTCGCCGACCTTTCCGGACGCGTCGTAGCCCATGCGGTCGGCACCCTGCGCATTCTGGGACGGGCGCGCTGACGCGCCCAGGCAGGACCAACACGCGCAGGAGGCATCCCGCAGCGGCAGCCCCCGGGATTTCGATGATCCGCACCGAGGGTCCGGCGAATGACGAACGATGAATACGATGTGATCGTGGCCGGCTGCGGTGACCCGCCCCCTTTGAACCGATCCAGCCCGGATGTTAGAAATTCGGGCTGGTTCATCAAGGGAGGGATGACATGGCAATGGTCAGGCATACGGCCGAGCAGATTATCGGCAAGATGCGGGAAATGGAGGTTATCCTGGCGCAAGGCGGGAGCGCTGCGCAGGGGTGCAAGGCCATCGGGGTTACGGAGCAGACGTACTACCGCTGGCGCAAGGAATTGGGTGGCCCCAAGGTCAAACAGGCCAAGCGGCTGAAGGAGCTGCCGCGGGGAAATGCTCGTCTGCGCAAGGCCATCGCTGATCTGACTCCGGAGAAACTAATCTCGCAGGAGGCGGCCCGGGGAAACTTCTAAGAGCCTCTATCAAAACCCCGGACCTTTGCCGTGCGGCCCGCTAGGATCGGCGAGAAGCCACCATCCATCTGTCAAGGAGGACGGAGCGATGGCCAAGCCGCTGATTTGCGACGAGTTGTGGAAGCTGATCGAGCCGCTGCTGCCCAAGCGGCCGCCCAGGCCCAAGGGCGGCCGGCCGCCGGTGCCGGATCGGGCGGCGTTCACGCGGATCGTGTTCGTACTCAAGACCGGTATTCCGTGGGAGCAATTGCCGCAAGAGATGGGCTGCGGTTCGGCCATGACGTGCTGGCGCCGCCTGCGGGACTGGCAGGCCGCGGGCGTCTGGGAGCAGGTGCATCCCGTGCTGCTGGCGCGCCTGTGCGGTGCGGACAAGCTGAACCTGTCGCGGGCCGTGGTGGACAGTTCCTCGGTGCGCGCGGTTTTTGGGGGGCCAAGACGGGGCCGAACCCCACCAACCGCCGCAAGAAGGGCAGGAAGCACCACCTCATCACCGACGCCCCCGGTATCCCGCTGGCCTGCCGCTTGAGCGGGGCCAACCAGCACGACGTGACCCGGTTGTTCGGCTTGGTGCAGGCCGTTCCAACCATTCGAGGCAAACCCGGGCGCCCTGTACCCCCCCAGAGCCTCTACGCCGACTGAGCTTACCACTCCGCAATGCACAGCATTCTCCTGTGGAACCGTGGCAGCGCGCCCCATATCGCCCAGCGTGGCGAGCCCCACGGGAGCGGCCTGGGCAAGTACCGCTGGGTGGTCGAGCGCACGATCAGTTGGCTGCACCAAACCCGCCGCCTGCGCGTGCGCTACGAGAAACGCGCCGACATCCATGAGGCCTTCATGACCCTGGGCTGCGCACTGATCTGTGCCAAACGCCTGCATGCAAGGTTTTGATAGAGGCTCTAAATTTACCTGGGAAATGTCGGGTTAAGCCATCCACCGTCGAAATATCGGGGGTCGTCGTCAGGCTTTATTTTGTCTGCCGCGAGTTATTGGGGATCAGTCTGACAGCGATGCAGTCGTAGATAACCCTGCCGCCCTGATAGGTGACGGCGCCTCGGCGCAAGATGCGCCATTCGCCGTTCTGATAGGTGCCTTCGGTTTCTATTTTCCCGATCAGGTCGCTCGCGGAATCGAGCCACTCCATGAGGCTCGGATTCTGCGTGAGAGCCACATGTTTCATGCCCGGACCAGTAACAAGGCTGACGGGCTCCACAATCAGATTCGAAAGGTCACGAAAGGCAACCGCCTCCGGCGTAGGCTTGGCCTGCAGACGGATCATCCTGGCCCGGGTATCCGGAGCGGTCGATTCTTTCGTAACGTCAATCAGGTCGAGCAGGTAGTTGCGAATATCGTTCAGGTCCTTTACTTCCCGTAGTTTTTCGAGGCCGGGATAGGTCTGAAGGGCCTTGGCAAGCATGGATATCTCGCGCAGGTAATGGTTCCGCTGGTTTTCCGGAACCAGGTACATGACGACCAGTGCCACGGGCTTTCTATCCGCTGCTCCGTAATCGATTCCCGCCGGACTCCACCCGATCACGCACATGAGATCTTCATCGAATGGCACGCGGGCGTGGGGACAGGCCCAGCCTTTGCCCAGAGCCGTGTTGGTGGCTTCCTCTCTTTTCATGACATGTCCGACCACGTCTGTTCCGGCCGGAACTTCCGGAAACGCCTCAATAATGTGCGCCAAGAATTGCAGAGCATGCGCCTTGCCGTTATCAGGCAGCTCGAACAACCGACCTTCCTGAAGGGCGTCCAAAAGGGTCTCCATGATCACTCACCTCCATAGCGGTTGAAGAACCAGGTCTTCACCAAGTGGGTCAAGATTGCGTATGTCGCAAGGAAGACCGCGATCCAAGCCCAGTAGACCGCGGGCAATGGCACCATCCCCAAATCCCCGGCGAATGATGAGTAGGGCAGCCACGCCCCGATGGCCATGATGATCAGTGTGGTCATCGTCAGGTGCGCGGATGCCCGGCTGCCGAAGAAAGGGACTCGCCTTGTCCTGATGATGTGGACGATCAGCGTTTGGGTCAGCAACGACTCCACGAACCACCCGGTCTGAAAAAGCTTCGCCAAAGTCTCCTTTTGTGCGGTCGTGGTCGCGGGATCGAGAAAGGCGCTGCAATGGAAAACGAACCACATCAATGCGAAGGTGGCATAATCGAATATGGAGCTGATCGGCCCGATGAAGACCATGAACCGCTTGATGTTGCCGATGTTCCATTTGAGGGGCTTGGTGACGAGTTCCTCATCGACCGCATCGGTCGGAATACCGGTCTGCGAAAAATCGTACAAAAGGTTGTTGGTGAGGATCTGCACCGGCTGCATGGGAAGAAAGGGCAGCATATAGCTCGCACCGAGCACGCTGAACATGTTGCCGAAATTCGAGCTTGCCCCCATGCGGATGTATTTGACGATGTTGGCGAAGACCCGCCGGCCTTCCATGATGCCTTCTTCCAACACAAGCAGGCTCTTTTCCAGCAGCACGATGTCGGCGGACTCCTTAGCCACATCGACCGCGGAATCCACCGAAATGCCCACATCGGCCGCCTTCAGTGCCGGCGCGTCGTTGATACCGTCGCCCATGAATCCGACAACATGACCGTTGCGGCGCAGGTCCTTGACGATCTCCTCCTTTTGCGACGGGGACAGCTTGACGAAAACATTGCTCTCCTTCACCGTCTTGGAAAATTGCTCCGGCGAAAGCCGCGCAAGCTCGGCTCCAGTGACCATTCGTTCCACACCAAGCCCCACATCGCGGCAGACCTTCTCTGTCACCAGGCCGTTATCGCCGGTCAGCACCTTGACCTTGACTCCGGCTCCGGAAAGAAGCGCCAGCGCCTCGTTGGCCATGGCCTTGGGTGGGTCGAAAAACGCGATATAACCCAGCAGGATGAGCTGGGATTCATCCTGGACCGAGAACGTAGTCTTGTCCCTGGCAAACTCACGGTAAGCGATGCCGAGAACCCGGAATCCGTCGCGGTTGAGTTTCTCGACCTCCTCGAAAAGGTCGCCGCGAATCATGTCAACCAGAGGGTACACCTCATCATCGATCTGATAGCGGCTGCTGCATGAGTAAATCTCCTCCACCGCGCCCTTGCAGATGAGAACATGGTCCCCTTCATACTCCACCACCACGGACATCCGTCGGCGCTGGAAATCAAAGGGCAATTCATCCACAAGACGGCACTGTTGAGTGTCCAGGTCGGCGTATTGGAGGACGGCGCGGTCGATCAGGTTACGCAAGCCCGTCTGGAAATGGCTGTTGAGATAGGCGTAATTCAAGACCTCTTCGCTGACGTGCCCCAGGATGTCGACATGCTGTTCCAGGACCACCCGATCCTGCGTCAAGGTCCCGGTCTTGTCCGTGCAAAGGATATCGATGGCTCCAAAGTTCTGGATGGAAGGCAACCGTTTGACGATCACCTTCTTCTTGGCCATGGTCAGCGCTCCCTTGGCCAGGTTGACGGTGACGATCATGGGCAGCATTTCAGGAGTAAGGCCGACGGCAATGGAAAGACCGAACAGCAGTGCCTCCAGCCAGTTGCCTTTGGTCATACCCACAATGAAGAACACCGCGCAGACCATCACCATCATGAATCGGATCATGAGCCAGGTGAAGGAACGAACGCCCCGGTCGAAATTGGTCTCCTCGCGCTTTTCGGCCAACCGTTCCGATATGGCTCCGAACAGTGTACGGACGCCGGTATTGATGACCAGACCCCGGGCCGTGCCGCTCGTGACCGAGGTGCCGAAAAAACAGGCGTTCGGTAGCTCCAGAGCCGTCGGCGCAGGGGAACCGGCACTCGCCGCCGCCTTCTCGGCGGGCATGGATTCTCCGGTCAGGGCCGACTCGCTGACGAAAAAATCTTTGGCGGCGATCAGCCGAAGATCGGCCGGAACGATGGAGCCGGCCTGCAGGAGCACGATGTCGCCGGGAACAATCTCGGATATCCTGATCTCGGATTCCACCCCGTCTCTCAAGACGAAGGTGCGGGACTGGACGCGCTTGCCGAGGCTTTCCACGGCCAGGCTTGATCGGCGGTCGAGAATGTAGGACAGACCGACGCTGAGAAGGACCATCGCGCCGACGATGACAGTGGACTTCAACTCGCCGATGACCGCTGAAACAAGGGCGATCACCAGAAGCTGAACAACCAGCGGACTTCTGAACCGGTGGAACATGTCGGCCCAGAAACCCAGGCGTTTGAGATGAGACAGCTCATTAGGGCCGTACTCATCCAGGCGCTGCTCCGGATCATTGGCGCTCAGCCCCTGGAGAGTTGTCTTGAGCGCGTCAAAGGCCTCCTGGATGGGCACCGCGCAGAGTTCCACCAATCGGCGCTCGTGGTCGTTTATACGGAGTTGGGCGGATGGTTGAGCGCCGGAGCCGTTTGAGACCTTTGCGAACAAACCCTTTTTCATGCCGCAACCGTCCCTGCGATGGGGTTGCCATATTCCTCCCTGCTCTGATCAGAAAGCTGAATTCGATAGCTCGCCGGCAGATAGGCATTTCGGCAGGGCATTTCCGAGCACCGAGATCGGAGGTACCAGCAAAAGGTGTGGAAATAGGAGGAAGGCGGCGTAGCCTTCGGGTTGAACGGTCAACCCAACGACCCCCGGTTCAAGCCGGGGGAAGGATACGCCACCATGGAACAGCAAAGCCGCAACGCGAGCCAGGAGTCAAGCCAGGTCTGCTACGAGACGCTGCAGCACTGGACGCGGATGAAAGTGCAGGAATTCGTGCAGCAATCGCTTGGGATAATCCTCGCCCAGCCCCACGGCGAAGGACACACCCACGGCTTTGCCGGAGATCGTGCGCGGCACCACGATGGCCAACGCGAAGCGCACATTGCGGCCCATGCCCGGGATTGCGCCCCCGCTCTGCTGATTGGGGGGCAGTTGCTCGCGCAGACGGGCGTAAGGTGTGAGGCTGCGGCAGCCATAATGGGAAATGTCCAACACGCGGAATGGCCCTGCATGCGCGGACAGCTCCAGGCTTAGATTCGCGAAGCGGCTGGATTTGCCGCGCTCGGTCGTTGCCATACCGGGTCCGCGCCGTGGAGGGCGCGCGCCGGAGCGGATCGCGTCAGAGCACGGCGCCGCGCGCTGTGATGGGCCAGAGGGACTCGACAATGCCGTGACGGATGCCGACGAACCAGTCGTACAGGTTGACGGTGGGGTCGCAGTGCCCAGGGATCAGGCGCAATTTGTCACCCACCGCCAGGCGCAAGGAGGCATCGCGCAGCTCCAGCTTCCCGTGCTCGTCGGCAGCACGGACGTACTCGACACCATCCAGCCCCACCACCCGTGGCATTCCGGAATCCACCGAGAGCGCCTTCAGACCGGCATCCAGTATGGCCCGCTGGGGTACGGGCCGGCTCATCACCGTGGCATAAACGAACAGGCTGTGCTCGAATTCGCGCACCGGCTGACCCGTCTCGTCCAGGTTCCTGGCGTAGTCGGCGTCCATGAAGACGTAGGAGCCAGCCTGCAGCTCGTTGTAGACTCCGCTTGCCAGCTCCAACCGGAAGGTGCCCGTGCCCGCCCCGGTGATGCGGGTGCAGGCAATCCCGCGGCGATCCAGCGTGTTGCGGGTTTCCGCGATGCGGGCCAGCGCCTGCTGGATGGCTTCGCGGCGCTCAGCGGGAGTGCGCTTGTGTTGCGCCGTGCCGTGGTAGGCCTGCAATCCGCCGAAGCGCAGGCTCGGCGCGGCCGCCACGACTTCGGCAAGCCGCAGCACTGGCTCGCCCGGTTCCACGCCGCAGCGGTCGGCGCCCACGTTCAGCTCCACCAGCACGTCAAGGATGACGCCAAAGCGCTTTGCGGCCGCATTCAGGCCCTGCACCTGCAGCGGATCATCCACGCAGACGGAGATGCGGGCCCGCGTGGCGAGGGCCGCCAGCCGGGTCCACTTGGATTCGCCCACCACCTCGTTGCTGACATAAACGTCCGGCACGCCACCGTTGACCATGGCTTCGGCCTCGGAGACCTTCTGGCAGCAGACGCCCACGGCGCCCAGCGACATCTGGCGCAACGCCACAATCGGGCTCTTGTGAGTCTTGGAATGAGGCCGCAGGATCACGCCGCTGCCTGCCACCGCGTCGCTTAAGGTCTTCAGATTGCGGTCGAATGCATCGAGTTCCAGCAGCAGCGCCGGCGTATCCACCTCCTTCCAGGACATGCCGATCTCCGCTGGAGGTCGTGTCGTCGTCATGGGGCCACCTTTGCCTCGTTTGGGCGGATGTTGCACAGCTCCGCTAGATTACCACCGAGAATCCGCTCCTTCTCCCGTGCCGTCAGGAAGTCACAATAGGAGCGCACGTAGTCCACACACTGCCGGTAGGTACAGAATCGTTCCACATTGGGCATGTCCGAGCCCCAGATCAGCTTCTGCGTGCCGTACTTGTCATGCAGGTCCTTGATCAATGCCTGAGCCTCCGGATACGGGTAGTCCCATCGCCCGCCCCAGATGATGGGGTAGGTCAGCTCGATCTGCAAGTTTTCGTGCCGGTAGGTCCGATCCACCTCGTCCGGCAGCTCGTATTTCCCGTCCCGGGCGAAGAACGGCACGGGCACGCCCATGACCAGCAGCCAGCGCATGTCCGAGTAACGCGTGAGCAGCTTGTCCAGGCCGACCATGTTGGCGATGTAGCTTGCCGTGTCGTAGTTCGGAACGGCGCTCGCCTCGAAGAACACCGGGATGCGCAGCGAGTGGATTAGCTCCCAAAAGGGGTCCATGCGCTTGTCGGCGAATCCCCATGCAAAACCGTAGCGGCTGAACGAGTCGAGCTGGAAATACAGGCCGCGGAGGCCGAGCCGGTCGTGGGCGCGGCGCACCTCGTCCAGCCAGCGGGGCTGGTAACCTATCGGATCGTCCACGTTCATGAGAGCGGTGAACTTGTGCGGGTACTGTGCCTGGGCGAAGGCGTTATAGTCGTTCATCACGCCGTAGCTCATGCCCGCCTGCAGGACGCAATGGTCCACGCCCGCGGCAGTCATCTGGGCCAGCATCAGCTCGGGTGGCGATTCAATGCCCGCCATGCCGACCGGCATGTACTGCACGTAATAGTCCTCGCCGTCGAGTGCGAATTCCAGCCGGCCGTAGGCGCCCACGCGAAAATTCACGTCGTCCCGCAATCCTGCCCAGGAATTGTCCCCGGCGTGGAACAGCAAATGCTCGCCGATGACGGCGCCATCCCGGGCACGGAAGACCTTGGCCGAGGGCCGAGTCATGTTCTTCTGCAAGTACTTCAGGTGCACCTCTTTCCGGTCGTGTCCGCAGAGGCCGGACCAATCCTGGAAGACGTGCGCATGCGAATCGACAATCATTGGAAGATGCTCCCGCAAAAGGCAGAAACGTCCGATATCACGATCCGGGCGAAGGCTCCCTTCCCTGCACACGCAGGTGCGGGGGCGTTCCATCCGGCAAAGACGCAGCGGTCTCAGGCCTCCTTCGCGATCTTGCTGAGGTAGTATTCCCGCCGATCCTCGACATATCCGCTCACGACCATCTTCTCGCACCACATGTGCAGGAAGGCATTCCAGGCCGGGTCGCCATACCGGATCGCCCAGGTATTCGGATTGCGGTCCGTGGGGTTGTCGGCATTGATGATGTGCGCCCAGGGATTCTTGTGCGCGAACACGATCGCATCCTCTTCGCCCGTGGCCCACGCATCCGCCTTGCCGGTGCGCACGGGCTCGGCGGACAGTGCAATCTGACCCGTCGTGGTGATGAGCTTGGCCTTGGGAAACGTCTTCTTGATCCAGTCTTCCTCGGCAGCGCCGACGTTGACCGAGAAGGTCACGTTCGAACTGTTGAGGTCATCGATCGACTTGAAGCGGTGCGCTTCGTCCTTGCGAGTAATGATCAGGCGGCCCTTGCTCCACATCGGTCCCACGTAGTTGCAAACCAGCGCCCTGGGAATGGTGTAGAACAGGGACGACGCGAATACGTCGTAATCGCCCTTACGCAAACCGACCGTGGCGTTGGCCCAGGACACCTCCTGGTATTCCACTTTGATTTCCAGGTTGCGGGCCAGATCCTCCATCACGTCATGGTAGATGCCGGACAGCTCACCGCTCTTGGCATCCCGCTGGAACCACGGCACCGTTTGCGAGTACCCGACCCGCAGCTTGTTCTCCTGCTTGAGCTTGGCCAGCACCGAGTCCTCGCTGATGCCCGACTTGAGCAGTTGGGCCTGCAGGTCGCGCAGACCGCCAGCACCGGAGGTCATGCCCAGGGCGGAAATCCCGCCCAGGCCCAGCACTGTTTTGAGCAGCGTACGCTTCTTCATGTGCGGAAGGGTGATCATGGTCTGTCTCCAGGTAGACCGGCACGCAGCGCGCGCATATCAGCCCGCTGCGTGCCCGGGGTGCACTACACTGCTACGGCGCGACACGACATACGGCTGTCGCATCAACCGAAACGTCAGCCGTAGCGCGACTGCAGGCGATCCGCATAGCGCTTCATGGCATGCGAAAGAACGAAGATGACAACGATGTACACGAACGCCACGAAGCTGAGCGGCTCAATCGGTTCGAACCATTTCGAGGCCAGTCGCAGCGCCTGGTACATCAGATCGGGGACGGCGATCACGGACACCAGGGTGGACGACTTGGCCAGCACCAGGAACTGATTCATGATGGACGACGCCATGACCAGCAGCGCCTGCGGCAACACGATGCGCCGGAAGTTCTGGAACCGTGACATGCCGAGCGACCGCGCCGCCTCCACGTGCCCGCGCGGAACACCCTCGATGCCGGCACGGAACGTCTCCGCCAGGTAGCCGCTGGACTGCAGGCCCAGCGCCATCCATCCCGCCGCGAAAAAGCTGGTAGGCCATCCGATCACATCCGGCCACACGTAGTTCACCCACAACAACTGCACGTAGATCGGTGTGTTGCGGCAGAACTGGATGTACAGATTCGCGGCGAACCGCAGCGGCCTGACGTACAGCTTCACCAGGCACGCCGCCATCCCCAGCACGATCGCGACGGCAAAGGCGATTACGCAGATCTGCGCGGTGACCCAGAGGCCGGAGAGGAACAGGTCGAAGTTCCTGAACACGACGCGTTGCCAGGTGCTCACCGTCCACTCCCGTCGAATGCCTGCCTGTCAATCGGCACGATCGTTGTCCCTCGCGGGGCGGCCCAGGCCCCGACAATCAGCGCCACGCGACGCGCCAGCGCTGCGTGAGTCGGTCCACCGCAGCGGATATGAAGAAGATCAGCAGAAAATAGATGAATGCGGCCCCGGAATACAGGGGAAGCGGTCGCATCTCCTGCTGCACCACGATGGTCACCTGGTAGAGCAGATCGGGCACTTCGATCAGCGAGACCAGGGTCGTGGCCTTGAAGAGCGAAACGAGCAGATTCATGCCCTCGGGCAGCATGTGCCGGATGGCCTGCGGCAGTATGATCCGCCGCAGTGTCATTGCGCCCGACATGCCTATTGCCCGCGCTGCTTCCACATGCGGCCGCGGGACTGCCTGGATCCCGCCCCGGAACGCCTCGGTAAAATACCCGCCGTAGGCCAGACCCAGCGCCAGCACCGCGGATACGAACGGGCTGAAATTGACCTGTGAGCGCAGCAATGCCGTGATCAGCAAGGGCAGCACGAAGTGCACCCAGATCAGCAGCACGTATTCCGGGACGTTGCGGAAGACTTCCACATAAACCGAACCGATGCTGCGGGCGATCCACCCCGGCTGCAGGCGCAGCACCGCAATGGACAGCCCTAGCGAAATGGCCAGGGCGCCGGCGACGGCGAAGACATAGAAGTTGTAGGCAAGGCCCCGCAGCAGGAGGCTGCGATACTCCCAGAGTAGCGAGGCATTGAATATGGCGACCAGGTTGTCGAATTTCACGATGCGCAAGTCTCCACGTTCGCTCAAGCCCGTCCGGTGTCGAATCCTGTGGTTCTTTCCGCCGGTCAAAGGCTAGCGGCGGTGCTTAAGCCTGGAAAAGAACTGTTGGCAGCGCTCGCTGCGAGGATTGTCAATCACCTGTTCCGGTGGACCCTCCTCCTCGATGCGGCCGTCGTGCAGAAAAATGATGCGATCGGAGGCCTCGTGGGCAAACTCGATCTCGTGCGTGACGATGATCATTGTGGTGCCCTCCTCGGCCAGCCGCTCCATGGTGGCCAACACCTCGCCGATCAACTCCGGATCGAGTGCGGACGTGGGCTCGTCGAACAGCATCACTTTGGGCTCCATCGCCAATGCCCGCGCGATGGCGACGCGCTGGGTCTGTCCGCCGGAGAGCCGAGCCGGATAGGCGTCTTGCTTGTCCAGCAGGTTCACCCGTTCCAGCATGCGCAAGGCGAGCTCGCGTGCGCCGGCCCGGGTCATCCCTTTCACATGCACCGGGGCCTCCATGATGTTCTCCAGCACCGTCATGTGCGGCCACACGTTGAACTGCTGGAACACGAATCCAATGTTCTGGCGCATGTGGTTGATGGTGCGCTGCGAGGCAGAGTGCCGCTGGCCCTGGCTGTCCAGGCGAAAGCCCATCGGCACGCCGGAGATGTAGATCTCGCCTGCGGTCGGGCGCTCCAGATAGTTGATGCAGCGCAGCAACGTGCTCTTGCCGGATCCGCTCGATCCCAGCACGCTGACCACATCGCTGAAATGGACTTCCAGGTTGATGCCTTTCAGCACCTCCAGGTCACCGAACGACTTGTGCAGGTTCACCGCCTTGACCACCACTTCCCGTTCCCTTGCCTGCTCGTTGCTGCCAACAGCTGGCGCGGCGGTGGGGATGCTATCGGGCGGTGTGCGTTCCATGGCACTCCCGGGTAAGCGAGGGACCGTCGGGCGGAGCAGGCGCCGTACCGTGTGGAGGCGGCCCACTCGGAAGCCCTCGGCCCATAACCCTCGGCCTTCAGCGCCGCCGCGAAACCGACGCTGCGATCAACGGTCCATTGACTAACGTAAAGGGACTGCTGCGCCGAAGACCACGCAGCCTTCGGGCGGGTTCAACCGCCGCGGTTGTGCCCCGCTTGTCGGCCGCATCTGCGGCGCTGCAGGTGGATCAGCGCACAGATCACGGGCGCATGGCACAGAGCGGACTGCGTTCGCGGTTGGAACGCCGAGATGAAAGCGAGAGCTGGCCAGGTTGCGCGTAGCATTGTTTCGTGCGCTTTCTAGCTGCGAAGGATAGTGCGTTGAATGTGACCCGAATCTATCAAACGCGCCGCAAATTGAAAAGCTTGCGCTGGCAGGCAGGCGCGGGACGCGCGCCCGTCATGGCCAATCACGGCAGGGGGAACGGAATACGCACAGTTCTGGATCGTTTCATCATGCCGCTGATTTGGGGCCCAGCGCCGCTCCGATCCCGATGGTGGCCAATTTCATTTCCGCTCGAACGCTCGTAACCTCTCTAGAGTAATCCCGACAATTAGTTCTTCCCATTCAGCCAGCCCACCCTTGCGCTTTCGAACCATGATTCCGCGGTTGGAGCTCGTACTGCGGCCTTTGAAAACGGCGAAGATGATCGGCGCCAAGTGGCATCTTGCTCTCGACTCGTGGTAGAGACCGCCCGGAATACCAATCCAACCGGTGTCGGCCGTTCAACTGGGAAATGCCGGTTAATACAAGAATTCAAGAGCGCACCCATGAAAGTCGGGCTGTACCTGATCAACCAGCAGCACCTGAACGTAGACATGACCGGCGCCCTGGGCGAGCAGATTGCCATGGTGCACGCGGCGCGAGACGGGGGTTGGGATTCGCTGTTCACCGGGCATCATTACCTCAACGAGGGCAATAACAAGCAGTTAGCCATCGTGCCCTTCCTGGCGCGGCTGATGGGCGAGTGCGGGGAAATGTCCCCGGGCATGGGCATCTACCTATTGACGCTGCACAATCCGGTGCAGGTGGCCGAGACCGTGGCCACCTTGGACATCATCTCCGGGGGGCGG
>JBGOUY010000234.1:0-6979 GCA_041477795.1 bacterium
CGCTCAGCAGGGGCGGCGGCTCCGTGCCGTAGTAGAGCAGGCGCACGCGATCCCGCAGGGAGGGGTGCAGCCGGTCGCGCGTCTGCTCGCGCAGTTGCGCGGTGATGGTGAGCAGGGCGTGGAGCTGGCGGTAGAGGAAGTTGTGGTACGGGTCGTTCTTGCTGTGGGAGATCTTCATCTGGCTGGTGTAGACCAGCCGCGGGCGGGTGCGGCTCCAGCGCCGGGCCAGCGCGGCCAGGGGCAGGTCGCGCCGGTAGTGGGCGTGCACCACCTCCGCCCCCTCCGCATCCAGCAGGCGCGCGAAGCGCCACGCGCTCAGCAGCGGCAGCTCCGGCACGGCGCCGGGACGCCATTCGCGCGGGGTCAGCCCGGCCTCCGTGACGATGCCGCGCAGCACGTCCGCGTCCGGGTGCAGCACGGGGATGACGCTGTGGCCGCGCCGGGCCAGCTCGCGCGCCGAGCGGGCCATGTACAGCTCCATCCCGCCGCGTCCGGGGGATAGGCACAGCTCCACGATGCGCACGGAGCTACCCCAGCATGCGGGTCATCAGCGGCAGGCCCACGAACGTGCCGATCGAGGAGCCCAGGTTGGAGAGCGCCACCACGAGCAGGATGCGCGTGATGCCGTTGCGCCAGAAGCCGCGGAACGAGGCGAGGTCCGCGGGCAGCGCCTCGAAGTCGCGCACGCGCGGGCGGCGCAGCGCCGCCTCGCACAGCCCCGCCACCCAGCCCACGGCGATCATGGGATTGAGCGAGGTGATGGGCGCGGCCACGAAGGCGGTGAGGATGGTGAGCGGATGGGCCAGCGCCAGCAGGGCGCCCAGGGCCGCCAGCAGGCCTTTGGCGAGGATCCACACCGTGATCATGTCCAGGCTGACCTGGGCATTGACCGCCACGAACCCGTAGACGATCAGGCCGATCACCAGCAGCGGGATCGCCCACTGCAGGGCCAGCAGCCAGCGCTTGCGCGGGGGCAGCGTCAGCAGCGGCGCCAGGTCCGCCGGGGGCCCGCCGGCGCGCAGGTGGGCCAGGATGCCCGCCAGGTGCCCCGCGCCCACCACGGCCACCAGCGTCCTGCCGGGCGCGGCGCGGATCTTTTCGGCCAGATAGACGTCCCGCTCGCGGATGAGCGGCGTGTGGGCGCGCGGGAAGGCGCGGGCGAAGGTTTCCATCACCTGGCTCAGCATGTCCTTCTCCTTGAGCGCCTCGATCTCCTCCGCGGTGATGCCGCCGCTGGCCACGACGGCCAGCGTAAGCTGGCCCAGCAGGCGCACCTTGTCCAGCCAGCGCAGGGCGCCCCACGTGCGGCGCAGGGTGATCTGGATCTCGCGATCGGCCAGCACGAGCTGCGCGCCGGCGGCCTTGGCGGACTCCATCGCCTGCAGCATCTCCGCGCCCGGGCGCACCCCGAGCCGCTCGCCCAGCCGGCGCTGGAAGGCGGCCAGGATCAGGTGCGCCAGCAGCATGGAGGCCTGCTTGCGCCGCACGATCTGCACCACGTCCATCTCGCGCCAGGCCTCGCGATCGGCGAGGGCCTTGTGGCGCGCGGCATCCAGCTCGATGCAGACCGTGTCCGGCCGCACGCGTTCGATCACCTCGCGCACCTCCTCCACGCTGCGCGCGGAGATGTGCGCGGTGCCCACCAGGTGGATCGTGCGCTCGCCGATCTGCAGCGTGTGCACTGTGTCGCCGGCGCCGGAGCTGGCAGGCGCGGGGGCGGCGTCCGCGCCAGGCGCAGGCGAAACGGGTGGGGTCGCGGGGCCGCTGGCGGGATTGCCGGCGGGGTTGCCGGCTGAGTCGCTGGCGGGATCGTGGACGGTGCTCATGCGGACTCGCTGGTTCGCTGGGGGGAGGGAGTCGCGCCGGACGCACCTGCGCGGGCACGCAGCGCCTGCAGCAGCCGCTCGTGGATGGCGTCGAAGCCGCCGTTGGACATGATCAGCACCACGTCCCCCGGCGCGGCCGCGGCGGACAGGCGCGCCAGCACCTCGTCGGTGGAGCGGCACGCCACGGCGTCGCGTCCGTGCGCGCGCAGGGTCTCGGCGATGGCGGCCGTATCCAGCCGCTCCACCCCCGCCGAGTAGTCCGAGGCGAAGGGCTGGGCCAGCACGACGTGCTCCGCGGCCGCCAGGGCCTCGCCGAACTCGGCCTGGAAGCGCCGGCTGCGCGCGGTGAAGCTGCGCGGCTCCAGCACGGCCCACAGCGGCCGGCCCGCGTAGCGGCGCTGGATGGCCTCGATGGTGAGCGCCACGGCGGTGGGATGGTGCGCGAAGTCGTCGATCACGGTGACGCCGTCGGCCACGCCGCGCACCTCCTGGCGGCGCTTGACGCCGCGGAAGCGCTCCAGCGCCGCCTGGATCGGTGCGGCGGCATAGCCCAGGGCGCGGCAGAGCACGATCACCGCGGCGGCGTTGAGCGCGTTGTGGCGGCCGGGCAGCGGCAGGCGCCAGCGCTCGCGCCGGCCCTCCCAGTCGGTCGTGAACGAGGCGGAGCTGCCGTCGTCCGCCCAGTCCGCCAGGCGGCAGGCGGCCTGCGGCCCGAAGCCGTAGCTGGTCTCCGCGCAGTGCGGCTCGCCCAGCAGGCCGCGCACGTTGGGGTCGTCCGCGCAGGCGATCAGGCGCCCGTCGGCGGGCAGCCCGCGCAGCAGCGCGGCGAACTGGGTGCGGATCGCCGCCAGGTCCGCATAGATGTCCGCGTGGTCGAACTCCAGGCTGGTGAAGAGCAGCGTGTGCGGGCCGTACTTGAAGAACTTGGGGGTCTTGTCGAAGTAGGCCGTGTCGTACTCGTCGCCCTCGATCACGAAGAACGCGCCGCCGCCCACGCGGAAGTTGCTGGCGAAGTTGGTGGCGATGCCGCCGATGAGAAAGCCCGGATCGGCCCCCAGCTCCACCAGGGCGTGCGCGGCCAGGGCGGTGGTGGTGGTCTTGCCGTGGGTGCCCACGATGGCGATGGTGTGCCGCGCGCCGATGGCGAATCGCTTGACCGCCTCGGCCATGGAGATGTGCGGCAGGCCGCGCCGGCGCATCTCCTGCGCCTCCGGGTTGGACTCGCGGATCACGTTGCCCACCACCACCAGCGCCACGTCGGCCGGGATGTGCTCGGGGCGGTAGCCCTCGCGGAAGGGGATGCCCAGCGCCGCTAGGTGCTCGCTCATGGGCGGGTAGGGATGCTCGTCCGAGCCGGTCACGCGCACGCCCTGGGCGTGCAGGCTGCCGGCCAGGGCGGTCATGGCCGTGCCGCAGATGCCGAGCAGGTGGACGCTGCGGGGCAGGTCGCTCACGGAGACCCCGGTGCCCAGGCGGCGGCGGGCGTGCGCGGGCGGGCGGGGCGGGTGCTGCGCTCAGTGGTGCGATTCATTGCGGCGCGCAAGCTCCTGCATGACGTCCATCTGGATGTCCTGGATCTCCAGCAGACGCTGCCACTGGCGGGAGAGCAGGCGGTCGATCTTCTCGTTCAGCACGCGGATCTCGAGCTCGGACTTCAGGTTGATGCGGTAGTCGTTCTCGGCCCGCTGGCGGTCCTTCGCCTCCATGCGATTCTGGCTCATCATGATGACCGGCGCCTCCACCGCCGCGATCAGCGAAAGCACCAGATTGAGCAGGATGAAAGGATAAGGGTCGAAGGGCCCGCGCACAAGGGCCAGCGAGTTGAGGCCGATCCACACGACGACCACCCCCGCGAAGAGCCCGATGAAGGTCCAGCTCCCGCCGAAGCCGGCCACGCGATCCGCAGCGCGCTGCCCGAGCGAGAGCGGTTCGGCCATCTCCCGCGCCACGTCCGTGCTCAGGAGCTGCTGGCGCTGGATCGTGCGCACCACGTCGCGGTCCAGCTCGGACAGCTCCCCTTTTTCCTTTTCCAGCAGGTCCGCGATATGTTGGGTGCGGTAGTGGTGCAGATCGGCCCAGCAGATGTACCCGGCCGGGTCCCAGGCACGGCCCTCCGCCCGGATCGCATCGACGATGGACGGCCGCACCAGGTCCGCGGGCTGCGCATCGTCGCTGCGCTTGGACTGGTTGCAGATCTGGCAGGTGACATGGCTGACGTGACGGGACTGGGCTGACATGGCTGGCGAATCGCTGAGAAGGGGTGGGGTGCCCGCGTGGCGGGGTGGCCGGTCCCGCGCTCCATCGTACCATCGCCGCGCGCGCGGCGCCCCCCGGCATTGCCCGCGGCGCGGCGTGGCCCTGCGCCGCCTCCCCGCCCCGGCCCGCGACGGGGCATGATGCCGTCTGCCACACCCCCCGCCATCTTCACGCTGGAAGCCGTCGGCAAGCGCTTCGGCTACCGCGCCGCGCTGCACGAGGTGAGCTTCGTCGTGCCTGAGGGCGCCTTCGCGCTGCTGCTGGGCAGCAACGGCGCGGGCAAGACCACGCTGCTCAAGGTGCTCTCGACCCTGATGCGCCCCAGCAGCGGGCGGCTGCTGTTCCGCGGCCAGACGCTGCCCGGGGCCGCCGTCCAGGCGCGGCAGGACCTGGGCATGATCTCCCACGACAGCCGGCTCTACCTGGACCTGACGGCGCGGGAGAACCTGCGCGTGTTCGGGCGCCTCTACGGGGTGGCGGGGCTGGCGGGGCAGATCGCGTCCGCGCTGGCCGAGGTGCGGCTGGACGACGTGGCAGACGTGCCCGTGCGGGCGTTTTCCAGCGGCATGCTGAAGCGCCTCTCCATCGCCCGGCTGCTGCTCTACAAGCCGCGCGTGCTGCTGCTGGACGAGCCGTACTCGGGGCTGGACCAGGCCTCGATCGGGCTGCTGGACGACTTCCTGGCTGGCTTCCAGCGCAGCGGCGGCACCACGGTAATGGTGACGCACCAGTTCACCGCGGGCGTGGGCCTGGCCACGCGGGCGCTCGTTTTACATCAGGGGCGCCTTGTGTATAATCAGGCGGTACAAGGCCTTACGCCCAGCCGTTGCGCCGAGCTGTTGCAGGCGGCGGGCACCGCCCCGGCCACGCCGGGCTCCCCGGATTCACCGGATGCAGAGGCGGACGGCCCATCCAGCACCGGCTGAACCGGCGGCAGGCGGACGAGCGAGCCGCTTCCCCCTGCACCCGCGCCAGACCGCACCCGCGAGAGACCGTGACGCGCCTGCTGATTCCCCTGCTGGGCTGGCTGAGCCTGCTCGGCCTGGCTGCGCTGGGCCTCCTCGTGTTCGCCTTCACGCCCAGCGACGCGTACATGGGCTTCTCGCAGAAGATCATGTACATCCACGTGCCGTCCATGTGGGTGGCCTACCTGGCCTTCTTCATCGTGTTCTTCTGCAGCATCGGCTACCTGTGGAAGCGCAGCGAAGGCTTCGACCGCGTGGCCAAGTGCTCGGCGGAGATCGGCGTGTTGTTCTGCGGCCTGGGCCTGCTGACGGGCTCCATCTGGGGCCGCCCGACCTGGGGCACCTACTGGGTGTGGGATGCGCGCCTGACGACCACGCTGATCCTGCTGCTGATCTTCGCGGGCTACGTGCTGCTGCGGGCCTTCGCCCAGCCGGGCGAGCAGCAGGCGCGCCTGGCGGCCGTGCTGGGCATCGTGGGCTTCCTGGACATCCCGCTGATCCACGTCTCCGTGCAATGGTGGCGCACGCTGCACCAGACCTCGAGCGTGTTCAAGGTGGATACGGCGGGCGCGCCCAAGCCGGCCATGCCCTTCGAGCTGCTGGCGCCGCTGCTGCTGGGGCTGCTGGTGGCCTCGGTGTTCTACGCCTTCCTGCTGCTCTACCGCCTGCGCGTGGACGCCAGCGTGGAGACGCTGCAGCGCCGCCTGGCCGCGCGCTGATCCCCGCCCCGAGGCTTCACCCCAGGCTGGCAGGGGACCCCCACCCAGTGCGCGTGAACGCGAAAACCTTGACGCAGGTCAACTCTTCGCGTTCGCTTATCGGGTAGGGTGGGTTTGACATCACTGCAGTGAACGCACCCTGAGGCTGCGGCAGCATCATGACCAAACGTCACTATCAGTTCATCATCGGCGGCGCGATCGTCGCCGCCATCCTGGGCGGCGTGCTCTACCAGAGCCTGCAATCCACCGTCTTCTTCTACACGCCCGCGGAGATCCTGGCCCGCCCGGACGGCTTCCGCGACAAGACTATCCGCATCGGCGCCCTGGTCGTGCGCGACAGCACCACCTGGGACGCGGACAAGGTGCTGCTCAAGTTCCGCGTCACCGAGGACAACCAGCACTTCATCCCGGTGGTTTACACGGGCGTGAAGCCGGACATGTATCGCGAAGGCCAGGGCGTGGTGGTGGAGGGGCGCATGGACGGCGCCGGCACCTTCCGCGCGAACAACCTGCTGGTGAAGCACAGCGAGCAGTATTCCATCGACCAGAGCAAGCGCCACAACAAGGAAGCCATCTACAGCTCCCTGGTCACCAAGCCCAACTGACCGCAGCACGCGGCGCACGCGCAAGGACTCCCCCTCCATGTTTCCCGATCTCGGCTACGTCCTGCTCACCGCGGCGCTCGCGGTCTCGCTGTACGGCGTGTTCATCCCGCACCTGGGCGTGGTGCGCAACAACTGGAACCTGGTGCGCTCCGCCCAGTTCGCCACCCTCGTCAACTTCGCCCTGGTGCTGGGCGCCAGCGCGATCCTGATGCGGGCCTTCATCGCCAGCGACTTTTCCGTGCACTTCGTGTGGGAGAACTCCAGCACGGACCTGCCGCTCTTCTACAAGATCTCCGCCTTCTGGGGCGGCATGAACGGCTCGCTGCTGTTCTGGGACCTGGTGCTGGCGGGCTTCTCGGCCATCGTGGCCTACGGCTATCAGCGCACCAACCGGGAGCTCCTCCCCTACGTGCTGACCACGCTGAGCGCGGTGCACGTGTTCCTGCTGCTGCTGCTGGTGACGTATTCCAACCCGCTCGCCACGCAATCGCCCGTGCCGGCCGAGGGGCGCGGGCTGAACCCGCTGCTCCAGCATTACGCGATGGCCATGCACCCGCCGCTGCTCTACCTGGGCTACATCGGCTTTTCGATCCCCTTCGCCTTCGCCA
>JBGOUY010000198.1:0-8416 GCA_041477795.1 bacterium
CACCACGTCCCGCGCCGGGCGCACCTCGGAGAGCACCCACTCCCGCGCGTGCTGCTCCAGGTCGTGCTGGTTGAGCAGGCCGATCACGGCCCCGGCGCCCATCACGCTCAGGGTCAGCGCGAGCAGCAGCCACAGGTACAGCTTGACGATGAGGTGGCGGGAGACCATGGCGGCGGGAAGGGAGAGCGGCGCTGCGGGAGACGGGCTCAGGCGCCCTCTCCGACGAACATGTAGCCGACGGAGCGCACGGTGCGGATGAAGCGCGGGCGCTGGGGATCGTCGCCCAGCTTGTGGCGCAGGTGCGAGATGTGGACGTCGATGCTGCGATCGAACAGGTCGAATTCGCGCCCGCGCACGCGGTCCAGCAGCATCTCGCGGCTCAGGGCACGGCCGCGCGCCTGGGCCAGTTCGCGCAGAAGGGCGAATTCGATCACGGTCAGCGCCAGGTCGCGCCCGGCCAGGGTGGCGCGATAGCCCGCCAGGTCGATGCGCAGGTCGCCCCGCACGACCCAGCGCGCCGTGGCCGGTGGCGCCGTGCCCGCCTCCTCGGACACCGCCGCGCCGCTGCGCCGCAGCACGGCCTTGATGCGCGCCACCAGCTCGCGTGGATTGAAGGGCTTGGGCAGGTAATCGTCCGCCCCCAGCTCCAGGCCCACGATGCGGTCCACGTCGTCGCCCTTGGCCGTGAGCATGATCACCGGGAGCGTGGAGCCGCGGCGCAGCTCGCGCAGCACCTCGATGCCGTCGCGACCGGGCAGCATCACGTCCAGCAGCACCAGGGAGCAGTCCCCCGCGGCGGCCAGCTCCAGCCCCGCCTCGCCGTTCCCGGCGATCCGCACGGCGAAGCCCTCGCGGCCCAGGTAGTCGGCCAGCAGGGCGGAGAGCTCCGCATCGTCCTCGATCACGAGAATCGTGCGATCCGCGCCGGCGGCCTCCGCGCGCTGCCTGTCCATCGTCGCTTGCCCGTCCATGCCCCCAGCGTGACACCGCTCTGTAAAGGCGCGATGTTGGCCGCGGGCGCGATTGTAAAGCCCCGGTAAAGGCCCCGGCGCGCCCTTTACCTCACCGTTACACCGGCGCAAGAGCGACGCAACACGGGGGGCATAGGCTGACGGTGGATGGGGCGCCTCCGCGCCCCGCAGCAGCAATTTCCGAACCGATGAGGAGACGATATCATGAAAGCATGGACTCCCCGCCTCACGCGCCGTGCGATCTTCGGCGCGCTAGGTGCGCTGGCTTTGCTGGGCGGCGCCCTGACCCTGCAAGGCTTCCGCGGCCCGTGGCACGGCCGCTTCGATCCGGCGCGCTTCGACGAGCACATGGCCGACATGCAGCAGGACGTCGCGGAGCGCCTGCACCTGACGCCGCAACAGCAGCCGCAGTTTGACGCACTGATGACCCAGTTCCGCGACCTCGCCAAGGAGCGGCGCGAGCGCTGGCACCAGACGGCCGTGGACGTGAAGCAGGCGCTGGATCGCACCCCGCCCGACGCCGCAGCCGTGGCCGAGGCCCTCAAGAAGCAGGTGCACAACCGGGTGGACCCGGCCCGGGTCGATTCGCTCATCGACGGCACGCTGAGCTTCTACAACACGCTGCAGCCCGAGCAGCAGCAGACGGTGCAGAAGCACCTGCAGCGCCGCCTGCGCCACGTCCTGGAGTGACGTGCGGGCGTGGACCCGGCTCCGGCCGCGCGGCCGGAGCCGCCCGCGCTCTGCCCGCTGACCTCGCCGCAGCAAGGAGATGCCCCATGAATGCGCCCCCGCAGCCGCACGACAGCACCTATCCCGCGCGGCCGGCGAACGGCAGCAGGCCACAGCCGCCCTCCGCCCTGCTCCGCTGGGCTGTGCGCCACTTCCGCAAACCCGAGGGCTTCTGGGGCGGCGTGGCCGGCTGGATCATGGCCACGCGCCCCTCCAACCTGGAGCGCAACCGCTGGACCGTCGACCTGCTGGACGTGCGGCCGGCGGACTGGGTGCTCGAGATCGGCTTCGGCCCCGGGGTAGCGCTGGGCTGGCTGGCCGAGCGCGCGAGCCAGGGCGTGGTGGTCGGCATCGACCACTCCGAGCTGATGCTGCGGCGGGCGGCGCGGCGCAACGCAGAGGCGGTCGCCGCCGGGCGCATCGCCCTGCAGTTGGGCGCGCTGGAACGGATGCCCGACCTGGGCACCGGCTTCGACAAGATCATGGCCGTCAACGTGGCGATGTTCTGGCAGGATCCGCCGGCCCAGCTCGGCGCGCTGCGCGAACGCCTGCGGCCGGGCGGGCGGATCGCCCTCACGATCCAGCCGCGCGCGCGCGGCGCCACGGACGCGGATGCGCGCCGCATCGGCGAAACGCTGCTGCAGCAGGTGCGCGCGGCGGGCTACCGCGAGGCGAGCCTGGCGCTGCGCCCCATGCAGCCCGTTGCTGCGGTGTGCGTGCTGGCCCGGCGCTAGGGGCGCACCCGGCCACCGAGCCGATGCTGCTGACCGGCCGCACGCGCGCCGCATTGCCTTCGGGCACGGGGGCCGGTAGCCTGATGCCCGTCGCCCGGCCCGGGCCCGCTTCCCTCTCGCCCCCTGCGCCGCCATGAGCCTCTCGCCTGCCGTCGCCGCCGTGCGTGCGCTCACCTTCGACGTGTGACGCGCCGCGCGGCGGCCCGGGTTCCCATTCCCTTGCGAGCTGTGCTACTAGCGGTACGCGGGGCTGCACTCCCGTGCGGAGGCCGGCGCCCACCGGCAACGGCCCGCCGGAGCGCCTCCGGACGGGTCGCGGCAGCGCCGGCCGGGCGACCCGAGGGTCGCCGGCAATCCGCCCCCCGCTGATCCGAGCCCGCCCGCGGCTCCTCACCCGCCGCCCGCGCCGCAAGCGCCGCGACCGACCTGGCCTGGAGACCCCGTGCCCGCCGCCACCCACGACCCCGCTGAAGAGGCGCCACCCGGCGCCCTGCTGGCGCCCGCATCGCCGCCGCCGCGCTGGCTGAGCATCCCGCCGGCCGTGTTCTACGGGTTCACGGCGATGTCCATCGTGGGGGGCGAGCTGGGCATGGCGCTGATGCTGCTCGGGCTGCTGCTCGTGCGTCCGCCGCTGGCCTACCCGCGGGGCGAGCTGACCCGGCTGCTGCTGCCGTTCGGCGTGCTGTTCGCGGCAATCCTGCTCTCGGCCGTGGTCAATCCGCACCCGCTGGCCAACCTGCAGAAGTCCATCGTCTATCGCCTGGTGCTGCTCCCGCCGCTGCTGCTGCTGATCCTGCCGCACGTGAATCCGCGCCGGATGCTGCAAGTGCTGTGCGTGGCCGTGATCGCGATGGGGCTGTACGGCGCGGGACAGTTCCTCTTCGGGATCAAGTTCCTCAATGGGTCGGACTTCCAGCTGCCCCCGTTCGGCGGGTACTACCGGGCCAGCGGCACGTTCAACAACGGCCTCACCTATTCCGGATACCTGCTGCTGGTGGCACCGCCGCTGGCCATGCTGGGCCTGGCGGAAGGCACGCGCTGGCGCTGGCTCTGGCTGGCTGGCAGCGCGCTCGCCGTCGTGGGGATCTTCGCCTCGCTGTCGCGCAGCGCCGTCGTGGGCTTGGCGGCCAGCGTGCTGCTGCTGCTGTTCCGCTTCAGCCGGAGGCTGGGTCTGGCGGCGGCGCTGATCGCAGCGGCGCTGATCGCCGTCCTGGCCGTCGGCGGGCCGAGCCTCGCCACCCGGCTGCAGGACGACCCGTGGGTGCAGCATTCGCAGTTGCTGCAGCGCTTCGTGCTGGTCGCGCCCACGGCGGACCGCAGCGCGATGGATCGCATCCTGATCTGGCAGGCGGGGCTGCTGGGCTTCCTGGATCGGCCCATCTTCGGCTTCGGGCTAGGCAACAACAATCCCGAACTGGGGCCCTACCAGCACAAGGTGGTGGAAGCCCACGGCTGGCCGGACTACCAGTTCACCGTCGGCTACGGCGTGCCGCTGCACAACATCTACCTGCGCGCCCTGTTCGACCTGGGGCTGGTGGGCCTGCTGTGCTACCTGGGGCTGTGGGGCAGCGTGCTGCTCTCCATCGCGCGGGGCCTGCGCGCCGCCGGGCCGCGCGAGCGCTGGGAGGCCGCGCTGCTGTGGGGGCTGGCGGCGGGTCTGGTGGCCTCGATGGCCGCCGGCTGCTTCGAGGACAACTTCTTCGATGGCGAGGTGCAGACCATCATCGTCGCGCAGATGGCGCTGAGCCTGTACGTCGCCTGGCGGGTGACGCGCGCGGCCGCGGAGCGCACCGCCCGGGCTGCGGCGGGCTGAGCCGCCCCTGGCGGTGCTGCCCCTGGCGGTGCCATGCCGGGCCTCGATCTTTGGCGAGCGCGGTCAGGCGCCGTTCTGCCGATGGGCCTCGCGCACGGCCGTCACGATGCGATCCTGCGTGGCCGGCTCCAGGTAGGGGTGCATGGGCAGGCTCAGCACTTCGTCCGCCAGTTGCTCCGACACCGGCAGGCCGCCGGGCGCTGACGGGTAGCCCTGGTAGCCCGTCTGGCGGTGCAGCGGAATGGGATAGTAGACCGCCGTGGGGATGCCCTGCTCCTTGAGCCGCGCCGCAATGCGGTCGCGCTGTGGGATGCGGATCGTGTACTGGGCCCAGCAGGACGTGGCGCCGGCCATCAGGCGCGGGACGACGGCGATGTCCTCCAGCGCCGCGTGGTAGCGCTCCGCGATGCGCTGGCGCGCCTCCAGCTCGTCGGCGAAGATGGCGAGCTTTTCCAGCAGGATCGCCGCCTGCAGGGTGTCCAGCCGGCCGTTCATGCCGATGCGCACGTTGTCGTACTTGTCCCGACCCTGCCCGTGCACGCGCAGGGAGCGCAGGACTTCGATCAGGCCGTCGTCCTCGGTGAACACCGCACCGCCATCCCCATAGCAGCCGAGCGGCTTGGCGGGGAAGAAGCTCGTCGCCGTCGCGTCGCCGAAGCGTCCCGTGGCCGTGCCGTTGAGGCGCGCGCCGAAGCCCTGCGCCGCATCGGAGAGCACGCGCACCCCGAGCCGTTGCGCCACGGGCAGCAGCCGCGCGTAATCGGCCGGCTGGCCGAACAGGTCCACCGGAATCACCACGCGGGGGCGCAGGCCCTGGCGCCTAGCCTCCCCGACGGCGGCGTCCAGGCTGTCCGCATCCATGTTGAAGGTGTCCGGCAGCACGTCCACGAAGACCGGCGTGGCGTGCACCAGCGCCACCACCTCCGCCGTCGCCACAAACGTGAAGGACGGCACGAATACGGCGTCCCCCGGCCCCACGCCCCAGGCCAGCAGGGGCAGGATCAGCGCATCGGTGCCGCTGGCGCAGGAGAGGACGTGCCGCGCCCCGCAGAACTGGGCCAGCGCCTGCTCCAGCTGCGCCACCTCCGGACCCAGGATGAACGCACCGTGTTCCAGCACGCGCGCGATGGCCATGTCCACGGACTTGCCGAGGCGGCGCCGCTGCGCCTGCAGATCGATGAAGGGTAAGCCGCTCATGGAAGAACCGTCGCCGGAGGGAGGGAGAACGCGGGTCGCGCCGTGGACGCGGGCGACCCCCGCGCAGGCTGCGGACGCTATCAGCCAGTTTAGCACAGGCCCCGCGCGGAATCCCGTCAGCGGCGGGGCCGCTCTACGTTGCCGTAGCCGGGCGAGAAGGGCGGCGCGTCCGGCGCCGGCAGCACGATGGGCTCCAGCCGCAGCGCGGGCTCGCCCGCCGCGGGCGCCGCCAGCGCATCGCGGATGACGATGGCGTCGGCCTCCAGCGCGACGACGCGCCACACCGGCACGCCGTAGCCGCGATGGCGCCCGATGAAGCCGCGCGGCCCGAAGTACAGGCACTCGGCGCGCGCGTCGTCTTCGAGCCGGAACAGGCCAAGGTCGAGCCGGCCCGGCTCGCGCCCGGCCACGTGCGGTGCGCAGTGGGCCCGCACGGAGCGGTACGCGTTGCGCACGGCGGGCAGCGGCGAGTAGAGATAGCTGCCGGGGTCCGCGGCCAGCTCGCGGCCGTCCAGCCACAGCTCCAGGGCCAGCGCATCGTGGTGGGCGTGGCCGCCCAGGCCCCCCTGCCCGACCGGGCCGCAGCGCAGGCCCAGATAGGCCCGCGGCGAACGCCACAGGTACAGCCCGAAGTCCGGATAGGCCAGCGGCCGCAGCCCGGCGAGCAAGGTGGCATCCGCTGGAATGCGCAAGCTCTGCCGGCACTCGGCCGGCAGGGCCTCCAGCTCGGCCAGCAGGCGCTCCCAGTCCGCCGCGCTGCCGATGGCGACTCGCTCGGCCGCCGACCTCCGCGCCGTGCTCCCGGCCGCGCCCGCTGCGACGGGCAGGGGACGTCCGCCGCAGAGGGCGCGCACCGCCTCCGTCTCCAGCGCGGCGCCGCCCGCCGCCGCGAAGTCCGCCCGCGGCAGCAGCCCGGCCAATGCGGCCAGCAGGTGGCGGTGATCCAGGGGCTGCTCCTGCCAGACCGGATCGGCCGACTGCCCCGGCTCCCATCCGGCGAGGTTGGCGAAGCGCGCGCGCGCCTCCTCCACCGTCACTCGCTGGAAAGCCGGCGCCAGCTTGAGGAAGCGCCCGCTGTCGTTGTCGCCCACCTGGTGCACCGTTCCGCCGGGCTTGCTGACGTGCAGGGTGAACTCGCCCATGCGCTCCAGGCGCTGCAGGTACGCGGGCGGGAAGGGCGTGCGGCGGCCATCCGGCAGGGCGTGCAGCGGCAGCGGGCCCGGCTGCAGGCGCGGCCGGCGCGGCCCATGGGCGGGGTCGCCGCCCCTGCGCAGCGGCTCGGCCTCCTGCTCCGTCAGGCCCAGCACGAGGGCCGTGGCATAGACCACCAGCTCCGCGGAAAGCCGGTGGTAGCTGGTCGAGGCCTCGGCGTTGCCGCCGTCCTCGTGGAACTGCAGCGGCACTTCGTGTACGAGCTGCTGCACGGCGAATGCGAGCCACGTGTCGCTCTCGGCGCAGCGGGGCAGGTAGGCGGCCACGAACAGCAGGCCCACCAGGTTCGCCAGGTAGTGGTTGCCCCGCAGCTGCGGGTCGTATTCCAGGTGGCCGACGATGAAGCGCCCGTGATCCGCGACGCTGCGCAGCAGGGTCTCGCGGAAGGCCGCGTCCAGCTCGGCGCCCAGCGCGCGCAGCAGGTCGCAGGCGACGAGCCAGTTGGCCACGCGGATGGCCACGTCCATCGTGCAGCGCCAGTTGACGCCATAGCCGGGCGGGTTGCAGGCGATGAAGTCCAGCACCTGGTTGCGCACCTCGCGTGCGTAGCGCTGCGGCGGCTCGAAGCCGGCTGCGCCCGCGGCGGCCAGCCCATAGGCCCAGGCGAGCTGCGGCAGGTGCTGCATGCGCGCCAGCTCCCAGGGCACCTTCACGTCCACGCCGGGGCGGTCGCCGAAGGTGATGTCCAGGTGCCAGGCCGCTTCGCGCCAGCGATGGCCGGACTTGATGTCGAGCTGCCAGTCGATCGGCGCATAGCCGGGATCGATCTGTGCCCACACGGCGCGGGCGGGCAGGCGATTGGCGCGGTTGATCCGCCGCGCGAGCCATTGGCCCGCGGCGTCCGGCGCCACGGGCGGGCCGCTCTCATAGCGGTGCCCCCCCAGTCCGGGGCAGGCCATGCCGTGCCGCACCTGCAGCCAGCCGGAGCCCAGCACGTCGAAGCGATGGGAGCGATAGCAGGCGCTGACCCCGCGCACCCACTCCTCGGCCTCGCGCAGGGCGGCCGGCGAAGGCGGCGCGAGTCGGCGCGCCAGCTCCCCAGGCGCGGGCCAGGGGCCGCCGAAGGTGCCGCGCCAGCGGCCCGCCGCGCGCTCCCGCACGGAGGCCGCCTCCTGCCGCAGCACGCGCGCCGCCTTGCGCAATACCTCGGCGGGCGGCAGGCCGCGCGCCTGCCGTAGGTACCATGCGAGTCGGGTCAGCATGAGCGGTCCCGGGCGCTGCCCGCGCGCTGTCCGAAGCGCGGCGGGTATGGTAGGTCTGGGCGGGTCGCGGCGGCCCCCCGCCGCAGCGCGCGCTGCGGCCGGTCGCCCCGCCGGCGCCCGCAGCCGCGGCGACCGCTGCGGCAGGCACGCGCCCCGCAATGGCCCCGCTGACGATGCCGCGGGTGCCGAGTGCACGGTGACACAGCGCCCATGGAAAAGGCACTCCCACCCGAGAACCCCTGGGGCCACACCAAGAAGCTGCGGTACTTCCTGCAACAGATCGAGCGGCTGCGCGCGCAGCGCGGCGCGCCGGTGCGGGTGCTGGATTTCGGCTGCGGCAATGGCACGGCGGTTTCGCAGTTCATCATCCAGGACGGCGTGGAGTACTTCGGGGTGGACGCCCACGAACCGTCGCTGGCCTACGCTAAGGCGCACTTCGGTTCGCCCCGGGCCCTGTTTGCCAGCACGATTCCGCCCGCGCGGCGCTTCGACCTGGTGCTGTATTCGGACGTGCTGGAGCATCTGGATGCGCCAGGCGCGCTGCTGCAGGCGCATCGC
>JBGOUY010000325.1:0-4511 GCA_041477795.1 bacterium
ACCCCACCCCGCCCGGCTCGCGCCGGGCGCCCCTCCCCGCTAAGCAGGGAGGGGAACCGCAACAGCGGGCGGGGGAGCCTGCTCCCTCGCGCCCCCGGTGTGGGAACTGCATGGGATACGTTTGTATACCATAGAAGGCACAGAAAGTCCAGGGGGCGGGGGGAGGTCTCGCGCCGGCGGGGCCTCCCCCGTCCCGCCTGCGGCGTGACCGCCCCCTCCCAAGGAGGGGGCAACACTTGACGTCGTCGCGCTGCCAAGTTTCCCCCTCCTTCGGAGGGGGTTAGGGGGAGGCTCTGTTGCAGCCCCGCAGGATGCGGGGGGGGGATGAGGTCTCGCGCCGGCTCCTCCTTCTCCCGCAGGAGCAGGCTGTCGCAACACCCACGGGAAGGCGGGCCTTCGCCTTCTCCCTGTCGGAGACCGGCCATGAACGAGCTGACGCTGATCACCTTCTCCGGCTGCCCCAACGCGGCCGGCGCGCGGGAGGCGCTGCGGCGTTCCGGCCGACCCTTCCGCGAGGTCAACCAGGACGACCTGCCGGCGGGGCACCCGCTGCGGGGCTACACCTCCCCCAGCATCCTGGCGGACGGGCGGCTGCTCTTCGGCGCGGCCTCTGGCGGGGCGGGCTGCTCCAGCGCGCCACTGGACAGCGAGCGCCTGCTGGCCGCGCTGCGGGCGCTCCGGCCGGCCTGAGCCCGCACGGGAAGCTGCGCGGCATCGCTCGGCTCTGGCCGGCGCCCCTACTCGCGCTTGGCGAGCTGGGCGGCGGCGGCCTCGTCCAGCAGCAGGTTCACGTTCAGGCGCTCGTCGCGCAGGAAGAACTGGGACGGGCGGGACTCGGGATCGAGCGGGCCCTCCAGCACGTCGTGCACGACCCTCGCCTTCTCCGCCCCGGCAGCCAGGAACATCAGCTTGCGCGTGTTGCGCAGGCAGGGGACGGTGAGCGTGATGCGCCGCACCTGGCCGTCCGGCGACTCCGTGGCGACGCACCAGGCGGTGCCTTCGCGCAGGGCGGGCTTGCCCGGGAAGAGCGAGGCCGTGTGCCCATCGCCCCCGATGCCCAGCAGCGATACGTGCAGGAAGCCCCCCGGGCCCAGCAGCTCGCGCAGGGCGTAGTCGTAGTTGCGCGCGGCCTGCAGCGGGTCGGCCGCCTCGCCTTCCATGCGCAGGATCTGCGGCTGCTGCGGCAGGCCGGCCAGCAGGCTCTCGGCCACCATGCGGTAGTTGGACTGCTCGTGCTCCGGCGGCACGCAGCGCTCGTCGCCGAAGATCAGCACGACCTTGCTCCAGTCGAGCCGGGTGCGCTCCGCCCACAGCGCATACACCGAGCGCGGCGTGGAGCCGCCGGCCAGGGAGAGCAGGAACCGTCCGTACTGGTCGATGGCCTTGCCGCCCAGCACCTCCAGCACCTCCACGCTGCGCTCGGCCAGCACGCCTGGATCCGGCGAGACGGAAATATACAGAGTCATGGAATACACACGGTCATGGTGCCTGTCGGGTCAACGGTTCCACTGCTCGGTTTCCACCAGCCGGGCCGCCATGCCCAGCGCCTCGATGTAGACGGGATCGTGCAGGTTGGTTTCCAGCGCCTCGGCCACCAGCTCGGGCTCGCTGGCCTCGCGCAGGGCCACGCGGGGCACGGAGCGGTCCGGGCCGCTGACGGACATGTGGTCCTCGTCCGCGTCCTCCAGGCGGAAGGTATGGCCGCCCGCCTCGATCTGGAAGGCGAACACGCCATCCAGCCCACCGTTGCCCTGGCGCACCTCGAAGTCCAGCGGAAAGCTCTTGCCGTCCGGGCGGCGCACCTGCCAGCGGCAGGCGTCCGCCCGCGCTCCCAGGTCCACCGCCTTGGCCTGCCCGTAGCCGCAGCGCGAGAGCAGCCAGCCCAGCAGCAGGTAGCCGGTGTTGCGGCCCTCCGGACTGGTCTCGATGAGAATCCGATCCAGGCGGCGCAGCAGCTCCGCGCGCCCGGGCGGATCGAAGAAGGCCGCCACCAGGTGCCGCAGCGGCCCCACGCGCAGCCAGCTCAGGTCGGCCACCTTGCCTGGCGTGGCGCGCTGCAGGTCGTTTACGGCCAGCAGGGAGTCCGAGGCGATGGCGTGCTGGCTGTCGATGATCAGGCGGTCGCAGATCTCCAGCAACTGGCCGAGCATGCGCCCTTTGCGCGGCACGTCGTCCAGCCAGAGCAGGCCCACGGGCATATCGGGCACCAGCAGGGCGCGCACCAGCGCGGGGAAGTGCGAGTGGCCCTGCTCGCCGTAACCGGCCAGGTTGATCTGCTCGCAGCAGACGAGCTGCGGCCCGGAGGCCGGCTGCAAGCAGTGCGTGCTCACCCAGGCCTCCACCTCCTTGCCGGAGGGCGGGTCCGGCTCGTCGCGCCACTCCTCCAGGTGCAGCACGCGCGCCGGCACGGAGACCGTCACTTGCTCCAGGAGCGTCTCGATGTGGTGCGCCGTCTCGCCGGAATCGCCCCGGGCGCGCTTGGGATTGCTGTGGAAGGCCACCAGGTTCCACAGGCAGGCGCGCGCGAGCGCCTCCTGGCTGTGCTGCTGAACCTGCCCGGACGCCTGTCGCCAGAGGGCGCTGAGGGCATCCTGGACGGCGGGGAGGCTGACCGGCTCGCTCTCTCCGAACAGCACCAGCTTGGCGTTGCCCAGCTCGCGCGTCTGCACCCGCACGCTCATGGCTTTCTCCACTCCGCGGCGCGCCGGGCGACGAGCGCCTCGGCCTCCGGTGGACCCCAGGTGCCCGAGGGGTAGATCGGGATGCTGCGCTCCTTGCGCTCGGCCCAGGCCTGGTGGATGCGCGAGATGAAGGTCCAGGACGCCTCCGTCTCGTCGTCGCGGATGAACAGCGTGCTGTCGCCCAGCATGGCGTCCAGGATCAGGCGCTCGTAGGCTTCGGGCGGCTCCTTGCCGAACGACGTGCCGTAGCGGAACTCCATGTTCACCGGGGCCACGTCCATGGTGGGGCCGGGCACCTTGGAGCCGAAGTGCAGCGAGATGCCCTCGTCCGGCTGCACGCGGATGGTCAGGACGTTGGAGACGTCACCGTTGCCGCTGCCATTGCGGAACAGCATGGTGGGGGCGTTGCGGAACGTGATGGAGATGTCCGTCACCTTCTTGGGCATGCGCTTGGCCGCGCGCACGAAGAACGGCACGTTGCCCCAGCGCCAGCTATCCGTGAGCAGGCGCAGGGCGACGTAAGTCTCCCGGGTGGAGTCCGGCGCCACGCCCGGTTCCTCCCGGTAGCCCGGCACGGATTCCCCCAGCACGTGCCCGGCCACGTACTGCCCGCGCACCACGTAGTCGTCCAACGCGTCCATGGGCAGGGGCCGCAGCGACTTGAGGAATTTCACCTTCTCGTCGCGGATGGCGTTGGAGTCCATGGAAACGGGCGGCTCCATGCCCGTCAGGCAGAGCAGCTGGAAAATGTGATTCTGCACCATGTCCCGCAGGATGCCCGCTTCCTCGAAGTACGCGCCGCGGCCCTCCACACCCAGGGATTCGGCCGAGATGATCTGCACGTGGTGCACGTGGTACTGGTTCCAGATCGGCTCGAACAGCCCGTTCGCGAAGCGGAACGTCAGCATGTTCTGCACCGTCTCCTTGCCCAGGTAGTGGTCGATCCGGTAGATCTGCGCCTCGCGGAAGACCTGCTTGAGCTGCCGGTTGAGGGTGCGCGCCGATTCGAGATCCCGCCCGAAGGGTTTTTCCACGATGATGCGGTTCCACGGCTCTGCGGCGCGGGAGACCAGCCCAGCCTTGCCCAGGTTCTCCACGATCAGCGGGAAGACCGAGGGCGGGGTGGACAGGTAGTAGAGCCGGTTGGCCGGGATGCCCAGTTCCGCGTCGATCTCCTCCAGCTCCGCCTTGAGGGCCTTGAAGGCCTCCAGGTCGTCGAATGCCGCCGTGTGATAGTAGAGGTTGCGGGAGAAGTCCTGCCACACGTTGGGGTCCACCGGCTTGCGCCGTGCGTAGCGGTCGCAGCCCTTGCGCATCTGGTCGCGGAATTCGTCGAGCGAGAGCTTGTCGCGCGCCACGCCCATCACGGCAAAGTTGGCGGGCAGCAGCCGTTCGCGCATCAGGGAGTACAGCGCTGGGAGCAGCTTGCGCTTGGTGAGGTCGCCCGAGGCCCCGAAGATCACGATGACATGGGGTTCGGGCACGCGCTCGTGGGTCAAGCCTTCTCGGAGCGGATTCATCGGCACGTCCGGGCGAAGCGGGAACGGCTGCGGGTGGCGGCGGACGGCGGCGAGCCGGACGGCACCTTCCCACCCCCTGCATTATCCATTTTCGCCGTGCCGCGTCAAAGCCACGTCATCACAGCGGTCGGTCTGCGCGGAACAACAACGGCATCTGCTTTGGAACCGCGGATGAACGCAGATCAACGCAGATTCAACCGCAACGGCTACAGGGCTTCCCCCCAGCTCCTGCGAGCGGGAGGTCGCTGTTGCCGTTCCTCTCTCCATGGGAATGGAGAGAGGTGGCACGCCCCGCCAGGGGCGTGCCGGA
>JBGOUY010000418.1:0-2777 GCA_041477795.1 bacterium
ACTGCTGCTAGCCCGTTGCGCTCCGATGCGTTGGCAGACGAGCATGCAACATCCCCGCCTATTCGGTCTTGATGGCTTGACCATCAATAGCATTCAGTCGACCCCATTGCACCAGAATCCGGAGATGCATCCATGGTTCATAGGTTTTTCGGCCGACCGAGCGGCTGCAGAGGAGCTTAAATCCCAGTTTACCCCGGCAATCGGACATTAGGCATCCGTTTCCGCGCGCTCAATACATCCGCCCGCCCAGCGGCACGTCCCGCTCGGGGTGGAGCAGCACGACCTGGCCCGCCGCGCCCTCGGCGCTGGGCACGCCCAGCAGCAGCACCTCGGACAGGAAGTCCGCCACCTGTCGGGGCGGGAAGTTCACCACCGCCACCACCAACCGCCCCAGCAACGCCTCGCGCGGAGTGTGCGCCACCTGCGCACTGGTCTTGCGCTCGCCCAGCGCCGGGCCGAAGTCGATCCAGAGCTTCAAGGCGGGCTTGCGGGCCTTGGGGAAGTCCTCCACGCGGACGATGCGGCCCACGCGGATGTCCACTTTGAGGAAGTCGTCGAAGGTGATCGTCTCCATGCGGCAGCGCTCCGGTGCGGGGTGGCGCGGCCGGCGGGGTGGGCCGGCGGCGCTCCGTCTGTGATAGAGCGATGGAGGGCGGGACGCAACCGGCTGCGCTCGCCACGGATCGCCACCGCCCGCGGGCGGTGGCCCTGCACCCGGCTCCCCTGAGCGCGCGCCATGAGCGAGAGCGGCTACCTGCTGGACAATCGCGCCACCGAGGCGGGCCGCCGCTGCGAGGCGCTCTCGGCACTCTTCGACCCGGTCACCTTCCGGCACGTGGCCGAGCTGGGCATCGGCACGGGCTGGCGCTGCTGGGAGGTGGGGGCGGGCGGCCCCTCGCTGGTGCGCTGGCTGGCCGAGCGCGTGGGGCCGACGGGGCGCGTGCTGGCCACGGACCTTGACGTGTCCTGGGCCCGCGCGGCCGCTGGCCCGGGCATCGAGGTGCGCCGCCACGACGTGGGGCGCGAGCCGGCGCCCGGCGAGGCGTTCGACCTGGTGCACGCGCGGCTGGTGCTGGTGCACGTGACCGAGCGCGAGGCGGCACTGCGGGCCATGGCAGGGGCGCTGCGCCCGGGCGGCTGGCTGCTGCTGGAGGACGCCGACCCGTCCCTGCAGCCGCTGAGCTGCCCGGACGTGCAGGGGCCAGCGGAGGAGCTGGCCAACCGGCTGCGCGCGGGCTTCCGCACGCTGCTGGCCCGGCGCGGGGTGGAGCTGGCCTATGGCCGCAAGCTGCCGCGCCTGTTGCGCGAGGCGGGCCTGCGGGACGTGGCCGCGGACGCGTACTTCCCCCTCACCCACCCGGCCTGTGCACCCCTGGAGAGCGCCACCCTCGCCCTCATCCGCGGGCAGCTCATCGAGCACGGCATCGCCACGGCCGCGGAGATCGAGCAGCACCTGGCCAACGTGGCCGCCGGGCGGCTGGACCTGGCCCAGCCGCCGCTCATCTCCGCTTGGGGCCGGCGGCCATGAGGGCAGCGGCGCCGGCCAGCTCCGTTGGCCCGTGGCGCCGGTTAGATGCGCGCAGAGGCGCAAGCCTCTGTTCTCAAGGGCCATTCCCAGATCATCATAAAAAGATTGTATTTCGGATGTTCGTGCGCTAGTCTGAAGCTCAGCAGGGTGGGGCGGAGTCCCAGCAAGGCGGGTGAGAAGCATGAGAATTCTGATCGTCGATGACAGCGCGCTGGCCCGTGCGGCGATCCGGCGCGAGCTGGAGTCGGCCGGCTACGAGGTGGAGGAGGCCGCCAGCGGCGAAGCGGCGCTGGAGCGCCTCTCCGCCGTCGGGCCCAGCCTGGTCACGCTGGATGTGCGCCTGGCGGGCAGCGACGGCTTCGAGACCTGCCGCCGCATCCGCGCCCTGGAGCTGCTGCAGGAGGGCGCGGGGCCAGGCCTGCCGATCGTGTTCGTGACGGCGGAGGACACGCTGGCCTGGCGGATCGAGGGCTTCCGGGCCGGGGCCACCGACTTCCTCCTCAAGCCCTTGGCGCCGGGCAGCGCGCAGCGCGTGGTGGACGCGCTGCTGCGGGCCGCGCCGGGCGGCGCGCCACTCACCGCGCTGGTGGTGGAGGACAGCCCGCTGGTGCGGCGCATCGTCTGCGCCGCGCTGGAGCAGCTCGGCCTGCGGCTGGTGCAGGCCGGCGACGGCGAGGAGGCGCTGGGCATCCTGCGGGCCGATCCGACCGGGGTGCAGCTGGTGGTGACCGACTACGTGATGCCGCGCCTGTGGGGCGATGCGCTGTGCCGGGCGATCCGCGAGGATGCGGCCCTGGCGCACCTGCCCGTGCTGGTGGCGAGCGCCGTGGAGCAGATCGCGGACCTGGTGCGCATCTTCCGCGCGGGCGCCTCGGACTTCGTGCCCAAGCCCTTCGTGAAGGAGGTGTTCCAGGCGCGCGTGGCCGGGCTGCTGGGCGGCACGGGCCTGGACGCGGAGCTGCTGCGGCGCGCCGCCGCGCCCCACGGCGAGACGGGCTACCGCCAGGCGCTGCAGCGCTTCGGGCCGCACGGCCCGGGCCATCCGTTCAGCCAGAGCCTGCTGCGGGCCGATGGCGTGCGCAGCATGGTGCGCCGGCCGGGCTGGCGCCGCAGCGACGTGGCCTCCCTCTCCCCGCTGGACCCCGCGGGTGCGCCGCCCTCTCCCGGCGCGCCGGGCCCGGACGCGACCTGCTAGCCCGGCCCGCCGCGCCGGCGCGGGTCGAACGCCTGCAGCAGCGCCTCGCCGATG
>JBGOUY010000048.1:0-19061 GCA_041477795.1 bacterium
CACAAACAATCTGCAGAATACACGATAATAAGGGATGATATAGGCTAGCCGAACCCCGCTCTGGAGTTGCCAAGCCCCGCCCACTTCGAATCAATAATCCGGAATTATTCACTTGACACAGAACACTTATTTTTCCATGATCCCATCCTAGCCGAAGGATGGGAGATGACGGATCAAAGCACTCAGAATATGAGTCAAGTCGAAGTTTCATTCGCGTATGACGGCCCAGCAATGCGGGCGCACCGCATGGATGTGCAAGACCTTGCGCCTGCGCTATTGGCGTTCGGCAGCCTGCTTAAAGAGGCTAATCATACGGTGAATGGCGAAGGCTCTACGGTAAACGTGTTTGTCAAGGCTGATTTTGAGAACAAGTGTTTCCAGATTCATTTCGAAGTTACGCAGACGCTATTGCAGCATGCGCTTGGAATAGTAATGAGCGCACAAGTTAGCGGCGCTAAAGAGATTCTTGAATGGACGATAGCGGCGTGGGATCTGCTTAAACTATTGAAAGGAGAGAAAGCCGTACCTGTTACATCAATATCAGAAACCGACACAAAAGGCAATATTACAATCGCCATACCTGGAGATAACAATCAAGTAATTTATAACAACAATGTGATTCGTATTTACGAGAATCAAAACTTTCGCCGGGCGACGCAGAATGTTTTACATCCCCTGAGCAAGCCCGGCATTGAGGAAGCGGTGATATCTCGCCAAAATGTGGAGAATAGATTCTCTAAAGATGATTACGCATCTATTATTGATTCGTGTCGTGCTATTGAGTCAGATAGCATCGAGCCGCAAATTGTGACGGCATTGCTAGTCGTATACAGCCCGAAATTCGATACGAAGGCGAAAACCTGGCAATTCAAGTGGGGACAGCAGAAAATCACAGTGGATATATCGAAAACGAACCTGGCGCAACAAATCGTAGTAGACAATGAGGCACACGCAGACCGGCATAAAGTGGAAATGATGATCACCCAGGATCGTAATGGCCGGCTACTATATGCAATTGAAAAGATATTGGAGACGCAAAAAAGCCCAGAGCAGATCAAGTTTGGGCTTGTTGATGAATTGGATGATGAGTGAGCTACGCAATGAGCTTGGGGAATTCGATCCGCTCCGACGCAATCAGCTTCTTAATTGTGTCTCGGAACGGGTAGGGGCTCTCAGTGTTGCTAAATCGCCACTCCAGTTCATCCAGATAGGCGTCCAGATGCTTGGCAATCATTCAGTGCAGAGTTTCCGACGGCGACCTTTTCCCCCCCGGTCCCCTTGGAGTCTTTACGCCCTTTGCGCCTTTGCGCGAGACCCCGGTTTGCATTACCCCCCAAAGTCGATGCGCGGGTCCACCACCCCATAGCGGAAGTCCGGGAGCAGGTGGCGCGGGGCCTCATCCCCCAGCCCCTTCTCCGAAGGAGAAGGAAGACGTGTTAGCGACAGATCCGCGACCATCGGCGTGTATCGGCGGTTCCCCATGTCCTTGCGCCCTTTGCGTCCTTTGCGCCTTGGCGCGAGACCGCAGTTCGTATTACCCCGCAAAGTCGATGCGCGGGTCCACCACCACGTAGAGGAAGTCCGAGAGCAGGTTGCCCAGCATGAGCGTCAGGCTGACCAGCGTGAGGATGCCCAGCAGCACCGGGTAGTCGCGCGCCAGCAACGAGTTGTAGAAGAGCAGCCCCATGCCGTCCAGGGAGAAGATCTGCTCGATGAAGAGATTGCCCACGAAGAACACGCCCAGGAAGTGCCCCAGGCCCGTGACGACGGGGATCAGCGCATTGCGCAGGGCGTGCCGGTAGCGCACGCTGCGCTCGGAGAGGCCCTTGGCCCGCGCGGCCTGCACGTAGGCCTTGCCCAGCTCCTCCAGGAAGGCGTTCTTCATGAGCAGCGTGAGCGTGGCGAAGTTGCCGATCAGGTAGCACAGCAGGGGCAGCACGGCGTGATAGGCGCGATCCCCCAGGCGCTGCCAGGGCCCCAGCAGCTCGTAGAAGTCCGAGCTGCTGCCGGAGATGGGAAACCAGTCCAGGAAGCTCCCCCCGCCGAAGAGCACGATCAGCAGGATGCCCAGCATGAGCGGAGAGATGGAGTAGCCCACGTACACCCCCACGGAGGTGGCGGTGTCGAAGGGGGTGCCGTCGCGCACGGCCTTGGCCACGCCCAGCGGGATGCAGACCAGGTAGGTGAGTACGAAGGAGGCGATGCCGAACTGCAGCGAGACGGGGAACTTGCTGGCGATGACGGCGATGGCCGGCTCGTCGTGGACGAAGGACTTGCCGAAGTCCAGCCGTCCCAGGTTCACCAGCCACAGCCAGTAGCGCTGCAGCAGCGGCTTGTCGAAGCCGAACTGGCGGCGCAGCTCGGCGATGGTCTCCTCCGTGACGCCCTCGTGGGAGATGCCCGCGACGGAGGCACCGCCCGCCGCGCCCGTGCCGCCCAGCGCCGCGCCGAAGCGGATGTCGCGCAGCATCTGCTCCACCGGCCCGCCCGGCGCCAGGTTGATCACGACGAACGTCACCAGCGTGACGCCCAGCAAGGTCGGCACCAGCACCAGCAGCCTGCGCAGGAAGTAGTCGGCCATGGCTCGCGGCTGGGAGGTGGAAACAGGGACGAAATGGGCTCGCGGGGGCGCTGCCCCCGCACCTGTGCTGTGGGTTCGCCCCGCGAGCGTGGCTCACGGCAGGGAGCGCTGCCCTCGGCACCCCTTTCACATCACGCATTTGCACGGCTGCAAAGCAGCCGCGCAAATCCATCAGGGGAGCAGCGCCGAACGCTTGCGCGAGGCGCCAACGGCACAGGGGGCCTGCTCCCTCGCAGAAGTTGTTGTTCACCGCCTTTTTAGCGCGTCCGCTGGGCGATCCACCAGTAGTCGAAGCCCACGTCGTAGGCGTACCAGGGCTTCGGCTGGCGGAAGCCCGCGCGGTAGCCCACCAGCGTGTGGCTGCTCTCGGTGAGGAAGGTATAGGGCTGATCGGCGAAGATCAGCTCGTGCACGCGGCGGAAGAGCTTGACGCGCTCGGCCTCCGGGATGGAGCGCACGCCCTGCTCGATCAGGTGATCCACCTCCGGGTTCTTGTAGCGCACCAGGTTCAGCCCGCCCTTGCTGGCGCTCTTGGAGTGCCACAGGGCCGTGGGGTCCGGCCAGGGCGAGCGCGTCCAGCCCAGCATCACCGCGTCGAAGTTGGTCTCGTCGATCAGGGTGAGCAGGGTGGACCAGTCCACCACCTTGATCAGCATGTCCACGCCCGCCTTGCGCATGGCCTCCTTGGTGAGCGTGAGGATTTTCACCGAGGTTTCCGGGTCCGCCGTCATGATCGTGAAGCGGAGCGGCCGCCCGTCCTTGTCCAGCACCTGGTCGCCGTCGCTGTCGCTCCAGCCCGCCTCGCGCAGCAGCGCGATGGCCTTGGAGATGGAGAACCCGATGGGCTTGACGTTGGGCGAGCTGTAGTCGGAGTTCGCCTCGAAGGGCCCCACCGCCTTGGCCTGCAGGCCGTGGTAGAACTTGCTGATGAAGGTATCGCGGTCGAACAGGTAGGACATCGCCCAGCGCACCTTCACGTCCGAGAACAGGGGCGAGCCCAGGTTCCAGCCCACGTAGCGGTACGAGCGCGGGGCGTGGTTCTCCACGTCCAGCTTGATGAGCGGCTTGCCGGAGGCGGCCCCCAGGCCGAATTCCGGGCCCACCGCCTCCTGCACCCACTGCTCGGGGGTGAACAGGATCACGTCCAGGTCGCCCTTCTTGAAGGCCTCCAGCGCCACCTTGTCCTGGGCGATGATCTTGGTCAGCAGCAGTTCCTGGTTATAGCGCCCCACATTCTGCGGCAGGCGCTGGCCCCAGTATCCGGCGTGCTTCTTGAGCAGCACCGCGGTGCCCTTGTCCCAGCGCACGAACTCGTAGGGGCCGCTGCCCATGGGCGCCTTGGCGAGCGGCGTCTCGTTGGGGTCCGCGCCGGGGAAGCCGTGCTTGGGCACGATGCGCAGGCCGGCGATGTTGATGAAGTTGCGGAAGTTGTCGAGGCGCATGGTGAAGCGCGCCGTGTGCGCATTCACCACCTCCGCCGAGGCCACGTTGCTGTAGTAGGCCTGCCACTTGGCGTGCGTCTTGAGCTTGGGGTCCTCCAGCACGCGGAAGCTGAACACCACATCCTCCGCCGTCACCGGGCGCCCGTCCTGCCAGCGTGCCTTGGGATCGAGGTGGAAGGTGTAGGTGAGCTTGTCCGCGCTGACGTCCCAGCGCTCGGCGAGCAGGGGCATGTGCTCCAGCGTTTCGACGTCGGTTTCCGCCGGGCTCTCGTAGATGCGATCCAGGATCTGGTTGGCGTAGAGATCGGTCGCGTTGAGGGGATGCAGCTGCGCCGGCGAGACGCTGGTGTGGTTGCGGCGCACGCCGCCCAGCATCGCGTTGGGGTTGCCGCGCACCTCCGCACCGGCCGCGAACACGGGCCCGGGGGCAAGGGCCGCCAGGCCGGCCAGGGCGGCGGCGCCGACCAGCCCTGCGAACCGCTGCAACCCCGTCCCTGTCCCCACGTCCATGGCACCATCCAGAGGTCGCGCGGATCACACCGCCGCGCACGGTGAACCCGCTGGCGCCGGCGGCGGGCCGCGGCCGCACGCCGGTCGCGGCCCCGCTCCGGGCCCATCCCACCTTAAGGGCCGCGCCGGGAAGGGTCAATCCCCGCTCAGCGCCGGTTCGCCGCCGGCAACGGCACGGGCACCGCGCCCTGCGCGCGGCGGGCGGCGCGCCTTGTTTGCCCCCCTCTCAAGTGATACATCATGAGGGCTTGCGGTTCGCTTTTCTCAGCGCGCTGCCAAGCCGATTCCGCACCGACCTCAGCGAAACGGACGTCATGAGCAAGGCCAGATGAGCAAGGCCAGCGGCCCCAAGGGCTCCAAGGACGCGAAGCGCCCCGGAGCCAGCAGGAATCCTCCGGCCCCCAAGGCCGCCTCAAGCGACATGCAGGCTGCCCTGCCGCTGGAAGAGGACTTCACGCTGCCGGTGCAGGCGGCCGGCGGCAACGGCACGTCCACCGCGGCCAAGTCGCGTGGCGGCAAGAGCGCCGCTGCGGGCAAGGCGCCCGCCAAGCCGGGCGCCAAAGGGTCCGCCACGCCGACCGCGACCCAGGCCGCTCCGGCGGGCAAGGCCGGCGCAGCCAAGCCCACGCCCGCACCGGCGGCCAAGCCCACGCCCGCACCGGCAGCCAAGCCCGCGACACCTGCGGCCAAGGCCGCCGGCAAAGGCGGCGCTCCGGCGGCCCCTGCGGCTCCAGTGCGCGCCGACAAGCGCAGCAGCCCGCCTCCCGCGCCGCCGGAAGCCCCTGCCGCCCCGGCAGCCGGCGCCGAGGCGAACCCGGCCGCCGGTGCCGAAGCGACCGCTGCCGCCGCTGCGGCAGAGCAGGGCCCGCGCGTGCTGCGCTACGTGAACAACGTGGAGGGCTGCTGGAAGGAGCTGGAGGACGGCAGCCGGGTCGAGCTGAGCGAACGGGAATGGCGCAACGCGCTGACGCGGCAGTTCAGGCGCGACGCGCCCGTGTCGGCCTGAGCGCCGGCCCGTAGCAAGACCCTGGCAGGGCCGCTTTCCCTCACGATTCTTGCCGCGCCGGGCCGGGGCGATCCCGCCCGCCGCGCGCGAACCTGCCGACGCCACCGCCCCGCATGGCCCGTCACAACCTGCCCTTCGCCTGCAGCGCCTGCGGCGCGCGCTATCCCAAGTGGATGGGGCGCTGCCCCGAGTGCGGCACCTGGCACAGCGTGGAGGAGGACCTGAGCGCCTACGGCAGCGGCGTCGTGCCCCTGCACGGCCGGCGCGGAGGCCCGCGCGGGCGCGGTTCGGCAGCGGGGGCAGCCGCGGGGGCGACCGCCCAGGCCCGGCCCCTGGGCGAGGTGAGCGGCGAAGGCGAAGGCGCCCGGCTCGCCAGCGGCATCGGCGAGCTGGACCGCGTGCTGGGCGGCGGCCTGCTGGCGGGCTCCGTGGTGCTGCTGGGCGGCGATCCCGGCATCGGCAAGTCCACCCTGGCGCTGCAGGCGCTGGAGCGCATCGCGGCCCAGGGCCACACGACCCTCTACGTGAGCGCGGAGGAATCCGCCGCGCAGATCCGCGGCCGCGCCGCGCGCCTGGGCCTGCGGGCCGGGACGGTGCACCTGCTGCCGGAGGTGGAGCTGGAGACGGTGCTGGCGGAGATCGAGCGGCTGGCGCCGGCGCTGGTGGTGGTGGATTCCATCCAGACCCTGCGCACGCCGGAGCTGGACGGCATCGCCGGCAACGTCTCCCAGATGCGCGCCTGCGCCGCGGCGCTGATCCAGCAGGCCAAGGCGCGCGGCAGCGCGGCGATCCTCGTCGGCCACGTCACCAAGGAGGGCGCGCTGGCCGGCCCGCGCACGCTGGAGCACATGGTGGACGTGGTGCTCTACCTGGAGGGCCGCGACGAACGTCCGCAGCGCATCCTGCGCTCGGTCAAGAACCGCTTCGGCACCATCAACGAGATCGGCCTGTTCGCCATGACCGGGCGCGGCATGGAGCCGGTGGACAATCCCGGCGCGCTCTTCCTGGCCGAACGCAGCGTGGGGGCGCCGGGCACGGTGGTGTTCGTGGGCATGGAGGGCTCGCGGCCGCTGCCCATCGAGATCCAAGCGCTGGTGAGCGAGCACGTCAGCGTCAACCCGCGCCGCACCGCCGCCGGGCTGGACGCCAACCGCGCCGCCCTGCTGCAGGCCGTCATCGAGAAGCACCTGGGGGACGTGCTGAGCGGCGTGGACATCTACCTGAACGTGGTGGGCGGCCTGCGCATCGTGGAGCCAGCCCTGGACGCCGCGGTGGTCGCCGCGCTGCTCTCGAGCTACCGCAACCGCGCCGTGGACGCGGGCACGGTGGTCTTCGGCGAGGTGGGCCTGACCGGCGAGCTGCGCGGCGTGCGCTTCACGCCCGAGCGTCTCGCCGAGGCGGCGCGGCTGGGATTCCGCCACGCCCTGGTGCCTCCCGCCCCGGCCGGCGCCGCGCATGCGGCCCCGCAGGGCCTGCGCGTCTCGGCCGTGCCGACGGTGAAGGCCCTCGCCGAGGCCCTGTTCGGATAGAAGCGGTCTCGACAAGGGTGTGCCGCCGCGCGGTCCCGGTCAGGCGCGGCGGGGCCTCCCCCGGCCCGCTGACGCGGGCCCGCCCCCTCCCAAGGAGCGGGCAACTGCCCGGACGTTTCGGCGCCATTGGCAGGCCCAGCGCGGTTCCCCCTCCTTCGGAGGGGGCCAGGGGGAGGCCCCGCCCGTGCCCCGGCCTCCCCCCCCTGCCCGCCCCAGCGCCCCCTGGGGGGCGCTTTCGCGGCCGGGCCCCTGTGCTAGAATTGTCTCAGCGACCCCCGCGGGTCGGCGCCGTTCACCGGTTGCACTGAGCCTCACGGAATCTATGGGATTCGCCAAGCGCATCCTGCTGTTCATGGCCGTCAACCTGCTGGTGGTGGTGACCATCAGCATCGTGCTCTCGCTGCTGGGCGTGCAGCCCTACCTGAGCGCCTACGGCATCGACTACACGCAGCTCGCCGTGTTCACCCTGGTGTGGGGCATGGGCGGCGCGTTCATCTCCCTGGCGCTCTCGCGCCTGATGGCCAAGTGGATGCTGGGCGTGCAGGTGATCGCGCCCGACGTGGCCGATGCGGACCTGCGCTGGCTGGTGGGCACCGTGCACCACCTGGCCCAGCGCGCCGGGCTGCCGGCCCCGCCCGAGGTGGGCGTCTACGAGAGCCCGGAGGTCAACGCCTTCGCCACCGGGCCCACGCGCTCGCGCGCGCTGGTGGCCGTCTCCAGCGGCCTGCTCGCGCGCATGGACCGCCCGCAGATCGAGGGCGTGCTGGGGCACGAGGTGACCCACATCGCCAACGGCGACATGGTCACCATGACGCTGCTGCAGGGCGTGGTGAACGCCATCGTGATGTTCCTGGCGCGTGTGATCGCCTTCGCGGTGACCTCCAACCTGCGCGAGGAGAGCCGCTACTGGGCGCGCTTCGCGATCACGATCGGGCTGGAGATCGCGCTGTCCGTGCTGGGCATGATCGTGGTGGCCGGCTTCTCGCGCCGGCGCGAGTTCCGCGCGGACCGCGGCGGGGCCCAGCTCGCCGGGCGCGAGAAGATGATCGACGCCCTGCGCGCCCTGGGGCGCAGCAGCGAGCGGGTGGCGGAGGAAAACCACTCCCTGGCCACGCTCAAGATCGCCGGCCGGCCGGGCGGCTTCGCCTCGCTCTTCGCCACCCATCCCCCGCTGGAAGCGCGCATCCGGCGGCTCGAGACCGGCCGGTAGGCCTGCGGCGCGGTCGCCGGCAGCGCGGCGCAGCCCGCTTGGCACGGCCGCGCTGCGGGAGCAGGATGGGGTGCACCCGCACCGTCAGGCAGGAGGCCGCCCCATGACAGACCCCACAGCGGACACCGTCCGCTACATCGACAAGACGCGCGAGTACTACCGCCGCCAGGGCTACCGCGCCGAGTACCGCTGGGCGCACTTCACGGACGGCCCGTTCACGCCGCTGCGCAAGCCTCTTGCGCAGTGCCGCGTGATGCTGGTTTCCACGGCCTCGCTGGTGATCCTGGACGAGCAGGGGCGGCCCACCGAGGAGCCGCAGGTCATCGGCACCAACGCGCTGGAGGTGTTCCCCGTGCCGGCCGACCTGCCGGCGGCGCGCCTGCGCTCGACCAGCGAGGATCACGACCGCTTCCAGACGGACATGGCGGACCTGGACGCGTTCTTCCCGCTGGCGCGCCTGCGCGAGCTGGTGGCCGCGGGCGAGATCGGCTCACTGGCCGCCGAGGCGCTGCGGCTGCTGCCCAACTACAGCCATCGCAAGGTGCTGCAGGTGGACGCGCCCGAGGTGCTGCGCCGCGCCCGCGCGGAGGGCGTGGACGCGGTGCTGCTGACGCCCGTGTGACCGGTCTGCCACCAGACGGTCAGTCTGGTCGCGCGGCACCTGGAGGCCAACGGCCTGCCCACGGTGGTCTTCACCGTGGCGCGCGACATCACCGAGAGCGCCTTCACGCCCCGCGCCGTGTTCACCAACTACCCGCTCGGGAGCCCCTGTGGCCGCCCGCACGACCCGGAGAACCAGCGCGCCATCCTGCGCACGGGCCTCCGTCTGCTGGAGCAGGCCACGGCGCCGGGAACGCTGGTGCAGACGCCCTTCGAGTGGAGCGAGCGCCGCGACTGGATGCGCCTGATCTTCTCCGACGAGCAGCCCTTCCTCTCCGAGGAAGCCGAGACGCAGCGCCGGGCAGACCTGGCGCGGGCCCGCACGCAGAAGTCCGCGCCCGCGACGGGGGCTTGAGGCGCCTCCGGCCGTTGACGCGCCAGATCCAGCGGCCGCAAGCCTCCGCACTGCGACGAGCCTGCGCGCAGCGCTGGCCGCTGCGGTAGTGCCGCCGCCTACGGCCCCTGCCAGGAGAACGACGAGGTAATCGCGTTGCTGCGATTGATTTCGAAGCGCACGACGGCACCGGAAAAGCGCGACGATCCTTGCGCCAGCCGGTGTTGCGCGCCGTGAATCTTGTTGGGCAGGTTCTCGATGACAACAGGACGCGCCGCATCGACCCCCTTGATCCATTCGAGCGACGATGCGGCGATGTCCCCCACGGCGAGTTCGATGCGGCGCCCCTCCTGGCGCACCGTGATCGGCACGTAGCGCGGCACGTTGCCCGCGCGAAAGAATCCGGCCACGATCGCCCAGCCGGATCCTGCCTTGCCGTCGAAGATCTGTTCCAGCGCCTCGCGTTGCACGGGATTGGCCCGCGCATCGAGGAGCAGCTCCCGCATCCAGTCGCCTTCCATCATCAGTTGCGGGGCATCGTAGCCGACGACGGCGGTCAGTCCGTCCAGTTCCTGCTCGCCCCACCTGCCGTGCTCAATGTGAATCGCCCAATACCCGACGCACCGCTCGTGATGGCACGGCTGGTGGAACGATAGGTGGGCGGGGCAGACCGAGGCGCAGTTGCAGTTCTCGAACAGCAGGCCCTTGGCCCACCAAGTCGGAATGTCGGCCATGTTGCCTCCCTCAGAACCGAGCCCGACCGTGCGTCGCGATCCGCCGTGCATGCCGGAGCCGTGCCCCTGCGGGCGATGAGAACCACGCCCCGGCCACGCTCAAGATCGCCGGCTCGGGGCGCGGCTGCGCCGCCCTCTTCGCCACCCATCCCCCGCTGGAAGAGCGCATGCGCCGCCTGGGGATCGGCACGGCGAGGGGATCCTGGCGCCGGCTGACCAGCGCCCCGACCCCCCCGGCCGCCGCATCAGGCGCGGCGAGGCATCCCACGCAACGCCAGCAGCGCACCCACCACGAACACGAGCGTAGCGAGGTAGATCGGGCCCAAGTGCGTGACCCAGTTGAGCTGGAACGTGCCCGTGTAGTGATAGGGCAGGGCCACGGCCAGCCCCACCACCGGCGCGGCCACCGCCGTGATCCACGCCCACCACTCCCCGCGGCGGACGCCGTACCAGGACAGCCCGGCCACCGCGATGCCCGTAGCGGCAATGAAGCCGGCCGTCGCCACGTGCAGGTGACCGATGTAGTGCACGATCGCGGGATTGAGCGTGTTCAGATTGTCCCGCGTGATGCCGTTGAGCGTCTCCACGCCCAGCTCGAAGCCACTACTCATGAAGTTGCGGAAAAAGAACACCACTGCGTAGCCGATAAACGCCAGGGACGCGATCAGCATCAGCATCGCGCCCTGCTTCAGGCTGGAGTTCTGCGCTTTCATAATCTCCCTCCGGTTGATCGCTGCTCATGTGACGACTCTGCCGCCCGCGACTGCGCCCGCTTGCCGCAATCGGCGTCAGCAGCTTGAGGCCCGCAGCAGCTATGGCTTGCGGGCACGGAAGTTGATGCCGACCGTGCCAAAGGCGGCCGCGCTGGACTTCTGCGGGGCGCCGTCGAACACGGTGGCTTTCCAGGTCACGGCGAAGTCGCGGAAGCCCGCCGCCTTCACCACCGCCTCCAGCTCTGCTTCCAGCAGAGCGCCGGCAATTCACCCGGTCCACAGGTCGATGTTCTGCCTGGCCTTCTCGCTCACCGGCTTGCTGACCAGGATGTCGCCGATCTGCAGGCGCCCGCCCGGCTTGAGGACGCGCTTCATCTCGCGGAACGCGGCGAGCTTGTCCGGGCACAGGTTCACCACGCCGTTGGAGATGATGACGTCCGCCCAGCCGTCGGCAACGGGCAGCGCCTCCAGGTAGCCCTTTTCGAAGCGCAGGTGGTCGAGCCCGGAGCGTTTGTGCGCGGCCCGGGCTTTGGCCAGCATCTCGTCGGTCATGTCCACGCCGACGACGCTGCCCGTGCTGCCCACCTGGTGCGCGGCGATGAAGCTGTCGATGCCCGCCCCGCAGCCCAGGTCCACCACGCGCTCGCCGGGCGCGAGGGGCGCGATGGCGAACGGGTTGCCAGTACCCGCGAAGGAGGCCAGCACGTCCTCCGGCACGCAGGCCAGCCAGTCGTCGCGGTACCCCACGATGCCGGCCAGCTTGCGGCCGGTGTGGAAGTGGAACCCCTTGTCCGGATGCTGCGCCACCTCGCGGTATTCCTGCTGCACCGCCTCGCGCAATACCTGCCGATCCAGCCCTTTGGTCAGCGCTCCGTTGCTCATGCTCCCTCCCCTAACGGCTGTGTATGCTACCGGCTGCGCGGCCCCGCATCAGGACCCGCCGCGGGCCGCCACCCAGGTACCCCAGACGATCAGCCCCAGCCCGCCGACCTTGCCCAGCAGGGCGCCGCGCGGAAGTGCCTTTTCCCCCAGCACGACGGCGGCCAGCGCGGCCACCCAGACCAGGTTCATCACGCCGCCCACGAGCAGCAGGGCCATCAGCGCCCAGCAGCAGCCCGTGCAATAGCCGCCGTGGCGCACGCCCATCACCAGCGCCCCGCGCACGCCCTCGCGCCACTCGGTAAGCAGGAAGCCCAGGGGCGAGCGGCACTTGGCCAGACAGGCCTGCTTGAGCGGCGTGAACTGGAACGTGCCCGCCGCCAGCAGCAGCCCCCCGCCCAGCCAGGGACGGGTCGCCGCCAGCATCGGCGAGAGCAGCGCGGCCTCGTGCAGGCCCCACTGCGCGGCGGTGGCCAGCACGCTGAAGGCGCTCCACACGGCCAGGTAGCCCGCCAGGAAGACCGCCGTGGGCACGGCAGGCTGGCCTTTGGCGGCGCGCTCCGTGGCCACCCGGTTGAACATCAGCACCATCGGCGCGGCGGCGGGCACCATCATCGCCACCATCATCACCGCCCACATGGCGAACGTCAGCGCCAGCGCGATGGCGTCCCAGGGCGCCTGCCGCGGCATGGCCATCGCCATGCCGGCGCTGCCGGCCATCCCGGCCATGCCAGCGCTCCCGGCCATGCCCGGCGCGGGCAGGGCCATGCCGGCCCCGCTGCCGGGGGGCATACCCACCGCCTGCCAGATCGTATAGGTCCAGGCCAGCGCGCACACGCCGGCCAGGCCCAGCAGCACCAGCAGGCGCTGGCGGCTGATCGCCAAGGCAGTCGAACCCATGCGGACGCTCCCCGTGCTGGAAGGATCCTGCGGCGGCGGGGCGGCGCGCCCGCAGCCGGGACCGGCGCCGCCCGGCGCGCTCAGCCGCCCGTGTAGGCGAAGGCCGCGCTGAAGCCGTTCTTGCCGCTGAAAGCCCAGTTGAACCCGGCGTCCTTCAGCTTCAGCTCCTTGGAGCGATGCACCACCACCGGATGGCCCGGGGAGATGCAGAGGGGATGGTTATTGACCGTGATCTCGGCGCCGCCCTGGCCCTCGATGGGCTGGATGCTGGCGCTGCCGACCTTGCCCAGCGTGAGCGAGCGCCCCTTGCCCTCCTTCTTGTAGGCGATGGGGAGCTTGCTCATGCCCACCATCTCGCCCACGAAGGACGCCAGCACGGCGGGGTGCCCGCCGGCCTGGCCGGAGAAGATCGTCGTGAGCGCCTCCTGCTGCGGGGCGCTGGCCTTGTCGTCCAGGTACACCGCGGCCTTCCACTTGTGCTTGGTCATTTCGCCCGGCGAGTGCACCGCCAGGGCCACATTAAGGCCGTCCAGCTTGACGGCGCCATAGCTGCCGCGGTCGATGTGCCACGCCACCACCACGTTGCACTCGCCATCGTTGGGCGGGCTGAGGAAAACGCAAGGGCAGGCCGCTTCGCAGTTGCAGGTCTCGAAGTAGTCCCCCGACAGACTCCATTTGCTGGCCATGGGTGCTCCCCCTCCTGAAGGTTTCTGCCGACGCGACGAACGCGTGCGACCCCATCGACTCATACGCGGGGCCCGAACCTGCCGCCTGACCGGTTACCATCCGCTTGCAGCGTTCCCTTTCGCGGGAACGTTGAGGCAACGAGCAATTCACCGGTGCAGGCGAAGCAAAGGAAAAGATGCCCCTCCGTATACCCCAATGCGCCGGGCATTGCCAAGCCGCGTAGCGTCGCGCGCCGGCGGGCACGGGAGCGGTGCGGCCGCAGGCGGGCGCACGATTGCATTTCGGCCGCGCGTGGGCGCACACTGGATGCGGAGGGAGTGGCCGCCTGGCCCTCCCGCAGATCCACCCGGCTGACCGCAGCCCAGGCCCGCACCCGCGCATGCATCCACGCGCTTCCTGGCGCACCGCGCACCGGCCACCCCCGGCCGACCCGGCCTGATTGTCCGCTTCGCCGTCGCGAACCGATCCTGCGAGACCCATGACTGGACCGACGCGCTACCTGCTGGATACCAACGTCTTGCTCTACGACCCCAATGCGCTGCAGGCCTACCCCGACGGCGAAGTGATCGTGCCGATCACCGTGATCGAGGAGATCGACCAGTTCAAGTCCGAGGTGACCGAAACGGGGCGCAACGCGCGGCTGGTCTCCAAGACCATCGACACCTATCGCCGCACGGGCAGCCTGGCCGCCGGCGTCAGGCAGCCCAACGGCAGCACCTTTCGCGTCCACATCTGGAATGACGATGGCGTGGCGCTGCCGCGCGAGCTGGACATGCGGCGCTCGGGCAACCGCGTGCTGGCCTGCGCCCTGCAACTGCTGGAGCAGGAGGATGCCCGTCCGCTGATGCTGGTGAGCCAGGACACCAACATCCGCATCAAGGCCAATGCGATGGGCATCCAGGCCACCAGCTACGAGGCGGAACGGGGCTCCACCTCCGAGCTCTACGACGGCTGGAACCGCATCGAGGCCAGCGCGGCGGAGCTGGAGCGCTACCGCCAGAGCCCGCGCGTGCACTTCGAGGGCAGCTATTACCCCAACCAGGGCGTGATCGTGCAGGATCGCGACCGGCCGGACGCGTACCTGGTGTTCCGCTACCTGGACGAGACGCAAGGCTTCCAGCCCATCCCGGATCTGAGCGTCGGCAACTGGGGCCTCGCCCCGCGCAATCCGCAGCAGGCGCTGGCGCTGGCGATCATGCTCGACCCGGCCGTCTCCATCGTCACGCTGATGGGCAAGGCCGGCACGGGCAAGACCCTGCTCGCCCTGGCCGTGGGTCTGCAGATGATGATGGACGAGAACACGTACACCAAGATGCTCGTCTCCCGCCCGATCTTCCCGATGGGCAAGGACATCGGCTACCTGCCCGGCACGGCGCAGGAGAAGCTGGAGCCCTGGATGCAGCCGATCTTCGACAACCTGGAGTTCCTCATCGGCTCGCCGGTCTCCAAGCACCACCCGGTCAAGGGCTACGAGACGCTGATCGACCAGGGGCTGATCAACATCGAGCCGCTCACGTACATCCGCGGGCGCAGCATCCCCAACCAGTTCATGATCGTGGACGAGGCGCAGAACCTCACGCCCCACGAGATCAAGACCATCATCACGCGGGTGGGCGAAGGCACGAAGATCGTGCTGACGGGGGATCCCTACCAGATCGACAATCCTTACGTGGACTCGATCTCCAACGGCCTGAGCCACGTGGTGGAGCGCTTCAAGCGCCTGCCGCTGGCCGGGCACGTCACGCTCGTGCGCGGCGAGCGCTCCTCCCTGGCCGAGATGGCGGCGAACATCCTGTAGCGGCGCGGCGGGACGACTGCGGCAGTGCCCGGCAGCCGAGGCCGGGGCCCTTCCGCTCGCCATGCGACCTGTGCAGCCGCCGCCCGCGGCTAGAACACCCAGGACAGCCCGACGTTCTGGTAGCTGCCGCCCAGCTCCAGCGTGGCCCGCCCCACGTCCGTCTGGATGGGCAGCTTGGCGCGCGTATCGCCCGCCTCCAGCAGCAGCCCCAGCCGGCCGAGCAGGATGCGCACGCCCACGCGCGCGTTGTATACGCTGTCCGGCGAATCGCGGAAGGAGATGGCGGCCGCCGCCTGCGAATAGTTCACGTAGTAGTTGCCCAGCCCCACGCCGACGAAGGGGAAGACCGGCCCCAGGCGCAGGAAGGTCTTGAGCGAGAACAGCACGCCCTTGGCGTCCAGGGTCACCTTCTCGCCATCCTGCAGATAGAACGACTGGTTGTACTCCACCACCTCCATCCCGATCCCCAGGCCCGCGCTGCTGCGCGAGACGCTGTAGATGTCCAGTTCCACCCCGCGCGTGTTCAGCTTGTGCTCGCCCTGCAGGGGACCGTGGGCGCTCTGCGCGAAGTTGCTGAAGATCGTTTCGCCCGACCTGGAGGCGTCGCTCACGCCCTTCTTGATGGTGACGAAGTACAGCGTGCCGTCCTGTGCCGCGGCCGGGCGCGCGCCCAGCAGCAGCACCGCCAGCAGCACCGCCAGCAGCAGCGGTGTCAGCAGCAGCGGCGCCAGCAGGGCCGTCGTGTCGGCTCGTGCCGCCCTGCGGCGGGGCGCGCGCGGCGCGCTGCCCGGCCGGGCGGCGCCGGTCGCCTTGTCCATGCGCGTCACCATCGCCACCCCAGGGAGAAGTAGAAGCTGATGTCCGACTCGTTGCGCTGCTGGTTGTAGTCCTCGATGCCGCCCAGCTCGAACAGGAAGGTGCGCGACAGGTGCTTGTAGCCGAACACCAGCACGTCCGTGGGCCGCGACATGTCGAAGTCCCGCGTGCCCGGCATGTCGTTGCGCAGGAAGATGCTGGTCTGCGTCACCGACTGCAGCATGAATGAGCTGACCTCGCTCCAGCGGAACTCCAGGCCGAACATGCGGTGCCGCAGGCGGTCGGCGAAGGTGTTGGGCGCCACCTCCAGCTTGGTCTGGCCCACCTGGATGTGCCCCACCACGTCCCCCACGGCCTTGGAGAAGAGGAAATAGTAGCCGAAGTCCGCGCCCCCGCTGCTCACCAGGGCGCGCTCGCCCGTGGGATTGCGCTCCAGCGGCCGCTTGTAGGCGAGCTTGACCGTCAGCGCCGGCAACACGTCCCCGCCCTGGCCCAGGTTCCACTTCACGCTCAGCACGGGGTCCTGCATGACGTTGCTGGCCGGCTGGCTGGAAGCGATCAGGAAGCTGTTGCTGGTTCCCGCATCCTTCGTGACATAGAAGTCGAAGCGGTTGCGGTCGGAGAACTGGCGGTCCTTGTTGAAGCCGCCGGCCATGTGCTCCACCCCCTCGATGCGGGAATCCAGGAAGCCCCCGCCGTAGGTGACCCAGGCCATCTCCAGGCCCGCCTCGAAGCTGTTCGAGAGCCCGTAGTTCAGGCGCAGCACCTGGCGGCGCGTCTCCGCGTCGACGTAGACGCCATAACCGGTGGCGGGGAAGTTGGCCGGGGTCAGGCCCGCGGCCACCTGGGTGCGCGTGATGACCGTGGAGGAGTTGGCCAGCGGCGATTGGGCGTTGATGAAGGTATTGGTCAGCTCGAACTGGTAGCGCAGCTCGACGATGCCGTCGCGCAGGGTGGCCGGGGGTTCCGGGGTATAATCCAGGAAGCGCAGGGTGATCGGGAACTGGTTGCGGATGGAGAGCGGCCCGATCCCCGTGTTGTTGACCGCCAGGGCAGGCCGCTCCGCCACGCCAAGGGCCAGCAGGAGGCCTCCCAGCACCATGACGCAGCACCGCCATCCCGGCGCGAAGCTTTGCAAATCCGTGCCCGCCGTGCAGAATGAACCACTCGCAATCCGCGCTGCCAAGCAAGGCAATCAATAAGCGTGCCGTCTCGCGCCAGCCCGGCGAGGGGGGCCGCCACCGCGCCATGGATCCCGCCGCCGACCGCTCCCGCCGTGCCTTGGGGGCTTCCGCCGCCCCCGCTGCCCCCGGCGCCGAGCACGCCCCGGCAGCGCCCCCGCCGCGCTGGGAGTCGCCCTTTCCGCCCGACGTGGCCTTCCACCAGGCAGGGCCGGAGGCGGCCGGGCGGCTGGCGCTGCTGCCGGCCGAGCGGGCGCTGCTGAGCGCGCGCGCCGCCCCGCGCCGGGTGCTGGAATTCACGCTGGGGCGCGGCTGCGCCCGCGCCGCCCTGGCCGCGCTGGCCGCGCCAGACCCCCGGCGCGCGGCGGAGCTCGCCGCCACGCCGCTGCTGCGGGAGGATGCGCGGCGGCCGCGCTGGCCGGCCGGATTCGTCGGGGCCATCACGCACCACCGCGGCTGGGCCGCCGCGGCCGTGGCCCGCGCGGAGGCATACCTGGGCATCGGGGTGGACCTGGAGGCCGTGCGCGCGCCCTCGCCGGCCCTGCTGCGCCGCATCCTGCGCCCGGAGGAACGCGAGCGCTGGGAGGCGCTGCCCGCGGCCGAGCGGCCGCTGGCCTTCATGCGCCTGTTCTCCGCCAAGGAGAGCCTCTTCAAGGCGCTCTACCCGCATGGGGGCGTGTACCTGGGCTTCCAGGATGCGACCGTGACGGCCGCGCCGGAGCCAGGGGCGGCACCGCGTGCCGCGCCGCAAGCCTCGGGAAGTGCGCGGGCGCTGCGCTGGCGGCTGGAGCGGGACGCCGGGCCGGGTCTGCCCGCCGGCAGCACGGGCGAGGGGCTGGCGCTGGCGGGCGCGGGTTACGTGCTGAGCGGAGTCTGGCTGCGCCGGGGCTGAGCGGTGCAGGGGCTGAGCGGCGCCGGGGGCGGCGGGGGGGCGGGTGCGGCGGGGCAGCCACGCTGGAGCGGCCGCCGGGCTGCCTTCACAGAGGGTCAGTTGACCGTCAGCAGGTAGGTCGTGCCGGTGGCGCTGTAGGATTTGACCTGGATATAGAGCGCGGCGGTGTCGACGGGGGATGGGGGACTGCAGCTTTCCGTCGCGGTGCCCCCGGTGGAGCTGGAGCAGTACTTGCTGGCGAACCCCGCGTCGGTGAAGACGGCCAGATCCGCGTCGTCCGTGAGGTTGGTCAGGGTGATGACACGCGTGGCCAGCCCCGTCGGGGTGGTGACCGAGTAGAAGCTGCTGGCGGGCGCCTGGCCCACGGTGCCGGAGAAGCTCGCGCCCGGCGCGGCGCCGATGGCGATGGGCACGGCGGCGGTGCCCTCCGAGCCGGTGTTCTGCTTTTCCCCCTGGCAGCCTGCCAGCGCCAGCAGCAGCGCGGCCAGCAGCGGCGCGGCCTGACGCACGACCGCCCGCACTGTGGATTGCACAGCGGTGCCGGGGCGTCGCCGCGGGACACGGCGGAGCGGGGGCGGGCGGAGCGCGAATTCGTTCATGACAGGGTCCTGGTCTGGCGACGGCCGCAGTCCGCCGCGTGGCATCCCAGCCTGACACAGGCCGCGCCCCGCCGCCACTGCGGCAGCGCGGTGGGACGCTGGAATCGAATGCTCACCCCAGCTTAACACGGCGCGAACAATCGGGGAGCAGACTGCAAGGCATGGGGGCCAGGACGCGGCCCCGTCCATTCCAACCACGATGCCGGGCGCTCTGCGCGCCCCATCGCTTCATCGGGATTGCTCATGAAGAATCGGCTGACTTGCCTGCGAGGCGCGCTGCTGGCAGCCCTCGTGTTGCCCCTGGCGCTGCTGGCTGTGGGTGCCGCGCACGGCGCGGAAATCTCCGGCGCCGGCGCGACGTTCCCCTATCCGATCTACGCCAAGTGGGCCGACGCCTACAAGAAGCAGACCGGGATCGGCCTGAACTACCAGTCCATCGGCTCGGGCGGCGGGATCAAGCAGATCAAGGCCAAGACCGTCACGTTCGGCGCGTCGGACATGCCGCTGCCGGTGGAAGAGCTGGATGCGGCCGGGCTGCTGCAGTTCCCCACGGTGATGGGCGGCGTGGTGCCGGTGCTCAATCTCGCCGG